>JBBSEZ010000295.1:0-12699 GCA_038239195.1 Gemmatales bacterium
AGCAAGAGCGCACGCTCTTGCTTGCCGTTTCGCGCCATTTCCCCCCACTCCCACATTTTCCCTTTGTCTGCAACTCCCCGCCCAGATAGAATCAACTCTGTTCCCACCGCGGCCGCTCTCCCACCTGCCGTGCGTCCTCCCTGCTCGTTGCCATCCTCCCGGGTACGTTCAATGATGCGCCTGCGCCGAACGCTCCCCTTCCTCTGGCTCGTCAGCGCTGCCCTCGGTCTGGGCGCCGTTCTCGCCGTCCGCGTTGCGCCGCGCGCCCCCGCCGCCGCCCCGCCCGCGCCGCCAGACGCCTTCGCGAAAAAGGGCGTTGCCTTCCTCGAAAAGCACTGCCTCGCCTGCCACAACGCCAAGCTCCGCCGCGCCGACCTCTCCCTAGACGCCTTCCGCACCGAGGCGTCCCTCCTCGCGGGCCGCAAGACCTGGCAGAACGTCGTGCAGATGGTCCGCTCCGGCGAGATGCCGCCCCCCAAGAAGGGCCGGGCTCGCCCCACCCTCGAAGAGGTCGAGTCGTTCACGCTCCTCGTCCGCGACGTCTTCGCCCGCGCCGACCGCGGCGCCAGGCTCGACCCAGGCCGGGTCACCGTCCGCCGACTCAACCGCAGCGAGTACAACAACACCGTCCGCGACCTCATCGGGATCGACTTCAACCCGGCCGAGGACTTCCCCTCCGACGACATTGGTTATGGCTTCGACAACATCGGCGACGTGCTCACCCTGTCCCCCGTCCTCATGGAGCGCTACCTCGCGGCCGCCGAAAGCATTGCGCAGCGCGCCATCGTCGTCCCCCTCCCCAAGCCGCCGCAGCGCTGGGTCGGCTCGCGCTATCTGGAGCCGGCCACCCCCAAGGCGTACAAGTGGCGCCCCCTCCCGCCCATGGGCCCCCTCCACTCGCTCCACCCGCTCACGATGGCCGGCGACTACGTGTTCCGCGTTCGCGTCTACGCCGAGCTCCCCGACAAAGCGCCGGCCCGCGTCGCCCTCCTCGCCGACGGCAAACAGCTCAAGACCTTCGACGTCACCGCCACCCAGAAGGCGCCGGCCATCCTCGAAGTGACCGTGCCGCTCGCCAAGGGACCGCGCCGCCTGGGCGTAACGCTGCTCGCGCCCGCCGGGGCCAAGGCGCCCACCGTCCACGTCGAATGGTTCAACCTCAACGGCCCGACCGACACCCGGCCGCCCAGCCACAAGCGCATCACCGCCTTCGCTCCCGGCAAACCGAAGGGCCAGCAGACGCGCGAGGTCCTGCGCCGTTTCGCCTCGCGCGCTTACCGGCGCCCCGCCACCAACGATGAGGTCGATCGCCTCGCGAAGCTGGTCGAGGCCAGCGAGCGGCGCGGCGAGAGCTGGGAGGCGGGCATCCAGCTCGCCCTGCAGGCCGTCCTCGTCTCTCCCAAGTTCCTCTTCCGCCTCGAGCTCGACGACCGCCCCGCTGGCCCCGGCCCCCGGCCCGTTGGCGAACACCAGCTTGCCTCGCGCCTCTCCTACTTCCTGTGGAGCAGCATGCCCGACGACGAGTTGCTGGCCCTGGCCGCCAAGGGCACGCTCGGCGAGCAACTCGACCGCCAGGTCGCCCGCATGCTCAAAAGCCCCAAGGCGAAGGCGCTGACCGAGAACTTCGCGATGCAATGGCTCCAGCTGCGCCGGCTCAAAACGCTCTCTCCCGACCCGAAACTGTTTCCGACTTTCACCGAGCAGCTGCGCAACGACATGCTGAAGGAGACCGAACTGTTCTTCGACGCCATCGTCCGCGAGGATCGCAGCGTCCTCGACCTGCTCGACGGTAACTTTACCTTCCTCAATGCTCGCCTCGCGAACCACTACAAGGTCTACGACACCAACGGCGGCGAGTACGGCAAGGCGCGCGCCGGCAAGGACGGCCAGCCGTTCCGGGGCGAGACGTTCGTGCGCGTGACGTTCCACGACGGGCAGCGCGGCGGCATCCTGGGACACGCCAGCGTCCTCACCGTCACCTCCAACCCGACGCGCACCTCGCCCGTCAAGCGCGGCCGATGGGTGCTCGAACAGCTCCTCGGCACGCCCCCTCCCCCTCCCCCTCCCGACGTGCCCGAGCTGCCCGACAGCGAGAAGGCCATGCTCATGGGCTCCCTGCGCCAGCGCATGGAGAAGCACCGCACCAACCCGGCTTGCGCCAGTTGCCATGCCCGCATGGACCCGATCGGCTTCGCCTTCGAGAACTTCGACGCCATCGGCGCCTTCCGCACGCACGACGGCAAGTTCAAGATCGACGCCTCGGGCACCCTCCCGGGTGGCAAATCGTTCGATGGCCCCGGCGGGCTCAAGCGCGTTCTCAAGGGCCAGAAGGAGCTCGTCGCCCGCAACCTGATCGAGAAGCTGATGACCTACGCCCTGGGCCGGGGGCTGGAACACTACGACAAGCCCGCCGTCGATAAGATCGAGGCGGCGCTGGCGCGCGACGGCTACAAGTTTTCGACGCTCGTGACCGAGATCGCCCGGAGCGCTCCGTTCCGCCTGCGGCGAGGAAAGGAAGAAACCCGATGAGCGAACCGATCTCCCGACGAACCGTCCTGCGCGGCCTCGGCGCCGCCATCGCTCTGCCTTGGCTGGACGCAATGGGCCCCCTCGCGAGCTGGGCCGCCGCCCCGCGCACGGGCCACCCCGCGCCCAACCGCATGGCGTTCCTCTACGTGCCCAACGGCAAGAACATGGCCGACTGGACGCCGAAGGCCGTCGGCGCTTCCTTCGAGTTGCCCGCCATCTTGCAGCCGCTGGCGGCCCACAAGAACGACCTTCTGGTGCTGAGCGGGCTCACCGCCGACAAGGCCCGCGCCCACGGCGACGGCGGGGGCGACCACGCCCGGGCCCTCGCCGCGTTCCTCACAGGCTCCCAGCCCCGCAAGACCGATGGCACCGACATCCGCGCCGGCATCTCGGTCGATCAGGTGGCTGCCTCGCGCATCGGCGACCAGACGCGCCTCCCGTCTCTGGAGATCGGCGGCGAGCACGGGGCGATGGCGGGCAATTGCGACTCGGGATATAGCTGCGTCTACTCGTCCACCATGTCGTGGCGCTCTTCGACGCAGCCGCTGCCCAAGGAGGTCAACCCGCGCCTGGTCTTCGAGCGCCTCTTCGGCGCCGGGCCCGACGCCCAGCGGGCGCGGCGCGACCTCAAGCGCCGCAGCGTGCTCGACTTCGTGCGCGACGACGCTGGCAACCTTCGCAACAAGGTGGGCCTCTCGGACCGGCGCAAGCTCGACGAGTATTTCTCCTCCATCCGCGACGTCGAGGTGCGCATGGAGCGTGCCGCCAAGCTGCCCCCCGTGCTGGCCCCGGCGGGCCCCCGCCCTGCCGGCGTGCCGGCGAGTTTCCAGGAACACGTCCGGCTGCTGTGCGACCTGATGGTGCTGGCGTTCCAGGCCGACGTCACGCGCGTCATCACGTTCGTCCTGGCCAACGAGGGCAGCAACCGCCCCTACCGCGAGATCGGCGTCTCCGAGGGCCATCACGACCTGTCCCACCACGAGAACAAGCCCGCCAAGAAGGCCAAGATCCGCGACGTCAACAAGTTCCACGTGACGCAGCTCGCCTACCTCCTGACCAGGCTCAAGGCGGTGCGCGAGGGCGATGGGACGCTGCTCGATCACTGCATGGTCGCCTACGGCAGCGGCAACAGCGACGGCAACGCCCACAACCACGACGATCTGCCGATCCTCCTCGCCGGTCGCGGCTGCGGGACCATCCAGACCGGCCGGCACCTGAAGTTCGCCAAGGAGACGCCGCTCAACAACCTCTGGGTGTCGATGCTCGATCGCCTCAACGTCAAGGTGGCGGCCCTGGGCGATAGCACGGGCGGCCTGCCGGGGCTGGGAGGATGATGCCGACTCCTGGAATAGGTCCCTCGCCCATCATCCTTCAACCCCTGTGGAGCGGGCGGGCGAAGACGTCCAGCGGGCGCAGGCGCTCGTACAGGCGCCCCTCCTCGGCGGAACTCATGCGGCACAGCGGCGAACGCACGGGACCGCAATCGACGCCCAGCATCGCCATGACGGCCTTGCCCGCACGCACGCCGCCCAGGTCGATGAGGGCCCGGATCATCTCGACGCTCTTGCCCTGCGCGCGGCGGGCCGCCGGGAAATCCCCCGCCTCGAAGGCGCGGATCACCTCGTGGTAGAGGGGCGCGGCAAAGTTGTAGGTGCTGCCGACGGCGCCGCGCACGCCCACGGCCAGCCCTGCCAGCAAGGTTTCGTCGTTGCCGTAGACCACGTCGAACGCCCCCTCGTCGATCGCCAGGCACTCTTGAAGCATCATGTGGTCCTGGTGGGTGAACTTCAGCCCCGCCAGGCTGGGGACGCGCTCCGCGGCGCCGCGGAGCAACTCGGGCATCGACAGGGCCACGCCGGTCATCGACGGAATGTGATAGAAGTAGAACGGCAACTTGGGCGCGGCCGACGCGACGGCCGCGCAGAAGTCGAGTAAGTCCTCGACGGTCTGCGGCTTGAAGTAGCTGGGGGCGAGGGCGGCGATGGCCGTCGCGCCGGTGCGGGCCGCGTGAGCGGCCAGCGCCTGGGCGTCGGGCAGGCAATTGTGGCCTACGTGGACGACCACCGGCATTCGGTCGCCGGCCACCTTCACCCACTGCTCGGCGATGGCGCAGCGCTCGGCCACGGTGAGCGAGAGGCACTCGCCGGTGGTCCCGCAGACGAAGGCGCCGCGGACGCCGGCCTCCTCGAGGAGTTGGGCCTGCGCCGCCACGGCCCCTGGGTTGAGGCTGCCGTCCTCCCGCAGGGGCGTATAGGGGGCGGCGATCAGCCCGCGCAACTTCTGGGTCGGCGGCATCCAGGTGTCTCCCTTAAGGCGAGCGGCAGGAAAAGGCACACGCGCAGGACGGCTCGGGAGAGCCGTCCTACAGGAAACGAAGTCCTGCCGCTCGCCGAAGCCCGTTGTGGGCGCCCGCTGCCCGGGCCCCGCTCGATGAGGAGATGCGCGCGGAACGGGCCCGGAGTCCAGGGTAGGCACTCAGGCCCGCCCCGGCCAGGGCTACTCTCGCTGCGCCAGGCGCTACCGGACGCGCCGGTATTCCGTGCCCCCCAGTTCGAGCACTCCCTTCCGAAGGTTGACGTCCCCGACGTTGAAGCCCTGGTTCTCGCGGTTGGGCAGCGGCGAGAGCGTCCCCTCGTCGCGGGTGAACATCCGGAGCTCGTAGGTCCCATGAATCACGGAATAGTTCGAGACGTTGTACGAGTAGCAGCCATACCACACCCCGTTGCCCCCATGCCTCCCGGCCTGGAAGTCGAACGCCGCAAACCCTTCGGGAGGCGTCGGCGTCATCCAACGTCCCGCAAGCAGCGGGTGAGCGCCTGCTTTCCCTGGCTGGCACGCCAGCAGCCCTGTCGCCGCCAGGACGACCGCCAACCCCCTCCGCCACAAACGAGCGCCCATCGACGACCCCTTACGCTGATTCCTCGTGGTGCAAGTCCTCACCCTCTGTTATCGGCCAATGTCGTCTGTAGCTTGACGCGCCCCGACAAAACGCGCTGCCGAGCCCTTGTCACAGCATCAACGAGATGACGGACACCGGGTACACCAGTTGGACCACGGACCGATCGATCGCGGAGGAACTTGCTCGTTTTGCAAGCGACGAGGCGGACCTGAGCGGGAGGATTGTTATCTTCCGGGCCCGGATCAGCACCATAGCCCGCAACCGCATTTTTGAAGGGCTCTCTGGCGAATGCGAATACTTGATAGACGGCACCGTGGAAAACGTTGAGTTTCCGAGGACGGTTCCGATGAAGAAGACGACTGAACGAACGCGGAAACCATCTTGGCTGGGTGCAATTACTGAAGCTGCCAAGTTGCAGCAGCTCCAATTCCCATCGTTCGACCAGTATGGAATGGGAGCATTGCGTTCTGCAAGCACGGCGAGCGGGCGGTTTGTCACCTTGAAGCGTCGGTTTGTTCTCGCGACCCAAGCCGAGATCGATGGCGTGGAATGGGGCCTCTGGCGCGAACAAGACGACTTGCCGCTTCCGGTGGCCGGCTTCCGCGAGCCGCTGCGCCCGACTCCGGAAATCCGCGCCCTTGTCTTGCCGATCCTCAAGGGTTGGCTCGTTGAGGAATGGACAACGGACGCAGCGAAGGCAGCCGTGGCACAGCACCCAAGAGCACAGGTCATCTCGGAGGCGCGGCCGCCGTGTGGCGAGAAGAAGGTGTATTGGCTATCCGATGATCGGGCCTTCGAGATCGTCGTTGCGAACGACGGATGGGCCCTTTCCTCCCGAGGGAAGTCGCTCACTTCTTGGCGGGGGAGGAACAATGGTGCTGCGGGCGAGCACCTTCCCCTCGTGGAACCAAATCGCGGCCAACGGCGCCGGCTCGGCGGGGAGGGACAATGGTGCTGCGGGCGAGCACCTTCGCCTGGACAGTTTGGATCGTCTTTGTTCCTGGCTAGCTAGGCAGTGGTCGGTCGTTGCCTACGGCAGCGATTGTCGGCCTGCATCGCTTCGCGGGTTCGGCGTTGCCGCCAGCGCGGCCTACGAGAACGCCGGACTAGCGCGTGCGACAGAAAAGGACAAAGAAGTTCCCTCCTGATGGTCCCGGCACGCGGTTCGTGCGGCAGACGGCGAACTTCCCAACGTGTTCCTCGAGCGCCAGGCAGACGAGATCGTTGTTTCGTGGGACGCCACCCCGACCTCTACACGGTTCTATTCGGTCCCGAATGGAGAAGAGACCGTGAAGGTGCCCGTTGCGGTCCCTGTGCTTCGGCGGTTGATCGCCGATCGACTCGACGCGCTGGGCCTCGAACTTGGAGAGCGACAGGAGGTGGTGACTGCCACGTCGAGCGACGCGAGCGCCGGTTACGCCGCGCTCGCCCGCTACGAAAGACCGGTCAGCGCGAAGTGGCTGGCTCTCCACGGTTTCTCAGACCAAGATGCGCAAGAGCTGGCGACAACGGGGGCCTCACGCCATCCAATCGTCGGCCTCCTCCGGAGTAGCCACGGCAGCTCGATTTCCGCGCTGGATTACGACACCATCCTGAAGAGGATGAAGCAAAGCGCTCCTCAAAGTTTTGCCCGGCTCCGCGAAGTCGCAAAGGGGTTGAGTTCTGCCATCGACGCCCGCGAGCCGTGGGAATCGGGCTATCAGTTGGCCAGACAAGTTCGAGAGAGGTGGGGAAAAACCCGTCGGAATACGTCGACGTCGAGGCTAACGTTCGGGAGATGGGCGTGGAAGTGCAGGACGCCACTCTCGCCGACAACGTCATTCTGGGCGCGCGATCCGCGTTTCGATGGCCTCGGCGGTCGGGCTAAACAGGCCGATCATCGTGATGGACGCCCTCGGGCCGAACGCGAGCGACCAGGCCGAACCTCGGAACGTGAGCACGTAGGGACCGCGCGTCTTCGGCTTGAGTTTTGGGTTCGGGGGTTGCACGGTAACGAGAGCGCCAAGGTGCATCGTCAACTCGTCGCCGTGGGGCTCGCGGAACAACAGGAACGGCTGGCCGACGACCTGCTGCAAATACCCGCCCCACCACGGCGCTTCATCAACTGTCGGCCCGCGCGCAATGTGGAGATCAACCGTACCGACCATCACTCGTCCCCCAAACCAAGGAATTCCCGAGCCTTCTCGCGGAGGTCCTCCATCGTGAAGTTGCCGCGGTCGTTCTGCGTCCGGCAGTCGCCGGGTTCCTTACATTCGCGGAAAAGGAGCCCGTGGTCCTCGTCCATGCCGCGGTCCTTGAACTCATCGACGATCGCGTCCACCTACCGTAAGTCGCGCTTCCTGCTCACGAGGACACCGTCAGGTAACACGGAGTGACGAGGCTTCACAAGACGCAGGGCTGTGCAGGACGTTCTTATCGTACCGCCAAAGGGTGCCGCGCAGACCAGGTCATTGTTGCGGGCGGCACGGCGGTTCGAATGGGGCGAAGAGTGACCGGCCCCCACTCCACCTTCCCTTTCCTGCCCGGGCAACCAGGCGACTTGCTTACTCGCCGAGCGTGTCGGCGGGGGGGACCGCCCACAGCTTGCAACTCTTGTCGTAGCTCCCCGAGACCAGCGTCCTCCCATTCGGGCTGTACGCCACCGACATTACCGATTTCACGTGCCCCCTGAGGGTGGTTCGCTCCTTGCCCGTCTTCGCATCCCAGAGCTTGATCGTCCGATCGTCGCTGCCCGACGCCAGCGTCTTCCCGTCCGGGCTGTACGACAGGGAGTACAGCCCGGACGCGTGCCCCTCGAGAGTGCCTTTTACGTTGCCCGTCTTCACGTCCCAGAGCTTGACCGTCTTGTCGCTACTCCCCGAGGCGATTGTTCTGCCGTGGGCATCGAAGGCGACGGAGAAGACACATTTCGTGTGCCCCGTAAACGTGTAAGGGAGCGGCGGATGCCGAGCCGGCGGTGCCGGGGCCGAGAGCGCCCCCGCAGTTGCCCCCAGACAGCCGAGCAGGGAAAGCACCAGTCGCGTTCGCGTTTCTCTGCTCCAAGAGTGCATCCTGTGTTCCTTGACGCCGGGCGACTCGGGTCGCCGGGCCGGGGTGGCGTTATTTCTTCAGGGTCGTGAGCCTGAAATCGGAGAACACGGCCTTGAGGTGGCCCTCGGCCGTCGCCTCGGGACAACGCCCAGCTTCAGTCACTGTGGGAGTCGGCCTCGTCGGGGCTCGTTCAGGGGCGCCCACTTCTTGCCGTCCTAGCTGGACTTCATCGCGAGCATGCCCCACGCAACTCGCGATGACCAACTTTCCGTGGGGCCCGGGCGAGCTGGTCGAGGCTGGCAGCGACAGAGGCCCCAGAGAGGCCCTCGGCACTGCGATTGGATCGAGGCCTGCTGAGCACTCACCCTCAGCAGTGTCGCCGGACGGCTTCGAGCAGATCATTGAGGTCCACCGGCTTATCCAGGTAGCCTGCCGCACCGAGGTCGGCGGCACTCTCGGGCAGGCCACCCGCCCCAGAGACCAGGACGACGGGGATGGAGGCAAGGGCCGGGTCTTGCCGCTGCTGGCAGCGGAACTCCCAGCCATTCATGCCCCGCAGAGAGAGGTCAAGCAGGATGAGGTCGGGCGACCCATCGCCCCGCAGGTATTCCAGGGCCTCGTGGCCGTCCGCGGCCCAGCCCACCCGGTAGCCCTTCAGTTCGAGCAGGGCGGTCAGGGGGCCCCGGAGGGCGACAGCGTCCTCCACGAACAGGATGTGCTTGGCGTCTGCCATCGGTCGGCCCTTCGGGGAACGGCGTCGGCCGTGAGGGGGTGAGTGGCTGAAGAACCGGGGGGCGGGTGGTGGGAGGAGCGTTCACGCTCTCTAGACATGGTAGGCTGGCACCTCGCGATAGTCAAATCAACGCATGCTGCCATAATGATGTTCCAAGATGTCCTTGGCCGAAGCAGGCAGCGCCGGGCCACCTCCCGCTGACGCGGGGCGCTCGCGAGGCCCACAAGCCCGGGCAGCAAAGGCCGCGTTGAAGAGGGTTGTTTGGCGGCCGGCTTCGAGGCGGCCGACGGCCTCGATGCCGGCCGGCCGCCTCGCTCGACCTTCTTTTCAGAAGAGGCCGCAACGAACGGCCGAGCCCGCCCGCAGAAGGAGGAAGCTGTGAGGCGCGACCATCTTCGTTCGGTTTCCCGATCATTCCTTGGGCGGCACGAACTCCGCCCCGTACAGCTGCGCCGACCTCCTCCCGTCGCGCGTCGAGGTCCACATCAGCCGCTTGCCGTCCGGGCTGAACACCGGCAGCACGTCCGCCCCGGGCGCATAGGTCAACCGAACCTTCTTGCCCGTATCGACGTTCATCCAGTACAGGTCGTAGTTGGGCCGACCGAAGACGCTGTGGTCGGCGGCGGTGTAGACCACGTGCTTGCTGTCCTTGTACCAGTACGGCGCCCAATGCACCCAGTTCAGGTCGTCGGTCAGCGCGCGCTCGCCCGTGCCATCGACGTTGATGACGAAGAGCTGGAGGTGGTCCTTCTTCTTGCGGTCGGAGCGGAAGATCACGCGCTTCCCATCGGGCGAGAAGAACGGCCCGCCGTTGTAGCAGCCCGGCGCTTTCGTGAGCTGGCGAACGTTGCCCCCGTCGCGATCCATGACGTAGAGCTCGAGGTTCTTCTCCCCGCTCCGGTTGGAGCAGAAGACGATCTGCTTGCCGTCGGGCGAGTAGCTGCCCTCGGCGTCGTAGCCTGGCGACTTCGTGAGGCGGCGCAGGCCCCTCCCGTCCGGGTTGGCCTCGAAGATCTCGAACGTGCGGTCGAAGTCCCAGACGTAGCGGCGGCGCTTCTTGGTCTTGGCCTCGACCTCGCGCTGGCGCAACTCCTCCGCGTAGTGCTTCTTGGCGTCGGGATCGAGGTGCGTGCTGGCGAAGATGATCTTCTTGCCGTCGGGCGAAAAGAAAGAGCAGGTGGTTTTGCCCGTGCCGGGGCTGATGCGGCGAAACCGGCCCGTGGCCAGGTCCTGGGTGAAGATCTGGTAGAAGGGGTTGCCGCTGCCCTTCTCCTCGGCCTGGAAGATGACCGTCTTGCCGTCGGGCGCGAAGTAGCCCTCGCCGGCGCGGACGAACGCGGTGTCGCTGGTGACCTGGCGGATGTTCTTCAGATGAGCCGACTCAACTTTCTTCCAGTCGATCTCCTTGGCGGGCGGTTTCGGCGGGGGTTGCGAGGGTGAGGAGAAGGCGAGGACGGCGAGCAGCGAGAACATGCGCGAGCTCCTGATGCGGGCCCTTGATCGAGGCGGGCTTTTCCCCCACCATTATAGAAGAAGGCGCGTTCTCTTGCTCCTGTCCTCTCTCGCGGGGTATCGCACTCATGTTCTCGGCGACCTGGGGCCTGTTCGCGGAGTTGCCGACTATTCCGGGCCTGAGCGAGCGCGACACGCTGCTGGCGCTCGGCGGGGCCGTCGTGGCCGGGCTGGTGCTCCTGTTGCTGGTCGTGATGTTCCTCTCCCGCCGCAAGGGGCGGAGCGACCCGGAGGGCGGGCTCGCCGAAGACCTGGCCACCTATCCGCCGGCGCCCGGCGAACTCGGCGACTATCGCGTGAGCGTGCTGACTCAGCCGGGCCGGCTGCGCCTGGTGGTCCTGGCGCCGGTCGGCAAGAAGCCGCTGGGCGAGCCGGAGGCGGTTCTGGGGCAGGTGCTGCGCGGGCTGGGCGACGTGGCGGAGGCCGACAAGCCGCGCATCCGCATCTGGCCGCCGCAGTTGAGCAGCCAGGGCTTCGCGCCGACGTTCTTTCGGCTGACGAAGCGCCCGGGGGCCGAGGGCCAGCCGTCGCGCTGGGTGCTGCTGGCGGGGCCGGCGCGGGCGGGGGACGTGCCGGTGCTGCTGGGCCTGGCGGTCCTCCTGGACGCCCCGAGCAAGCTGGGCCGGATGACGCTGGGCGAGCTGGAGTGGGCCGAGGCGCTCGACGTCGAAACGATGTGAGCGACTTTCGCGAACATGGCACCGGAACGCCGTGTCGTCTGGGTAGCGAGGAGCAAGGGCGATGGATGAAGTCCGCAAGGCACTGGCCCCGCTGACCGACTGGATGCCGCCGGAGGTTCGCGACCTGCTCCCCCTCGAGGCGTGGTGGTCGGCGATGCTGGTCGCC
Organism: Gemmatales bacterium; assembly: GCA_038239195.1. GTDB lineage: Bacteria > Planctomycetota > Planctomycetia > Gemmatales > Gemmataceae > JBBSEZ01. Next base: position 11,550 of record JBBSEZ010000295.1, read on the forward strand.
GCCCTGCTGGGGCTGCTCCTCGCCGCCCATCTGCTGCGCGGGCTGTGGCGGGGCGCGTTCAAGCGCCCGCGGCGCGAGGTCGATTGGGACAAACCGCTGCGCGAGGTGCTCGCGGAGTGTCCGCTGCCGGCCCGGCCGCCCGGCGAGCGCGAGTTGCTGGCGTATCACGTCCCGGTGCGCGTGCGGCTGGTGGTCGTGGCGCCCGGGGGCAAGGACGTCGACGTCGATCCAGAGGCCGTCGAGGCGTTGCTGGATCGCCTGGTGCCGGGGCTGACCGAGGTGGCGCTGAACGATCAGCCGCTCCTGCGCGTCTGGCCGCCGCAACTAAGCCATCAGGGATTCATCAACGCGTTCCATCGGTGTACGATCAAGCCCGAGCGCGACGAGCAGCTGTCGCGCTGGGTGCTGCTGGCGGGGCGGGCGGCGATCGCGAAACAGCCCCTGTTCTTCGGCCTGGGCCTGTGGGCGGAGCAGCCGAACACGCTCGGGCGCATCAACGTCGAGCCGCAGCAGTGGCTCGACGTGCTGCGGTTGAGGCCGACGGAGAAGTGACGATCATGCGAGAGCCCGAAATCGTTCCCTGCTCGCTGTGTGGCCGGGGCTTCACGCGCCCCACCCTGACCAAACACCACTGCCTGCCGCGCAGCAAGGGCGGGACGGTGGAAGACGTCGAGCTGCTGTGCGGTCAGTGCCACGGCATGGTCCACGCGACCTACACCAACGGCACGCTGGCGGCGGTCTACCCGACCATCGACGACCTGCGCCGCGCGCCGGAGCTGGAGAAATACCTGCGCTGGGTGCGCAAGCAGCCGGCCACGCGCCGCACGCGCAACGCGCGACGGCGGCAGCGGATCTGAAAGGACCAACCAGCAAGGCAAAGAAGAGGAATTAGCCACAGATGAACACAGATAAACACGGATAAGACAACAGAGGTCGGAGAGCTTCTCTGCCCGCTCTGCTTCTTTCTTCCATCTGTGTTCATCTGTGTTCATCTGTGGCTAATTCCTCTTCGGGCGCATTCAGGGTTTGTCGGCCACAGGGGCACCAACGATTGGTGCCGCAAAAGCCAGGGAGTGAAGGTGTTGCAATCTGCCAGCCTTGGCGAACGAGCGAAGCATGAGCATGGCTTCGGCGCTCTGCTTGTGCCAGA
>JBBSEZ010000296.1:0-12679 GCA_038239195.1 Gemmatales bacterium
GGCGAGCGGCGCGGCGTGGGCCCGCCGGTGGGGCAAGACGCACCGGCGGGCCCACGCCGCGCCGCTCGCCTCTCGTGCCCCCTCACTTCTTCTTGAACTGGCTTGCCTTCGGCGAGTTACCGAACTCGGCGGCCGTCATCTGCTGCACCGACGCGTCGGCCAGCAGCACGAGCCCCCCGGTGCTCGGCAGGCTCGACGCGTAGCCGAGCATCGTGTTCGAGGTGCCGGCTGCCATTCTGATTTCGAGCTCGCTGACACGGCCAGGCCGCCGACAAGGCTCGCGATTCGACGGAGAGGAATCATCATCGGCTCCTTGCTGGAGGCATTCGAGTCAATGCGCCCCGACGAGTTGGAGAGAATGCGTCCTGGTCCCACTCTTCACGTACTGCTCGAGTTCGGGCCGGAACTTGCGAATCGCCGTCTTGACCGGCCACCCCGCCCCGTCGGCAAGGCCGCAGATGGTCGTCCCGGGCATCATGCCAATCTGGTCGCCGACCTCCTCCAGCACCTTGAGGTCTTCGTGCCGGCCCTGCCCGCGCCGCATGCGGTCGATGATCTTGAGCATCCAGCCCGTCCCCTCGCGGCACGGCGTACACTGGCCGCACGACTCGTGCGCGAAGAACCGGCACGTATTGTAGAGAACGTCCACGATGCTGGTCTGGTCGTCGAAGATCGTCACGGCCGCGGTGCCCAGCCCCAGGCAGCCGACGCGGCCCGGCCCGGCGAAGTCGAGGGGCGTGTCGAACTCCGCCTCGGTCATCAGCCCCATGCTGAGGCCCCCCGGGATGCACCCCTTGGCCTTGCGCCCCTTCCAGACGCCCCCGCCGTGCTTGTCCACCAGCTCGCGCACCGTCACGCCCAGCGGCAGTTCGACGCAGCAGGGCTTCTCGACGTGCCCGCTGATGCAGTACAGCTTGGGCCCGTAGCTCCCCGCATCGCGCGGGTTCTTCGGGTCGGGCGGCACGCCGATCGACTTGAACCAGTCGGCCCCGCGATCGACGATGTGGGTGACGCAGGCCACCGTCTCGATGTTGTTCACCACGGTCGGCTTGCGGAACGCCCCCTCGATGGCGGGGAAGGGCGGTTTGATGCGCGGCCAGGCGCGCTTGCCTTCGAGGCTCTCGATCAGGCCCGTCTCCTCGCCGCAGATGTAGGCCCCTGCCCCGCGGTGGATGAAGGCGTCGAGGTGGAAGTCCTTGCCGAGGACGTTGCGGCCGAGGAGGTTGGCCTCGTACGCCTCGTCGATAGCCTTTTGCATCGCTCGGATGGCGTCGCCGTACTCGTAGCGCACGTAGACGTAGGCCGTGGAGGCACGCGTGGCGTAGCACGAGAGGATGATGCCTTCGAGCACCTGATGGGGGTCCTGCTCCATCAGGATGCGGTTGTTGAAGGTGCAAGGCTCGCTCTCGTCGGCGTTGATGCACATGTAAATGGGGCCGGGGTGGCCCTTGGGCAGGAAGGTCCACTTCAGGCCGCACGGGAAGCCGGCCCCGCCCCGGCCGCGCAGGCCCGACGCCTTGACGACGTCGATGACCTGGGCGGGCTGCATCTCGTGGAGCGCCTTGGCGAGGGCGCGGTAGCCGCCGTCGGCGCGGTAGGCGTCGAGCGCCGGGGAGGCGTTGGCGAGGATGCGGCGCAGGAGGACGGGCTCGAACTGGGGCATGGCATAGTGTCCTATCGGTGGTCCTGATGAGGGGCGCGGCAGAAAGACCGTTACCGAGCCCGCAACTCCGCAATCAACCCCTCGACCTTGTCGCGCGTGACGTTGCCGCGCCCCACGTCGTCGATCATCACTGCCGGCGCCCCTTCGCACTCGCCGATGCACTCGGCGTGTTCGACGGTGATCTTGCCGTCCTCCGTCGTCCCGCCCGGCTGGACGTGAAGTTTTTGGCACACGTCCGCGAGCACCTCCTCGCCCTCGCGCAACGCGCAGGCCAGCCCGCGACACACCCACAGCCTCGTCTTGCCGAGCTTGTTCTTCTCGTCGCGGAAGAACTGATAGAAGCTCATCGTGTCGTGGACCTCGGCCGGGCTGAGGTCGAGGAGGTCGGCGATCTCCCGGATCGCCTCCAGCGGCACGCAGCGCATCTCGTCGTGGACCAGGTGCAGCGCCGGCAGCGTCACCGCCTGCTTGCTCGGGTAGCGCGGCAGGTACGACTTGATCCGCTCGCGCAGTTCGTTGCTCAACGCACTCATCGGCCGCCCCCAGGTCGCTGCTTTTCCCTCACCCCCCAACCCCCTCTCCCAGAACGGGAGAGGGGGAGCCGGACAGGGAGGCGCCACCTTTTCTCTCGACATTCCGCGCTCACTCTCCCCCTCTCCCTCCTTGGGAGAGGGGGTTGGGGGGTGAGGGGATCGCTTCACCTATCCAACTCCGCCGCAATGATGTTCAGGCTCCCCAAAACCGCCACCACGTCGCTGAGTTGATGCCCCTCGATCAGATAGGGGAACAGTTGAAAGTGGATGAACGACGGCGGACGCGTCCGCGCCCGGTACGCCGTCCCCGTGCCGTCCGCCACGACGTAGAAGCCGAGCTCGCCGTTGGGCGATTCGATGGCGCCGTAGACCTCATCGACCGGCGTCTTCCACTGCCGATTGGTCATGATGAGCTCGAAGTGCTGGATCAGCCCCTCGATGCTCCGGTAGACCGACAACTGGTTGGGCAGCACCACCTTGCTGTTGACGTCCACGTTGACCGGGCCCGTCGGCAGGTTCTCGATGGCGGCGTGGACGATCTTCAGGCTCTCCAGCATTTCGTCCATGCGCACCAGGTAGCGCGCCAGGCAGTCGCCCTCCTTGGCGCAGATCACCTGGAACGAGCTCGCCAGCTCGTCGTAGGCGAGGTAGGGCTCGTCCTTGCGCAGGTCGCGCACCACCCCGCTCGCCCGCGCCAGCGGCCCGGTGACGCTCAGGTTGATGGCGTCCTCCCGGCTCAGCACGCCGATCTCTTGCGTGCGATCGAGGAAGATGCGGTTGTGGTTGAGCAACCGACAAACGTCGGCGTGGGCCTTGGGGAAGTCGCGGACGAAGGCGCGCACCTTGTCGATCCAGTCGTCCTCGACGTCGCACATCAGCCCGCCGACGCGCGTGAAGCTCGGGTGGAAGCGCTGCCCCGAGGCCGTCTCGCAGATGTCGTAGATCTTCTCCTTCTGGTTGAAGGCGTACAGAAAGGCGGTGAACCCGCCCAGGTCGAGCGCCGCCGCCCCGCAGCAGAGCAGGTGGTCGTGGATGCGCATGAGCTCCGCGAAGATGGTGCGGACGTATTTGCAGCGCGGGGTGAGCTCGACGTCGATCAACTTCTCGACGGCGTGGTGCCAGGCGATCTCGTTGGCGACCGGCGAGATGTAGTTCATCCGATCGACGACGGTCACGTATTGGTTGTAGTCGAGGTGTTCGCCCAGCTTCTCGAACCCGGAGTGCAGGAAGCCGATGTCCGGCACCGCCTTGACCACCTTCTCGCCGTCGAGGGTCAGGATGAGGCGCAGCGTGGTGTGCGTGGCCGGGTGCTGCGGCCCGAAGTTGAGCGTCCACAGGTAGTCCTTGTCGGGCCCCTCCGGCGGGGCGATGGCGTCGGCCAGTTGCAACGGCATGGCTCACTCCCAAGCGATCGAACCACCGATTAGCCACGCTTCGCAGAAGCGTTGCGGCCCACGCTTCTGCGAAGCGTCGCTAACCGATCCCCCCTTCAGCTCTCGGCCCGCGTGATCGTCGGGAAGTTGTGCCGCTCGCCGTGGCCGCGCAGCGGATAGTCCTTGCGCAGCGGGAACGACGTACATTCGTCCGGCATGAGGATGCGGCGCAGGTCGGGGTGCCCGTCGAACTCGACGCCGTACATGTCGTAGACCTCGCGCTCCATCCAGTCGGCGCCCTTCCAGAGCGCGAAGACCGACGGCAGCCGCGGGCTCGGGTCGTTGGTAAACGTCTTGACGATGACCCGCTCGCCCGTGGCGACGTTCAGCAAGGCATACCAGACGCCGTAGCGGTCCGTGGCGTTGGGATAGTGAAGGTAGTCGGCCCCGCCCAGTTCCACGAGCATGTCGAAGCCACAGGCGTGCTCGAGCTGCTCCAGCACCGCGTAGACGCGCTCGGCGGGGACGTGCATGCGAAAGTTGTCGGCCAGCTCCGACGTCGTGAAGGCGTCGGGGCCGAACTTCTCCTCGAGCCGGGCCACGGTCGCCGCGAAGCGCTCCCGCAGCCGGGCAAGGCGTTCCTGGTTGGGCATGGGATCGGGGCCTCCCCCCAAGGACAACGAAGTCGAGTCACGGTTGCAGGCGCGTCGCCGTGGCGAAGTTGCCGGGGGCCACCATCCGGTCGGCCCCCGAAACGGCGTCAGCCAGGCGGTTGGGGCCGTCGTACTGGTCGCGGGCCTGGAACTCCTTGCCCGTCAAGGTGCCCGTGCGCTGGATCTTGTCTTGCAAATCGAGGACCGACTGGAGCAACTGCTCGGGCCTCGGCGGGCAGCCGGGAACGTAGACGTCCACCGGGATGAAGCGGTCGATGCCCTGCACGACGGCGTAGGTGTCGAAGACCCCGCCGCTGGAGGCACAGGCGCCCATGGAGATGCACCACTTCGGCTCGGGCATCTGCATCCAGATGCGCTGGAGCACCGGCACCATTTTCATGACCACGCGCCCGGCGACGATCATCAGGTCGCACTGCCGCGGCGTGAAGCGCATGGCCTCGGCGCCGAAGCGAGCGATGTCGTGCCGCGAGGCGCCCGTGGCCATCAGCTCGATGCCACAGCAGGCCGTCGCGAACGGCATCGGCCACAGGCTGTTCTTGCGCACCCAGTTGGCGATCTGATCGAGCCGGGTCACCACGACGCTGTCGGACAGTCCTACCGCCATCGGAACACCCCTCTCCGCCAGGCGTAGACGTAGGCGAGGACCACCGTGGCCAGGAACAGCAGCACCTCCACGAACACCACGTTGCGGAAGTCTTGCGGAATCAGGCCCGACTCGTAGTAGGTGGCCGCCCACGGGTAGAGGAACAACAATTCGACGTCGAACACCAGGAACAGGATGGCGACCAGGTAGAAGCGCACGTCGAAGCGCTGCCGCGCATCGCCGATCGGGTCCATGCCCGACTCGTAGGGCATCTGCTTGACCGGCGTCCTTCGCCGTGGCCCGATCTGGTGGCACGTCACCAGGGCCCCCACCGAAAAGGCGACGGTGACGCCCAGGAAGAGGAAGATCGGATAGTAGGTGGAAAGATGGAAGTCCATCGTCCGCGCCTTGCTCCTCGTGGCCCTACATCGTGAATTATTTCACGATGTAGGCGAAAAAGAAACCCCGACACGCGGTCGAGGGGTGGCGAGGGGCGAGCGGTCCCCGCCCCTCGTACTTATAAGGAGGAGAGGGGAGGCGGGCAAGGGAAAACCGAGGCGAGGCGCGAAGAGAGAGTGGGCCGGTATCTATTTGCCGTCGGGGGGCTTTCCTGACATAATAACGTGGCTGCGTCGCGCTCGGGGAAGGCGCACGCCACGCATCCCCTTTTGTTTGGGACCTGTAGCCATGAGTGAGCCGGAGTTTCGTCCAGGCCTGGCCGACGTGCCGGTCGCGGAGTCGGGGGTCAGCTTCATCGACGGGAAGCGAGCCCGGCTGGAGTACCGTGGCGTCGCGGTCGAGACGCTGGCCCGCGAGAGCAGTTTCGAGGAGACCGCGTGGCTCTTGCTCAAGGGCGAACTGCCGACCCAGCGCGAGCTCGCCAACTTCGACCGGGAACTGCGCTCGCACCGCCGGCTCAAGTACAAGATCGGCGACCTGCTCAAGTGCCTGCCCGAGTCGGGGCACCCGATGGGGGCGCTCCAGGCGGGGGTGGCGGCGCTGGGCATGTTCTACCCGGCGCGCGACGTGTCGGACGCGGCAAGCAACTGGTCTTCGGTGGTGCGCCTGATCGCCAAGCTGCCGACCGTGGTGGCCGCGTTCCACCGGCTCCGCCGGGGCGACGAGGCGCTGGCCCCGCGCGACGACCTGGGCCACGCCGCCAACTTCTACTACATGCTCTCGGAGGAGGAGCCGTCCCCGGCGGTGACGCGCGTGCTCGATGCTTGCTTGATCCTGCACGCCGAGCACTCGATGAACGCTTCGACGTTCAGCGCCCGGGTTACGGGCTCGACGCTGGCCGACCCCTACACGGTGGTCAGCTCGGCCATCGGCACCCTCACCGGCCCGCTGCACGGCGGGGCCAACGAGGAAGTGCTCGACATGCTCGACGAGATCGGCACGTTGGAGAAGGTGCGCCCCTGGCTGGAGGCGCGGCGGGCGGCCGACCCGAAGTTCAAGCTGATGGGCTTCGGGCATCGCGTCTACAAGGTCAAGGACCCGCGCGCGACGGTGTTGCAGGAGTTGGCCGAAAACGCCTTCGTCGAGTCCGGCCGGCCGCCGGAATACGACATGGCCGTCGAGCTGGAGGGCATCGCCGAGGGCATCTTCGGGGCGAAGGGGATCTACCCGAACGTCGATTTCTACTCGGGCATCGTCTACCAGAGCCTCGGGATACCGCGCGACCTGTTCACGCCGATCTTCGCCATGGCGCGCGTGGCGGGATGGCTGTCGCACTGGCTGGAGCAGCTCAAGCACAACCGCATCTATCGGCCGGAGCAGATCTACGTCGGCAAGCACGACGTGGCGTACGTGCCGCTGGAGAAGCGGCCGTAAGGGGGGCGCCGGGTCGTGAGCATGAGCCACTACACGGACACGAGCGGTTACAACGCGATCCGCGCGTCGCCCGTCTGGCATTTCCAGGCCCGCCAGCCACCGGGAAACCATCCCGTCGGCGCCTATTTCACCAACTTGCCGCGCGGAACGCCGAACCTCGCCCAGCGCCTGCGCATCCCGAAGGCGAAACTGGCCTACGTCTTCGAGCTCGAGGATGCGGGTGATTTGCTCCCGCTGCGGGGAGGCCGAGGTCAGTTCGTGTTTTACTCCCCGACCGACTACGACGTAGACCAGCCCCGGCAGATTTATTCGGGTGTCCCATGAGTTCCTCCATCGGCGGCATCGATCTCGTTCTCACCGCGCCCCGGGAGACGTTCGACGTGCCGCTGCTGCTGGACGTCCTCCAGCAGTTCTGGCCAGACGGGGCCTACCAGGACGCGAACGAAGAGTACGCTCGTCCACTCAGCAGCGCCGCCGCAGGCAGCACGGGACAGCGAACGGGGGAGTTCTTCGCCTACGAAGACGACGCGAGCGCGAGGAGTTGGGCGCAGGACGGCTGGGCCCCCGCCAACCAAAACAAGATGGTTCACGTCCTGATTCAGGAAAGCCCCACCAGCCCGGATCTTTTGGAGATCACCCTGGTCATCGACGAGATAACGCCGGAGATGGCGGGCCTTTTTCACGCGATCCATTCCGCTCTCGCTAGCCCCCGGCGGAGGGCCCTCGACGAGGAGTTGCGGGCGGCGGGCGCCAAGATGACGCGGGCGACGTTCTACGAGGAGGTTGAGGCGGTTCGACAAGCGCTCTACCCGCAGTGGACGCAGGACGAGCTCGCCTGCCACCCGCACGACGCGTTGCAGTTTTGCGACGTCGTGCGGCTGAGAGTCGGCGCTCCTCTCCCGGACCACGTCATCCTGCGAGCGATGCTGAACCAGCGGAAGCGCGCCAGGGCCTGAACGCCGGGCCCTCGCGAAACGACAAGCAAGAACGCCCGGAGCTGGGCCCGCGGCAGGTTTCGCGAGCTACACTCCCAGGCATGGGCCACGTCGGCCCGGGCTCCCGGGAGGAACATCCAATGATTCGAGAAAGTTCGGCCTTGCTCTCCATGCTCTGTCTCGTTGGCGCCCTGGCGCAGCCGTGCATCCTCGCCGAAGACCAGCCCGTCAAGGACCGAGACGTCGGCGCCGCCCCGCCCGCCCTGCCGGGGTTGGTGCTTCCCGCGGGGACGCGCGCGGTCGCGCTGAAGGTCGAGCCCGTTGCCGCGAACGCGTTCATCCTGCCGGGTGTCCGTGTGGATGTGCAGGTGGCCCGGCCGAAAGAGAAGAAGGTCGTCCTCCAGAACCTGCTCGTGGTCGCCGTCGAGTCGTCGTTGGCCCAGCCGCCGGTCGAAGGCGAATTGGGCACGGTGACCCTGGCCATGACCCCCGCCCAGGTCACTCGCTTGGCCCTGGCCATGAAGGGGGGCACGATCCGCCTGATTGTCCGGGCGCCGGCCGGCCGCTAAAATCTTCCGGGCCAGTTGGCGACCGGGCGCGGGGGCGACGGGCTTGCCTCCGCGCCCGGTGTGTTTTTCCTCTGTCCCTCACCCTCGGGGCTGGCCATGCTCGACGCCGCTTTCGTTCGCACCAACCTCGACGCCGTCAAGGCGAACTGCGCCAACCGCAACGTCCGCGCCGACGTCGATCGCGTCGTCGCCCTCGACGACGAGCGGCGCCGGCTGATCGGCGAGGAGCAAGCGCTTCAGCAAAAGGCCAACGCCATCTCGAAGTCGATCCCCACCGAGAAGGACAAGGACCGCCGCACCCAGCTCGTGGCGGAGGGCAAGCAGCTCAAGGAGCAGGTCGCCGCCTTCGGGCCGCAGCGCAAGAAGATCGAGGACGACCTCCGCGCCGTCCTCCTCACCATTCCCAACATGACGCACCCCGACGCCCCCGTGGGCACCACGGCCGGAGACAACAAGATCGTCCGCCGCTGGGGCGAACCGCCTCATTTCGACTTCAAAGCGAAAGACCACTGTGACCTTGCCGAGGCGCTCGACCTCGTCGATTTCGAGGCGGGCGCGTCGGTGACGGGGCAGAAGTTCTACTTCCTCAAGAACGAGGCGGTACTGCTGGAGCTGGCCCTGGTGCAGTACGCGATGACCACGCTGATCGCGCGCGGCTACGTGCCGGTCATCACGCCGGACCTGGCGCGCGTCGAGGTGCTGGAGGGCATCGGCTTCATCCCGCGCGACCCCGACGCGGCGACCCGGCAGGTCTACACCATCGCCGACAGCGACCTCTGCCTGATCGCCACGGCCGAGATCACCCTGGGCGGAATGCACCGCGACCGCATCTTCGAGGACCGCGACCTGCCGAAGCGCTACGTCGGCCTGTCGCACTGCTTCCGCACCGAGGCCGGCGCCCCCGGCCGCGACACCAAGGGGCTCTATCGCGTCCACCAGTTCACCAAGGTCGAGATGTTCGTCTTCTGCCTGCCCGAGCAGAGCGAGGCGATTCACCTGGAACTTCTGGAGATCGAGGAGCGCATCTTCCAGGGCCTCGGCCTGCCGTATCACGTCATCGACACCTGCACGGGCGACCTCGGGGGCCCGGCGTATCGCAAATACGACCTCGAAGCGTGGATGCCGGGGCGCGGCACGGCCGGGGAATACGGCGAGGTCACCAGCACGTCGAACTGCACCGACTACCAGGCGCGGCGGCTGGGAATCCGCTACAAGGCGCCGGGCCAGAAGGGCACCCACTTCGCCCACACGCTCAACGGGACGGCGGTGGCGGTAACGCGCGCCATGCTGGCCATTTTGGAGAACTACCAGCAGGCCGACGGGTCGATTGTCGTGCCCGAGGTGCTGCGCCCGTGGGTCGGCAAGGATCGCATCGGCCCGCGCTGAGAGGGGCGTGAGGATGACGACCGAAGCCGGCTTCCTGCAAGACGTCTGCGCTCACCCCGACGACAACTTTCCGCGCCGCGCTTACGCCGACTGGCTCGACGACAACGGCGACCTCGCGCGGGCGGAATTCATCCGCACGCAACTCGACCTGGCCAGCCTGGAGGGGCCGACTCCCGCGAGCCTGGCACTGGCTCGCCGCGCGGAGGCGCTGCTCGCCGCGCACGAGGCCGACTGGCGCCGCGGCCTGCCGGAGTTAGAGGGCGTGACCTGGGGCGAGTTCCAGCGCGGTTTCGTCGAGAGCGCCACCTTCGAGTCGGTCAAGGCCTTCCCGCACCACGCCCACGCGGTGTTCGGCGCGGCGCCCCTGCGGTCGGCGCGCTTCACGCGGGCGCCTTATCAGGCGGTGCGCAACCTGGCGACTTCCCCCTGGCTCGCCCGGCTGAGAGAGCTCAACCTCGGCAACACCGGCATGGACGCCCAGACGGCCCGACCACTCCTGGAGTCGCCGCACCTCGGGAACCTCACTTCGCTCCTCCTCCACGGCAATCTGTTAGGAAACGGTGGGGCCGCCGATCTCGCCCAGAGACTTCGAGGCCCCCAGCTGAGGGAACTGTATCTCTCGGGGAACAACATTTCAGAGAGGGGGGCCGCCGCCCTGGTGGAAGCGCTCGACCTCCCCTGCTTGCGCGACCTCGACCTCCGCGACAACCCCCTCGGGAACGACGGGGCCATCGAGCTGAGCTCCTCCGCGTGTTGGCCGGAACTGCGCACGCTGTATCTCGTCAACGCCGGGATCGAGACTGTCGGTGCGATGGCCCTGGCGCATGCCCGCCACTTCCCGCTCCTGAGCCTCCTCTTCCTCAACCACAACCCGATCGGCGACGAGGGGGCACAGGCCCTCGCCGCCTCGCCCCACTGCGCCAATCTCACCCAACTCGACCTGCGCAACTGCGACCTCACCGACGACGCCGGCCGCGCCCTCGCCGCCTCCCCGCACCTCAACGGCCTCACGCTCCTTTGGCTCACCGGCAATCGCATCCGCCGCCTCGACGTCCTCGCCGCCCTCCGCCAGCGCTTCGGCGACGCCGTGCGCGTGTGATCGCCCGCCGGGCGCCTACACTGAGAACAGGAGACCTTTGTCCTTCATCCCAGGGCCACGGCATGGGCTACCGCAACCTCCGCGAGTGCGTCATCGACCTGGAGCGGCGCGGCCATCTCGTCCGCATCGAGGAGGAGATCGACCCAAACCTCGAAATGGCCGAGGTCCAGCGCCGCGTCTACCAGGCGAAAGGCCCCGCCCTCTACTTCGCCCGCCCCAAGGGGTGCGCCTTCCCGATGGTGAGCAATCTCTTCGGCACCCTCGAACGCACCCGCTTCCTCTTCCGCGACGCCCTCGCCGCCGTCCGCCACCTCGTTGCGCTCAAGGTCGATCCGTCCGCCTTCTGGAAGGGCCCCTGGCGCTACCGCGACGTGCCGCGCACGCTGTTTCACACGTTGCCGCGCTTCGTGCGCAACGGGCCCGTCCTCGCCCACCGGACGACGGTGAGCGCCTTGCCCCAGCTCAAATGCTGGCCGATGGACGGCGGCGCCTTCGTCACCTTGCCGCAGGTCTACACCGAGGACGTCGAGCGCCCCGGCTGGCGCCACTCCAACCTCGGCATGTACCGAGTTCAGCTCTCCGGCAACTCCTATCAACCCGACCGGCAGGTGGGGCTGCACTACCAGATCCACCGCGGCATCGGCGTGCATCACTCGCACGCCCTTGGCAAGGGCGTGCCGTTCCGCGTCAACGTCTTCGTCGGCGGGCCCCCCGCCCTCACCCTCGCCGCCGTCATGCCCCTGCCCGAGGGCCTGCCCGAGCTCGCCTTCGCCGGCGCCCTCGGCGGGCGCCGCGTCCGCATGGTCACTCCCCCCTCACCCCCGGCCCCTCTCCCACGGCGGGGAGAGGGGAGAGAGTTGCCCATCCCCGCCGAGGCCGACTTCGCCATCGTCGGCACCGTCGATCCCGACAAGCAGCTCCCCGAGGGCCCGTTCGGCGACCACCTCGGCTACTACAGCCTCGCCCACGACTTCCCGGTGCTGAACGTCGAGGCCGTCTACCACCGGCCCGGCGCCATCTGGCCCTTCACCGTCGTCGGCCGACCGCCGCAGGAGGACACCAGCTTCGGCGAGATCATTCACGAGATCACCGGCCCCATCATCCCCACCGTCGTGCCCGGCGTGCATGCCGTCCACGCCGTCGATGCCTCGGGCGTTCACCCGCTCCTCCTGGCCATCGGCAGCGAGCGCTACGTCCCCTACGCGCGCGAGCGCCGGCCGCAGGAACTGCTCACCTGCGCCAACGCCATCCTCGGCCAGGGCCAACTGTCGCTCGCCAAGTATCTCTTCATCGTCGCCCGCGAGGACGACCCCAAGCTCGACGTCCACGACGTTCCCGCCTTCTTCCGCCACCTGCTCGAGCGCGTCGATTGGCGGCGCGACCTGCACTTCCAGACCAGTACCACCATCGACACGCTCGACTACTCCGGCACCGGCCTCAACGAGGGCTCCAAGCTCGTCGTCGCCGCCGCCGGTCCCCGCAAACGCGAGCTCGCCACCTCCGTCCCGCGCGAGCTGCGCCTCCCCGACGGCTTCCGCGAGCCTCGCCTCTGCCTGCCCGGCGTCCTCGCCGTCGAGGCCCCCCCCTACCCGGCCACCGGCGAGGACGTTCCGCCCGACGTGCGCCGCTTCTGCGACGAAGTGGGCCCGCGAGGGGCGCTGGACGGCCTTCCGCTCGTGTTGCTGGTCGATGACAGCGCTTTCGCCGCGCGCCACCTCAACAACTGGGTGTGGGTGACGTTCACGCGCTCCAGCCCGGCGGCGGACGTGCATGGCGTCGGATCGTCCCTGCGCCAGAAGCACTTCGGCTGCAGCGGGCCGCTGGTCATCGACGCTCGCATCAAGCCGCACCACGCGCCGCCGCTGGAGGAGGACGCCGCGGTGAGCAAGCGCGTCGAGGCGCTGGGGGCGCCGGGGGGGCCGCTGTACAAGATCATTTGACGGCGCGGGACAACACGAGCAAAAAGGCCCCGAGAGTTCGGCCGTCGTTCTTGTGGTTTAGCGCCCCCCTAGCCTGGGTAGGGCCGCGCCA
>JBBSEZ010000297.1:0-12670 GCA_038239195.1 Gemmatales bacterium
CTTGTGGAACTCGCCGAGCCTCGACACCAGCTCCGGCTGTGTCAGGATCGGTTGGTTGCGGAACGGCGCTTCCGGCATGGGCCTGTTCTCTGCGCTTGCTGGCGATGCGTCTCGTTCGAGCCGCTGATCGCGTTCGCGCGACAGTGTACCCCGGCACCAGGCGGAATCAGCGCCCGCTGAGTCGATGGTGCCGCGCGAGCCCATCCTGCTCACTCCCGCATGCGCGCCCCCTACCCCTCACGTGCACGTCAGAGTAAGATGCGGCGGCGGGGGGGGGGGGGGGGGGGCCCGCCCGCCCCCCCCCCCCCCCCCCCCCGACGAAGGGGGGTGAGACAACGGCTGCGTGGGGCCGCTACGGCGTCGCGGGGAAGCCGTGGCAACTGTCGTAGGCCTTGTTGATCCGGGCGGCGGAGGCCTGGACGGCCTTGGGGTCGGCGGCCTTGACGGCGTCGAGGAAGTCCTTCGACGCCTTCTTCAGGTTCGCAACGTCCCGCTCCCATTCCGCCTTGCCCCGCCCGGCCGCGCGCTTCTTCGGCGCGTAGCCTTGCACCACCTCGGCCACGACCAGGTTGACGTGGCCCACGCGCAGCAGCTCGGCCGATTCCCCCTTGAGCGCCGCCGCGCTGAGCGAGCGCTCGCCCAGCTCGAGGAGCCTGGCCTCGAGGGGCTCGGCCCGCGGCCCGAAGCCGAGGCCGCCCCGGGAGCGGGGCCCGTACACGCGCATGAGCACGTGTACGCCCGCGTACTTCTTCTGGAGCGCGGCCGCCTTCTTCGCGACGTCCTTGCCGTCCTGGGACTCGCGGGCCAGTAGAGGGCCTGCGTTTTCGGGTTCAGGCCGGTCGCCGGGCGGAAGAAGGCGAGTGAGCTTCACGCCGCGATCCGTGACCCCGTGGCGCAGGCAATCCAGCATGCCCCGCTGGTCGAGGTCGCGGGGGATGGTGCCAACCACCTTGGCTTCGACCTCCCCGCCATAGATCGCGACCAGCCGCCCCCACTCCTTCGGCTGGCTCGTCTGGAGGAAGCGGACCAGCGTGGACGGGGCCAGGGCGAACTTGGCGTCGAACTCAGCGGGATCGGCAGCGACGTAGCCGCCGGCGAGCAGGTGGGCCGTCACCGCGTTCTCGAAGCCCTTCTCGGTGTGGTCGGTGGGCATGATTCTCACTCGCTTGTCTGGGATTGTCTAAACGCTTTCCGAACCGCCGCCGCTCTAGACAATCGCAAAGTCTTGTTGTCACGATGGTTACGCATCCATGCCCGTTTTGATTCGTCTAGACCCAGGGGTTAGCCCCCTACTTCGGGTGCCGGCTTAGACAATTCCCAGGCGGCTCTCTTCGTACCCCCGGTGGTCTTCTGGATGGTCCCCTCCCGCCGCATCTCTTGCAGCAGGTTCTTCACGAAGTCCCGCTTCTGCTGCTCGTCCAAGACGGTCGGGAGCATCGGGAAGAGCAACTCCTCGAACTTCTTGCGGACGGCGTTGCCGAACTGCTTCAGGTACTCCACGACCTTCCGCTTGCAGTCGTCCTTGTCGCTGCCTCGGCTGTGGATGTAGTCCGCTTCCTGCCCGGTTACGATGGCGACGGCTGCGGAGATGATCGGCGCGGCTTTCCTACCCTCGATCAACCCACGACGCTTCAGGGACCGGAAGGCGTCCTCCGCGATGGGCTGCCGCTTCTGCACCTTGTCGAGGACGATGACGTCGACCAGATCGAGGTCCGTCCGCGCGATCAGCATCCGCGTGAACCGCTCATCGAGGATCTTCCCGATGATCCGCACCTTGACCCGCTTGATGTCCGACAGGTCGTAGTCCGGCATGGGCAGAAAGCGCTCCTTCTGCTTGCGGAACATCCGCTTGATGCCGCTGCCGATGGTGTCGATCATGTTCAGGTTCACCATCGCCTCGGCCAGGAGCCGATTCCGGTACGTCTCTTCCGGGGCGTCCCGTTCGATGACGTTCTCGACTGTCCCCGGAATGAAGCTCCCCAGGTTGGTGAACAACAACGAGTCGTCTTCCTCGACCACGTTGATCTGACCGCCCTGGGTGTAGTCCTGATGGGCGATGCAGTTGTGCAACGCCTCGCGGAAGACCCAGTCGTCGTATTTGGAGATCTCGCGGGGGAAGAGGGTATCGCCGCCCAAGGCCCGCAAGGTGAGGTTGCGGACCTTCTTGTAGACCTCATCGACGTTGAGCAGGAACGGCGGGTTGAAGTGGGCGTAGTCCTGCTCGATCCCCTGATTGTCCTTCAGAATCCACGTCACCCGCGCCACCGCCGGGGAGAGGAAGTGAACCGACTCTTCCTTGCCCAGGAGGATGATCGCGGCGCGGGTGATCTGACTGTTGCTCGTTACCTTCGCCTTGTTCATGAACGTCAGATCGTCCCAGCCATCGACTTCGCTGGTGAGCTTCGCGTGCTTCTCCTTGTACTTCTGGCGAGCAGAGGCGAGAGCGCGGGGATCGAGGTCCGCGAGGGTCGCACCAGAGCAGATCTGAGCGGACCAGTCCGGCTGCGGGTCAGACAGAAGCCGCCAGAGTTCGCGTTCCTTTTCCCAGTAGTCCTTCAACGGCTTCTTGTGGCTACCGACGCGGATGTACTCGACGTTTTGGAAGGCGACAGGCTTGTGGTTGGCAGCCTGGACTTGGAACATGACGATGGGCGCGGTCCCGGCGGTGAACTCGAAGATGGTGAAGTCGATGCGAGGGGAGAGGAGGCGGCCGAGCCACGGCTCCAGGTCCTCTATTGCCCTTGCCCTTCCTGGTGCGCGGCTTGAACGTCGTGCCAAGGATGTTGTGGGTGCCGTTCTCGATGGCCCAGACGATGTAGCCGAAGGGCTGTCGGTGCAACGCCGCCGAGTTCGAGAGCGCGGAGAGGTACTCGCCGATCTCTTCGGGGTTGTCGTTGTTGTGCTTGAGCTCGACCCACTCGGTTTCGCCGGGCAGGGCGCGTAGTTCGTTTAGCTTGGCTTGTAGCTGCACGGGGGTCACGGTGTTCCCTCCCGCCACGATTGGCTTGCCGCGATCACCTCTTCCGGCGTCATGCGAACCAACTGACCGTCTTTCCAGCCAACGACGGAGCGCCCCAACCGGGCATGCGTCAGCACGGCCTCCCGCACCGCGCGCCGGATGGCCGCTTCATGCGCTGCGACGTCGATGCCGTTGCCCGGGGCGTTGTTCGGCTCGGTCATGATTCGATGCTCCTCTCGATAGCCAACCAAAGCGGACCATCCCGAACGTCTAGCGCCTGATCGCGTTCTCCCCCGGCAACCAGAAGCGAGTTGCCCGGCTCACTGTTATCGTACACTTCCCAATAATCCGCAAGCGGACGGTACAGCGTCAGAAAGTTCCTCACCGAACGGGGATAGCGTTGCCGCAAGGTCGCTTCCGGCACATCGTGACCGCCGGAGGCGACCCGCGCCGCGACGCGCTGGAGGGAGAGCTCCACGCTTGCCAGCCAGAAATAGAACAGCTCGACCCGATAGCCTGCCTGCCGCAACTCTTTCAGGAACGCGGCATAGGTGCGTCCGGCCAGCGTCGTCTCGAACGCGAACGCCGCGCCCCGGTGCGCCAGTTCCCGCAACCGCTCCAACATGATCCGACTGGCTTCTACGGTGACGGTTTCCGGGTCGAACCCCGATAGCCCCTGGGCGATTTGATCGGCATTGACGAACGTTAGAACGCCGAGCGTGTCCGCCAGCAAGGCCCGCGACGCGGTCGTCTTCCCTGCGCCGTTGCAGCCACCCAACATCACGACGCGGCGCGTTGCTCCGTTCATGGCGCCACCTCCTGCGGGAGCGCGAGCTTGCCCGTCACCGCTGCCGAGATCAACGCTTGGCGGTACTCGCGGAGCTTGGTGATCTGGGCAGCGTTCAGGCGGATCACCCCGTCGATGCGGCTCGTCGAGAGGGCAAGCCGACCGGCGAGGGCGCTCCATCGGGGGCTCGGACGCGCCCGACGGAGGAGGTGATTGACAGGAATGGTGGAAGCAAGCGGCATCGGGGCGGAAATGCTCCCCAGGCAACAGGGCGACGTGACGCCTTCCCTTCCTCCGGGGCGCCTGCGTCTCGGCCTCATCGCGATGGGAACGTGCGTGAAACGCGAAAAAGCCGCCTCAGGGGGTTGAACCCTGGACCTACGCTTTACGAAAGCGTCGCTCTACCACTGAGCTAAGGCGGCGCTCGCCGCGATCGGCCTCACTCTCTCGCCAGGGCAGGCCCATCGCGAAAGCGCCGGTCGAACGTCGAGCTTCATCGGCAATGGGGATCGTCTCCGATCCCCACGCCTTGCATGGTACGCAATCTTTTTCGCCCTGGCAACAGCGCTTCGGCGCCTACCCGCCCGGGCGACCCAGCCCGCCCCCGCCCACCGGCGGACGCGCCTCGCCGACCGGCCGGCCTTCTCCGCCGCGCCCCGAGGGCGCAATGCCCGTCGCCTGCATGTAGCGGTCGAGGTCGATCATCGGCACGTTGAGGTTCCGCGCCTGCGTCTTGAGCGCCGTCATCGCCTTCGTCGCCTCGGCCACGAACTTCGTGTCGCGCGCCTTCGGGTGCCGCGTCCCCTCGATCCCGTTGCCCACGATCAGGTAGTCCGTCTTCGCCGTGATGCCCTTGCCCTTCACCTTCAGCGTGTCCATGTCCAGGTACGCATCGACCTGAATCCCCTGCCGCCGCAGGCCGCGCATGAACTCGCTCGTCCCGTCCGTGCCATCGCCCGCCACGTCGATCAGGCCCACGATCGCCACGCGCTTCCGCTCCGTCGGGTCCCACACCGCGTTGAAGAGCCGGTCTCCCTTGCGGATCGGGTCCGCCTTCGCGTCCTTTTCCGAGGTCACCAGCGCCAGCGCCAGGTTCGGCTTCACGACGCGCACCACCTCGATCGTACCGCGCGGCGTCGGCGACAGCCGGCCGCTCGGCTCCACCGGGTGGACGCTGAACGTCAACTGCGGCATCACCCGCTGGTTCTCGCCCAGGTTGATGTACGCGTAGGTCAGCGGTCGCTGCACCGTCCCCAGCCGCTCCACCGAGACCACCTTCCAGTCCTTGTTCCAGGTCTTCAACTTCTCGGTCGCCTTCGCGCTTTGCAGCTCCGTGTCCTCCGCGCCGCCTTCCGACCTCAACCTGTCTTTCAACGACCTGTTCGCCACCATCAGACGGTTCACCTCGTCGTTGCGGTTCTTGCTCTCCACCGTCTTGGCGGTCAGGTCCTTCTTGAACTTGTCGCGGTCCTTCTCCGCCGCCGCGAGCTTGGCCTCGGCCTCGGCCTTCTGCTGCCTCACCTCCGTCAACGTCTTGCCGGACTCCACCAGGGTGGCGCGGACCCTCGTCAGGGCCTCCTCGTACTCCGTCCGGTGCTTCGTGACGATGCCGTCCTTGTCGTTGATGCGTTTGATCGCGTCGCCGAACTCCTTCCGGGCGTCGTCGGCTTCCTTCCGGGCGTCGGCGGCCACCTTTGTCTCGGCGGCCTTCTCCTTCGCCAACGTCCCCAGCCGTTTCTCCACGTCGAGGTAGGCGTTGTCCTGGTTCTTCAAGCGCATCCGCCAGGTGAGCGGCGGGGCCTCCTCCTTGGTCGCGTCCCAGCCCAGGCCGTCCTCCTTCTTGAGCTCCGCCAGGTACGCCTGCGTTTCCTTGACCGACTCCTTGTCTTGTTCCTGCTTCAGCGCCGTCACGAGGATCAGCCGGTTGGCGTCCAGGTCCGCCTTCTGCCGGGCCACTTCCTTCATGTCGAGCGCCTTGGGCGGCTCGGTCATGTAGGCGCGGTACACGTCCCCGCGCAACTTGTACCAGTTGCGCTCGGCCTTGGTGCGCTCGGCATCCACGACGGCGTCCTTGGCCTTCTTCTCCAGGGCGGTCTGCTCCGCGAACCCATAGTAGGTCGCGACGCCCAGGCCGATCGTTGACAGGATGAAGAACACCAGCGTGATCACCAGGCCGGGGCTCGATCCACCGCCGCCGCGCTTCTTGGCCGCCATCGAGGAAACCTCACGAGTTCGAGGAGTTGCAATCGTGACAGGGCCAACCCGAGGCCGCGACGCCCGCCCGAATGGCCCGGCGCTCAGCCTCCCTCCATCCTCCACTCTAAAGGATACGGGGCGCCTGTCAATCGAATTGACGGGGCAAGATCGGGAACGGGGCGACCTTGCAGAGGACGTGACGGTTGTAGCGGGTGAGCCGGGGGCGCTGCTCGCCCCCTCGAATAGCCCTTGACAGGCCGGAAGGCCGACCTTAAACTTTCGAGTAGGTAAGATACGCAGCCTGCCGTGTTCACGTCCTGTTCCCAGCTTCTTTCCGATGCTCTTCCTACTCGTGTGAGGGAATGGTCGGGCCCGAGCTCTGTTTGCTTCCACAACCAGGCAACGCGCTCGCGCTCGCCCCGGATTGAATCGGTCCTGGCATTCTTCGCGGCCTCGTTGCGATCGGGAGGGGGGCCCTTGCTTTCCTGAAGCAGGGCCTTCGGCTTCCCCGGTCGAACAGGGCCTCGGGCCCTGTTCCCCTCGGCCCGAAATCGGCCCGCGTGGCTCTCCCGGGATGGCGCCGTCCTTGCGTCGGGCGCCTTCCTTGTTCCGCGGCCTCCGGGCCGTGGCCCCCGTCAGCCCCTTCGGACTTCCATTGTCATGGCGCCGGGCAACACCGCTGGCACGCTCTATCTGGTCGATGCGCACGGGCTCATCTTCCAGGTGTTCCACGCCATTCGCGGGATGAGCAGCCCCTCGGCCCTGCCCACCAACGCCCTCTTCGGCTTCACCCGCGACCTGATCTTCCTCCGCAGCCTACGGCCCGACTACCTCGTCTGCGCCTTCGACCTGCCCGAGCCCACCTTCCGCAGCGAGCTCTACCCCGCCTACAAGGCCAACCGCGACGCCATGCCCAACGATCTCGCCCTCCAGCTCCCGCTCATCCGCCGCGCCCTCGACGCCCTCGCCATCCCCGTCGTCGCGCATCCCCGCTACGAGGCCGACGACGTCATCGCCACCATCGCCCGCGCCGCCTCGGCCAAAGGCCTCGACGTCTTGATGTGCAGCAGCGACAAGGACTGCCGCCAGCTCATCGACGACCGCGTGCGCCTCTACAGCCTCCGCAAGCGCGAGCCCTTTGGCCGGGACGAGCTCCTCGCCGACTGGGGCGTGCGCCCCGAACAGGTCGTCGATCTCCAGGCCCTCGTCGGCGACAGCGTCGATAACGTGCCCGGCGTCCCCGGCATCGGCATCAAGACCGCCGCCAAGCTCCTGCAAGAGTTTGGCACCCTCGAAGGCGTCCTGGCCAACATCGACAAGGTGCCCGGCGCCAAGAAGCAAGAGGCGCTGCGCGCCGCGGGCCCCACCCTCGCGCTGAGCCGGCAGCTCGTGCGCCTCGCCGACGACGTGCCGGTCAAGATGGACTGGGACGCCTGGCGCCTCGCCCCCATCGACCTCGACCGCTTCCTCGCCCTCTGCCACGAGTGCGGGCTCCACAGCCTCGCCTCGCAGGCGCGTGCCGTGAGCCGTGCCGCGCCCCCTCCCAAGGGCAAAGACAAGGCCGCCAGCCCACAACAGGGCGAACTGTTCGGCGCCGGCGAGGAAATGTTCCCCTTCGGCGCCAATGCCCCCCCGCCCGAGAGCGCCCCTCCCGCGCCGGACGGCAAGGCGAAGGCCGGCCGGCCCGACTGGAAGCACACCTATCATCTCGTCGATCAGGCCAAGCCGTTCGCCGCGTTCCTCAGCCAGCTGCGCAAGCAGAAGCGCTTTGCCATCGACCTGGAGACGACGAGCCTACAGCCGTTGGAGGCGAAGCTCGTCGGGCTGTCGTTTTGCTGGCAAGAGGGCGAGGCCCATTACCTCGCGCTGCGGGGCCCCGAGGGGGCGCCGGTGTTGAAAGAGAAGGACGTGCTGGCGAAGCTCCGCCCCGTGCTCGAATCGCCCGACGTTCAGAAGGTCAATCAGAACATCAAGTACGACCTGCTCGTCCTGCGCGCCCACGGGATCGAGGTGGGCAACGTGGCCGGCGATCCCATGGTCGCCGACTACCTCCTCCACTCCGGCGAGCGCAGTCACGGCATGGAAGAGCTGGCGCGGCGCTACCTCGCCCACCAGGTCATCCCCATCACCGACCTGATCGGCAAGAAGACCAAGAAGCAGCCGCAACTCGGCATGGACCAGGTCCCCACGGCCCGCGTCGCCGAATACTCCGGCGAGGACGCCGACGTCGCCTGGCGGCTCTGCGCCATCCTCGAGCCGGAACTGTCTCAGCAAGAGGCGACGTTGCGGAAGCTCTACGACGACCTCGAGGTCCCGCTCATCGAGGTGCTGGCGGAGCTCGAATTCAACGGCATCCGCCTCGACGTGCCGCTGCTGCGCCAGCTCGGCACCGAAATGGCGTCGCAATTGTCCGCCATCGAGGAGGAGATCTACCAGCTCGCCGGCCATCCGTTCAACATCGGCTCGCTGGTGCAGCTGCGCAAGGTGCTCTTCGACGAGCTGAAGTTGCCGGTGCAGGGCAAGACGGGCGTGACCGGGGCGCCGAGCACCGATCAGGAGACGCTGGAGAAGCTGGCCGCGCTCGACCACCCCAACAACAAGTTGCCGCGCAAGGTGCTGGAGCACCGGCAGATCGCCAAGCTCAAGGGCACCTACGTCGATGCCCTCCCCGAGTTGGTGAGCCCGAAGACGGGGCGCATCCACGCCTCGTTCAACCAGACGGTGGCCGCGACGGGCCGGCTCAGCTCGTCCGACCCGAACTTGCAGAACGTCCCGGTGCGGCGCGAGCAGGGCCAGCAGGTGCGCCAGGCGTTCTTGCCCGAGCCGGGCTGGGCCTTGTTGACGGCGGACTATTCGCAGATCGAGCTGCGCCTGCTGGCCCACTTCTGCGGCGACGATGCCCTGTGCCGGGCGTTCGCCGAGGACCGCGACGTGCATACCGCCGTCGCGGCGCAGATCTTCGGGGTGCCGGAGGCCGAGGTGAAGCCCGAGCAGCGGCGCATGGCCAAGACGGTGAACTTCGGGGTGATCTACGGCATGAGCGCCGGCGGGCTGTCGCAGCGCCTGCACATCCCGCGCGAGGAGGCGGCCCGGTTCATCGACGCCTACTTCGCCCGCTACCCCAAGGTGGCCGAGTACCAGGCCCGCGTGTTGCGCGAGTGCCGGCGGACCGGCTACGTTGGGACGATCCTGGGCCGGCGCCGACAGTTCGACCGGACGGCCATTCGCCCCGAGACGAGCCACCAGAACCGCAATACGGCGGAGCGCGAGGCGATCAACATGGAGGTGCAGGGCTCGGCCGCCGACCTCATCAAGCTGGCCATGCTCGAGGTCTTCCGGCGCCTGCGCCGCGAGAACCGCCGGGCCCGGCTGTTGCTGCAGATTCACGACGAGCTCGTCCTCGAAGTGCCTCCCGACGAGCTGAAGGTGGTGGCGGCGCTGGTGCGCGAAGAGATGACGGCGCCCGTCGAGAAGGCCCTTGGCCTGCGCGTGTCGTTGCAGGTCGATCTGGCGTCGGGCCCCAACTGGCTCGACGTTGGCGAGTTGCCCTGAGCGCGGGGGAGGAGCGATGAGCGAAAAACAACCTCGCGATCCGTCCACGCCGCCGCCTCACCACCGGGCGAGCTGGCCCGCGGCGAAGCCGATCGTGGGCATGCTCGGCGGGATTGGCAGCGGCAAGAGCCAGGTGGCGGCCACGTTCGCGCGACGGGGGGCCTGCGTCATCGGCGCCGACGACCTGGCCCACCAGGCGCTGCGACAACCGGAGGTGCGCGAGCGCGTAGTGCGACGCTGGGGGACACACCTTCTGGACGAGAAGGGCGAGATCGAGCGCCGCCGCCTGGCGGCCATCGTGTTCGCCGACGCGGCGGAGCGGCGGGCGCTCGAGGCGCTGGTTCACCCGTGGATTCAGGCGCGCATGAAGCGCGAGATCGAAAAGGCCCTGGCCGAGGCGAGCGTGAAGCTGATCGTGATCGACGCGGCGATCATGTTAGAGGTCGGCTGGAGCGATCTGTGCGACCGATTGGTGTTCGTGGAGGCCCCGGAGGAACTGCGCGTGAAGCGCGTGGCCGAGCAGCGCGGCTGGACGGCGAAGGACGTGGAAGCGCGCGAAGGGGCGCAATTGCCCTTGACCGAGAAGCGGGGCGTTGCGGATCATGTGCTCGATAACTCGACAAGCCTCGCCCACCTGGAGCGACAAGTGGACGACCTGCTGCGCCTGTGGGGCGTTGCCCCCGAGGCGGTGCGCTCGCCCGCCTGACAAGCGACCGACGAAGACTTCGAGGAACCATTCTATTCCCTGAACTGCCTGCCGCTGGCGCTTGCCAGGCCGCGACACCCAAGCACACGTCGGTGTCTCGGCCCGGCGCCACAACCGCAGAGCGCGGGCCTCGGAAGATCGTAACCTTCCGCCGCGATTCTTCCCCCGGTTGTGTGCTATCCCCGCGTCAGCCCTGCGAAAGAGAGGAACGACCGTGGCCGAAGCCAGAAGTCAGCAGAAACCGGGGCCCCGCACGCGGCGCACCAGGGCCGAGGACGGGCCGGCCGATCCGCTCGAGGTGACCAACGGGGCCGGCCCTGACGAGGAGCGCGACCTCCAGGAGCGCGACCTCCCGGAAGGCCCTGCCGACCTGCTGAACGAGCCGACCGGCCCCGCGCCGGCCGAGCCGGAGGCCAAACGCCCGGAGCCTGCGCGCCCCGCCGAGCCGGCGCGCGAAGAGCGCCGCCCGCAGGACGACGACTACGCGGGCTTCGACGCGGAGATCAACAGCCGCTACGAGGAGATCAAGCGCGGCAACACGCACATCAGCGAGTTGCAGCAGATGACGATCCCGCAGCTCCTCAAGATCGCCCGCGACGAGGGGCTGACCGACTACACGGGCCTGAAGAAGCAGGACCTGATCTTCAAGGTCCTCAAGGAGCGCGTCAAGCAGAACGGCCTGATGTACGGCGAGGGCACCCTGGAGGTGTTGCCCGACGGTTTCGGCTTCCTGCGCAGCCCCGACTACAACTACCTCCCCTGCCCCGACGACATCTACATCTCGCCCAGCCAGATTCGCCGCTTCGGCCTGCGCACCGGCGCCGTCGTCGCCGGGCAGATCCGCCCGCCCAAGGAGAACGAGCGCTATTTCGCGCTGCTGCGCGTCGAGGCGATCAACTACCAGGACCCCGACCTCCTGACGCAGAAGGTCGTCTTCGACGACCTGACGCCCCTGCACCCCAACGAGCGCCTGAAGCTCGAGGTCGAGGCCAGCGAGATCAACATGCGCGTCGTCGATCTGGTCAGCCCCATAGGCAAGGGGCAGCGCGGGTTGATCGTTGCCCCGCCGCGCACCGGCAAGACCATCCTGCTCCAGAAGATCGCCAACAGCGTGCTGAAGAACCACCCAGAGTGCTACGTCATCGTGCTGCTCATCGACGAGCGGCCCGAGGAAGTGACCGAGATGGAGCGCTCGGTGAAGGGCACCTACACGGAGGTGGTCAGCTCGACGTTCGACGAGCCCGCCTCGCGCCACGTGCAGGTGGCCGAGATGGTGATCGAAAAGGCCAAGCGCATGGTCGAGTTCGGCATCGACGTGGTGATCCTGCTCGACTCCATCACGCGCCTGGCCCGCGCCTACAACACGGAGGTCCCGCACTCCGGCAAGATCCTCTCCGGCGGCGTGGACGCCAACGCCTTGCACAAGCCCAAGCGCTTCTTCGGGGCCGCCCGCAACATCGAGGAAGGCGGGTCGCTGACCATCCTCGCCACGGCGCTGATCGATACGGGTAGCCGGATGGACGAGGTGATCTTCGAGGAGTTCAAGGGCACCGGCAACATGGAGCTCCACCTCGACCGGAGGCTCGTCGATAAGCGGATCTGGCCGGCCATCGACGTGAACCGCTCGGGGACGCGCAAGGAGGACTTGCTGATGGCCCCGGAGGAGCTGCGGCGGATGTACATCCTGCGCAAGGTGCTCAGCGACATGAACCCGGTCGAGGCGATGGAGCTGCTCGTCAACCGGATGGCCCGGACGAAGAGCAACGCCGAGTTCCTCATGAGCATGAACCTGGGTTGAGGTTAGCGACGCTTCGCAGAAGCGTTGACGCCCGAACGCTCCCCAGAAGCGTCGCTAAACGGGGCTCGCGCCATGCCGAACGTCATCGAAGGGACTTTCGCCACCCCCCAAGGGCGCTTCGCGCTGGTGGCGGCGCGCTTCAACGCCGCCATCGTCGATGCCCTGGTCGGCGGGGCCCTCGACGGGTTGAAGCGCCACGGGGTCGCCGACGACGCCATCGACGTGGTGCGCGTGCCGGGGTCGTTCGAGATACCGTTCGTCGCCCAGCGCCTGGCAGGCGGCAAGCGCTACGCGGCGGTGATCTGCCTGGGGGCGGTGATCCGCGGCGACACCGACCACTACGACTACGTGGCCGGGGAAGCGGCTAGCGGGGTGGCGCGGGCGGCGCTGGCGACGGGGGTGCCGGTGATCTTCGGCATCCTGACGTGCGACACGCTGGAGCAGGCGATCGACCGGGCCGGCGCCAAGGCGGGCAACAAGGGCTTCGACGCGGCGGTGACGGCGATCGAGATGGTCAATTTGCTGCGGCAACTGCCCGGGTAGCGGGTAGGATGGCGCGGCGGTCCTTCGGCCTCTTTTCAGGACGAGTCATGGCGCTCGAAACACCCCCGGTCGCTGACCCCGAGCTCGAAGCGATGATCGCGGAGCTGGAGAGCGTCGAGCTGATCGACA
>JBBSEZ010000298.1:0-12544 GCA_038239195.1 Gemmatales bacterium
CGTCGGGGGCCTCCGGGGGCGGGAACGGGTTGTTTCGTATCTCCTGTTCTGCTACCGCAGGCCCTTTTTGTCCACCCCCTCCCAACTGCAACCCCTTACGCACTAACCGCGTTCGTCCCCGCGCCCGGCCGGTTGCGCCCATCTCAAACTCGTACGTGCGGGTTTCAGGGACGTCGAGCACGCCGGTATAGACCAGGGTTGCACCCTGCTTCGCGATCTTGCCGGCGAGTTTCTCGAGCACTGCCTTCGCGTTACCCGGCCCGGATACCACCGCCTCATACACCGATTTCTTCTCACCCTTCTCGATGGCGAGAAGATAGTTCTCCAGGCGCTTCCGCTCGATTCCCTCGTAGGCTCTTACCGTCAGGCCAGGGCGCTTGGCGGGGGCTGTGGCTGCCAGCGATCGAATCGTGTAGCGCGCCAGGGCCTCCCGGGTCTGTTTCTTGCCGTCCGGTGCAATGCCGATCGCGCGCAGCCAGCAAGTCTTGTCCACGCGGATCGGCCCCTTGGCCAGGTGGCCGGCCTTGTGGGGGTCCGAGCCGTCCAGGGTGTAGCGGATCGTCCAACCGGGCTCGGCCAGCCGAGCGGTCACGTCGAACGGGCCGGGATAGACCGACCCGCGGTGGCTCAGGAACGGTTTCCGCGGCGCAAAATCGCCGATACCGTTGTAGAAAGTCGCCATCACCTCGGGAAAACACGCAGCCGTCATGCGGTCGCAGTCGTGTCCATCGTGCCGGCGGTCCTGGAATTCGAGGTCGCGCATCCCGGCGCCCTTGAGCCGTTTCAGGTAGTCGTCGTTCTCTCCTTCACTGCCAAACATCGAACCGAGAAGCATCAGGACCGGCAGGTTCTTGGCGGCATCGCCGTTGCGCTCGATCGCATCCAGAAACCGCATCTTGTTTTTTTCGTAGTAGTTGCCTTCCTTGTTGCCCACGTCGTACAACTTCATGGCGCCGTCAGCCGAGACAACCGCCGCGAACAGGTCCGGGTAGTTGAGGCCCAGGTGCATGGCCCCGCCGCCCGCTTTCGAACAACCGATGAGAGCTCTCCCCCTCGCACCCGGCACGCAACGAAAATGCCTCTCCACCCACGCCGTCAGTTCCTTGCGGAAGATCGTTCCCGACGGCCCCAGCGAGTCAGACCAGACGCCCGATTCGCCGCGGTTGAGAGGGGCGGTAATGCCTCCGACGTGGACCACGATGAACGGTGGAAACTGCCCTTTCCGGATCATCTCGGCCATCGCCTTCCGCGGAACGTCCATGTTTTGCAGAACGTAGATGACCGGATACCGCCGATCGGGCTGGGCCTCGTAACCGGGAGGCAGCCAGAAGTCCGCCTCGTAAGGGACGTCCACCTCTTTTCCATTCTTGACGGCGCGGCTCACAAACTTGCAACGCGTGTAGCCGTTCCTGAGCTTCGTTCCAGTTGCCGGATCGGGGCCTCGAACGCGCCCCGCTTCACCGCGTGCGGCTGATGCCGCGAGGGGGCCGACTGCCAGAAGCAACAACAGCGTCGAGCAAGGGCGTCTCATTGAGAACCTCGGTTTCTTCAATGCCTTGGCGGACGAGCCGATCGTTTGCTATTTGACGGTGAGTGTTTGGGTAATCCTGGCGGGGCGCGAGGCGGGGCCCCAGTCGTACGGCACCTTCGGGTCGCCGATGCAGTACAAATGCGAGACCGATCGGATGAACAGCCGGTTGCCCGAGGGGAAGATCGCGGTGTCCGTGTGCAGGAAGTGCGCCGGCCAGCCGAACGCATTCCCCGTATAGAACTTCATCGCGTAGAGCTCGGGGGCATACTTCTCCAGGGCGGGGACGCGGGGCTTGTTGACGCCACCCAGAACGTTCTTGTTGCTGAGAACCTTCATCTTTGCCGGGTCGCTCACGTCGGCCGACCCGAAGGTGCCGAAGACCTCATCGCCACGGCTGCCCCAGTTCCTGGTCCCGCTTTCCACCCAGAGGAACATCTTGCCCGCCACGATGTTCGAGTAGCCGCCGATCTCATTCGGCCCTCCCGGGGAGCGGAACAGGAACTTTCCCGTTCCCGGTTCCAGGGCAGTGTGTTCGCGCGAGGCCATGATGATCGCGGTGGGAGTCATGGCCACCGCCTGGTAGCCTGGCGTACTGCTCCGGCGCGTTCGCCAGATCTCCTTGGCTTCGACCTTGTCCTGGCCGACCATTTTCAGCCGGTAGGCCACGTAGGGCGTTCGGTAGTTGTCGCCCGTGGCGCCCTTCAAGACGACGTCGCCGCTGCTAACGATGGATGGCCCACCGCTCGGACGAAACTCGAACGGCAAGCTCCCCATCGCCCGGCCGTCGGAGGCGCGAAGGATGTTGCACAACGTGGTGACGATCGCGTCAACCGCCTTGGCCCCGTTCTTCAGACGGACCACCTTGTGCGACCCCACGAAGTATCCCCCGCCGTCGCGAGCGCCGTCGCCTTTGGTCGGTGCCTCCCAGAGGAGCTTGCCAGTCCGTTTGTCCAGCCCGCGGAGCACCTTGTCCCCGCCGTGCATGTCCACCAACACGCCCCCGACCAGCAACGGCGACTGCACGCTGCTCAGATTGTCCTTTTGCCCATTCGGCTGGTAATGCGTCCCCCAAATCCGCTTGCCGTTGAGGTCGTAGCAGACGGTTTGGCCCTGGCCGAACGATGCGTAGACACGTTCCCCGTCGCTGACTGGCGCCGACATGCAGAAGCCGACCAGGTGGCCCCAGGGCACGCCCAGAGGGATTTTCGGCGTTCTCCTGCCAGGGCCCGTGGGCTCACTGAAACTATTGATCCGCCTGCCAAGCGTATCCAACAGGCTGGTTAATTGTCGGTTGAGGGGGTCGTGCTTCCAGCCGGGCGCTTTGCCCGTGAACCCGGGCTTCTCCGATTCCGCCAGGGCCTGGCTGTATTTCTTCACCGCTTCGCCCGTGACCTTGGCGGCCTCCTCGTAGGAACCGTCGGGGTCCAGTTCCTTCAGGGCCTTGACGATCCGCGGAAGGGCCTTCTGGACAAAGGCGTCCGCGATCGGGGCAAATTCCCTGCTCGGGACGCGCCGGCTCATGGTCCCATTGCCCCGCATGTGGTCGAAGTGGGGGAGGGCCTCGCGCCAGACGTCGTACATCGCCTGAATCTTGTCGGCCTGGGGCTTGGCCACTCCCACCAGTTCCCAGGGATTGGCCGATGCCGTCCAGAGTACCTTGCCCGTCCTGGCGTCCACGCAAAGGAGCATGTTCGGCTCGGCCGTGGTGAAAACGCGGTCTCCCACAACGATCGGCTGGGTGTTGGCCCAGGAGGGCATCTCGGTTTTCCAGACGATGTTGTGCGCCTTCTTGTCGGTCAAGACAAGCACCTCGCTGCGCTCGTCCTTCGCCGTTCCGACCGTGCCCTCACGCCACTCCGCGACAGGGGTGGCGCCGGGAAAGTAGCCGTTGCCATCGCCGCGGAAGCCCACCGGATGTTCCGGCGAAGGATAGAACTCCTTGTGGCCCAGGGGAACCTTCGACGGTTCGGCCGCCTCGACGAGCCCCGCCAGGACCAGGAGAAACGCTACGCCGAGCAACCGCGTTGGCTTCGTCACGTTTCTTCATTCCTTTCCGTTCGCACTTCCCATTCAGCGTTTTGGTGCTGGGTTGAGAATCAGCTTCTTTCCGTCGAAGGAGATGGTCTGGCCGCCCACGATCACCTTGTCGCCGTCCTGGCTTACTCGGGGCGGCGCCCCCTTCTGGAGCGTCATGACGTAGGCTTTCTTGCCGGCCAGCTTCACCGCGGTGGTTTTCGTCGCATAGCCATTCTGCCCCTTCACGTCGGCTATCTCGGTGGTCTTGACGTCCATCCAGTATTCGACCTTGTGCCCGACCATTGGTCCCACCATCGCCACGAGTAACTCGGCACCGGATGCGCCGCTGAAATCCACGGCCAGCGAAGTAGGGCTCTTGCTGTTCTCCTCCACACTGAGGTTGAACTTGTTGAACTTCTCGCCGTAGCAGAGGGTGCTGATCACGGCGGACCCGTCCTTCTCGAACTTCGTGTAGATCGGGTAGCTGGAGTAGAACATCCCCGGGAAGCAGTAGCGGGAGCGCTGGCCGCCCCAGCCCAGGCCCTTGCCGTACACGTAGACGGAGCCGCCCGACGCCATGCCCCGGCCGTTCTGGTGTGTCGGGTGGGTGCCCAGCAAGGCCGAAACGCAGATGTCCTTGCCGGGCGTTGCCGACCAGCCGTTGCGGAAAATGAAGTAGCCGGCGGCGGTGTCGTGCAGCACCAGGGGGAGCGACAGCGCCGGGTTCTTCGCCGGGACGTCGAGCGGCCAGTTGGCCAGGGCATAGACCGCCTGGTGCGGGTAATCGAGAATGTCGTAGGTCTTGTTCTTGCCCGGCTCGACCTGATTGTCGTAAACCCACTTGAGCGCGGGGACGTATTCGCTGGGGCAGACGCCGAAGCCCAGGGCGAAGTCGCCCTGCTCCGACCACATGGTCCCCCGCGGGAAGTTGCGACAGTACATGCCGCGCTGCGGGTTGGTGTACTTGCCGTCCGGATCGAGCGCGAACTCGTAGATCCACTTGGCGGCCAGCCAGCGGGCGTTGTCCTTCTTGCCCACCAGGTCTTTGCCCGCGGCCACACGATACGCCTGCACGAACGGGACCAACCCCGTGTTGGAACTGATCCTCCCGCACTGATGGCCCTCGAAATAGTAGCCGCGGTCACCGTAGCCGATGGAAATCTCGGCGCGCGCTTGCTTGACGATCTTGCCGAGGAGCCCTTCGACTTTCTTGGCATCCACTCCCGGATCGTTGCGAATAGCCAGGAGCCCCATGCCCACCCCCCCCACGGCCGCGCCGTAGTGGTTGCAAGAGGGCATGATCGGCCCCCGGTTCGCAATGCTGGTGGTGTAGGGGTTGTCCAGGATCGCTTTGGCCACGGTCTTGCGGAAGTCCTCCTCCCAGCCGCCGTAATTCAGGTCGTAGGCCAGCCCGAGGGCGCCGATGGCCGGGCCGGAGCGCATCGGTCCGCCGCTGCCGGGGTTGGTGAAGCCGTAACGGCTATCCCTGGCGTCCCGTTTCTTGTTCTGAATGACCTCGATGCAAAGCTCCTTTGCCTTGCTGGCGTACTTCTTGTCGCCGGTGAGTTGGTACAGCAGCCCGTACCCGCTCGGGTGCCAGAGGGTGAACTTGCCGTCGAGCAGTTTCTTCAGGCGCCCGATCATGATCTTGCCCTCCGCCGTCTCGGCACGCTTTTCGAGCCTGGGCAGGTCCGCCTTGCGGAAGACGAGTCGCGGGTGTTCGCCAGCCTCCAAAGGGGACCAACCCTTCACGTCCGTCGTCCAGTCCGGGTCACTGTAGCCCCACTTCACGTGCTTGCGGGCCTCGATCGGCTCATCCGCGGAACGAACAACCTCATGGGCGGTAACGGAAAGGATGCCGACAAGGCATGCGAGAGCCAATGTCTTGAACTGCATGGTGGGCCTCCGGGAGGCAGTGGTGAGAAACGGCAATCTGGCGGGGGGAGCGATTCGATTCACTTCTCGGAACAATCCGGTCCTTGTTTCATCTGTCTGCGGCCCCGGAGGCGGTTTGCTCAGCGGGGGACGTCCCAGAGGGTGATCCGCGAGCCCTGGTCGAGCACGGCCAGGGTCTTCCCGTCGGGCGAGAAAGCTAGCCCTTGGGGGTGCTTGCCAATCTGGACCATCCGCAGGTCGGCCGTGCGGTCCACGTCCCAGACCCACACGCGGTCGTCGATGCCGCTGGCGGCGAGGGCTCGGCCATCCGGGCCCAGGGCCAGGCGCTGGATGGGGTAGCCGGGCTGCTCCAGAGTGCCGACGATGCGGCGGGCGGCCACGTCCCACACCTGGACCTTGCCGTGCGTCCCGACCGCCAGGCGCCGCCCGTCCGCCGAGAAGGCGAGAGTCACGCCTGCGGTCCCGGTGACCGGCAGGGAGCCCGTCACCCGGCCGGTCGCCGCCTCGACCAGGTCCACGGCCAGGGGGGCCTCTCGGGCCGAGTTTCTGCGCGCCACCGCCAGCAGGCCGTCGGGGGAGGCAGCGAACCCGAAAACCTTCTGCTCGACCGTCACCCGGATCGGGTTGCCCGTGGCCGTGTCCAGCAGGACGAGCTGACGATTCCCGCCTGTCGCGAACGCCAGCCAGTCCCCTCCGGGCGAGACGGCCACCAACCGGCCGGCTGGGCGGGGCGCAACCAGGCGGCGCGTCTCGCGCTTCAAGGCGTCCCAGATCCGCAGCCGGTTCTCCTGGCGTTCGGTTGCGACCAGGGCCCAGCCGGTCAGCGCCTCGACGTCGATCCTCTTCCGGCCGTGCGGGCTGACGGGGACGGCCTCGATCTGGTCCGACTCGTGCCAGTAGACCGCCTGCCAGCGGGTCGTTGCGAGGACCGTTTTGCCGTCGGGGGAAAAGGAAAGCGAACGGAGGTTGGGGAACGCCAGTTCCCGCCTCAGCTGCAAGCCCGGCGCCTGGCGCGGTGGGAAGACGGGCTCGCCCTCGTTCGGGACGAAGGCAGAGGTTCTTGGGGCGAGCGAGATGGCGGGCTGCCCGGCGCGGATCAACTCGGCCTTGCCGTCCTCGAGGTCGATGCGCGTGCCGTGGCCGCCGAGGACGATGACCTGGAAGGTGCCGCCTGCACCGAGGAACTCGGCCTGGGAGGTGACGACGGCGAGAGGGAGGTCGTTCGCCTGCTCGGGGACGCTGGCCCGCAGGCCCCCGGCCTGGAGGCGCACCCGCTTCCCGGACCTGGCCGCCTCCAGACTCAGGACTGCCCCGGCGGAGAGCTCCAGTCGGGTGCCGTCGGCGTAGCTCAGGGTCGCGTGCCCACCCTGGCCGGTGCGGAGCGTTCGCCCGGGCTGCAGCGGCGCGCCGACGGAGGGGGTGACGCGTTCGCCTCCTTCCGACTCGACGAGCACGTCGGGCGAACGGTCCAGCAGGAACGGCGCCGGTGCCTTCCCCGGTTCTCCCGTCCCCGGGGGGCTCTCGCCGGGCCGGGTGAGCAAGACGATAAGAAAGAGGGCGGCGGCTGCGACCAGGAAGAGCGCCGGCGTCCGCAGCCTCCTCCTCGCGAGGCCCGGCGCGGGGGGAGGGGGCGGCAGCGCGCCGAGGGTGCGCATTACGGATCGTTCCAGGTCGTCGGTCTGGATCGCGCCCACCCGCTCGACGGCGGTCCCGGCCACGTCGGGGGCCGGCCCGGTGGCGAGCAGGGCGGCCTCCAGTTCGAGCAGGGCGACGTGCCGGCGGACGGCCTCGTCCGTGGCGAGCAGGCGGTCCAGTTCCTCCTGCTCGTGAGGGGCCAGGCCCCCGTCCAGCAGACGAAAGGTCAGTTCTTCGATCCGGTTCATGCTTCCGCCAGTCGCGATTCGATGCACTCGCGGAGGGCCAGACGGGCCCGCGAGAGGAGTTTTTCCGCCGCGGCCCGGGTCGTCTCCAGGCGGGCGGCGATTTGCTCGATACTCAGCCCTTCCGCGTACCGCCAGGAGAGGGCCCGGGCCGACTGGTTGGGCAGCCGGCGGCGGCAGGCTTCGAGGGCGTCGAAGTAGTCCTGCTCGTGGCGATCGGCCGCTGCCTCGTCCTGGAGCCGCCGCTCCAGGAGCTCCCGGTAGGCCGCCAGCTTTTTCGACTCCCGGCTGAGGCGGCGCAGTTCCTGCCGCACCCGGTTGCGGGCAATGGCCTTGACCCAGGCCCCGAAGTCCTCGCCCAGCCGGTACTGGTCCAGGTGGAGGTAGGCATCGACGAAGACCTGCTGCATCAACTCCCGGGACTCCTCGAGCCCCTGGAGCATGGCCGCGACGACGCGCCAGACCGGCCGCTCGAACTGGCGGACGACCTCTGCGAACGCCTCGACCTCCCCCGCCCGCACCCGGCGGATCAGCAGGTCCACCTCAGCCATCCCGTCCTCCTTTCGCCTTCACTATGCCGGTGGTTGGCGTTCCTGACCGAAAAATTCGTCTGCTCCCCAACAACCGATCCGTGCGCGATGAGGGCCCTGCCGCCCCTCGAGAGCAGGAGACGAACAAGGTCTGCCATCTGTCAGCGCCTCGGCGTCAGCGAGCCGACCTTGCCCCGCTGGCGCAACCAGTACGGCGGCATGAAGGCCGACGAAGCCAAGCGCCTCGAGGAACCGGAGGCCGAGAATGCGCGCCGAGGGCCTTGTGGTCGAGCTACCGCGCGGGCGGCCTCAACTCGGCCAGCAGCCGTTGCAGCGCGTTGGGGCTGGCCGGCTTCACCAGGTGGTGGTCGAAGCCTGCCTCGCGGGTGCGCCGCCGGTCCTCCTCCTGTCCCCAGCCGGTCAGGGCCACCAGCACGGCCCCCGCCAGCGCCGGTTCCTGCCGCAGCCGCCGGGCCAGCTCGTGGCCGTCCATCCCCGGCATCCCGACGTCCAGGAAGGCCAGCGCCGGACGGAAGTCGCGCGCCAGCGCCAGGGCCGACGCGCCGTCGTAGGCCACCCGCACGTCCTGCCCCGCCAGCTTCAGCAGCAGCCCGAGGCTGTCCGCGGCGTCGCAGTTGTCGTCCACCACCAGCACCCGGCGGGGAGGCACGGTCGGCAACGTTCCCTCCTCGTGGGGCCCACTTACTCCTTGGTCAATTGGCCCCTCGGCCGGGGCAGGCAACCGCACCACGAACTCACTGCCCTGCCCGGGGCCCGCGCTCGTGGCCTCGGCCGTCCCGCCGTGCAGTTCGGCCAGCTTGCGAACGAGGGCCAGGCCGATCCCCACCCCGCCCTGCGAGCGCTTCAGGCGGCGCTCCGCTTGCACCAGCGGGTCGAAGATGAAAGGCAGCATGGCCGGGGCGATCCCCGCCCCCACGTCGCGCACTCGCAGCACGACCTCGGCGCCCTCCCGTCCGGCCGTCAGCCAGACGTGGCCGCCCGGGTCGCTATACTTGGCGGCGTTGTGCAGCAGATTGAACAACACCTGCTCCAGCCGGGTGGGGTCGGCCTCCACGCGCAGGCCCACCGGCGAGGCCGCGACGGTCAGTTCGTGCCTCCGCTCGTCCAGCAGCGGCCGCACGGCCTCCACCGCCCGGGCTAGCAGCCCTGCCACCTCCACCATCTCCTTGTGCAGTTCGACCCGGCCGCGCGTGAGCCGGGAGACGTCCACCAGGTCGTCCACCAGGCGGGACAGGTGTCCCACCTGCCTCTCCAGGATCTCCCGTGCCCCGGCCAGGACCGCCCCGCTGGCGCGAGGCTCCTTCAACACCTGCACGGCGTTGCGGATCGGCGCCAGCGGGTTGCGCAGTTCGTGCGCCAGCACCGCGAGGAACTCGTCCTTGCGGCGGTCCGCCTCGCGCAGCGCCTCCTCGGCCACCTTCCGCTCCGTGATGTCTACGTGGGCCACGACGGCGCAACCGCGCCTCGAGGTGCATGGGGTGGCCCGCATCAGGAACCAGCGCCGCTGCGCCGGGGAGTGACAGGGGTATTCGTGGGTAAACAGCGACCGCTCGCCGCGCAGCACCGCGCCCAGCCCGTGAAGCACCGCGACGGCCCCCTCCTCCCCCGCGTTCCGGCAGGCTTCGAGGTAGTTGGCCCCGGCCCCACAGCCGACGAGGTCCGCACAGCCGTTGT
This sequence comes from Gemmatales bacterium, assembly GCA_038239195.1. GTDB lineage: Bacteria > Planctomycetota > Planctomycetia > Gemmatales > Gemmataceae > JBBSEZ01. The sequence goes on from JBBSEZ010000298.1 coordinate 9,549, forward strand.
CCCGAGCAAACTTCTTCCAGCCCTCGTTGACGGTGAGGATGGTCCCGTGCTGGTCCAGCACGGCGACGTGCGCCGCCAGCGAGTCCAGCACGGCCTGGGTGAACTGCTTGCTCCCCCGCAACGCTTCTTCCGCCTCCTTGCGGGCCACCGCCTCCGCCAGCACGTTGGCCACCGCTTGCAAAAAGTGAACCTCCTCGGGGAGGAACTCGCGCCGCCGGGCGGAGTGGATCGCCAGGACGCCGAACGGGCGCCCCCGCCCGCCGACGGGGACGCTCAGCCCGCTGACGGCGCCGAGCGCGCGCCGCACCGAAGCGCCGTCGAAGCGCTCCTCTGTCTCCAGGTCGTCCACGACCACCGGCTCGTTGACGCGTAGCGTATAGCTCGCCTGGGCCTCCGCGCCCGCCTCCCCGGCGTTCCACCTCACGCCGGCGCAGACGCGCAGCGCGTCGTCGGACAGCAGTTCCCAGATTGCGACGATTTCCACCTTGAGGGCCTGGGCGATCAACCGGGCCGCCCCGTCGAGGCGGGCCTGGGGCCCCTCGTCGGCAAGGGCCGACCGGCCGAGCACCGCCAGGACCTCCTGCTGCCGTGCGTGCCGGCGCAGCTCCTCGTCCTTCTGCTTCTGGCGCGTGACGTCCTCGGCGATGCCGGCGACCCGATACACCTGCCCGGCGACGTCCCGCACGGGAAAGCCCCGGTCGCGCACCCAGCGCGCCGACCCGTCCGGGCGGACGACGCGGTACTCCTGCTCGTAGGCACGACCGTCCCGGACGAAGCGCTCGAAGGTGCTCGCGGCGCCCTCTCGGTCGTCGGGGTGAATCGCCTGCTGCCACGTCTCGGGGCGCTCGTAGAGGCCCTCGCAGGGCCGGCCCCAAACCTCCTCGTAGGTGGGGCTGACGTACAGCAGGCGCGTGGCCCGCGCATCGGTCATCCAGAAGACGGCTCGGACGTTCTCGGCCAGTTGCCGTAGCCGCCGGTCTGACTCGTGGAGCTCTCCCTCGGCTTGCTTTCGCCCGGTGACGTCCTGGGCCAGCAGCAGGCGGGCACGCTGCCCCGCGAAGGCGACGTCTTGCCAGGCCAGTTCGACGGAAAGGATGGCCCCGTCCCGGGTGCGGTGCCTCCAATCCCCGGATCGGTCTTCGCCCTCGGCGGGGGCCGTGGCCAGATGAGCGAGCAACTCGGGGATGGTCTCTGACGGGTGGATGTCCTTGACGGTCAGGCCGAGCAACTCTTGCCGGGAGTAGCCGTAATGCCGGACAGCCGTGTCGTTCGCGGCGAGGAAAGCGAGGCTGTCCAAGTCGAAGACCCAGGCGGGAAGTGGGTTCTTGTCGAAGAGAAGCCGGTAGTGCCCCTCCGAGCAGGGGAACAGGTCGGCCGTCTGGTGCGGCGGGCGCGCGGTCAGGTCGGCAGGGCCCTGCCCGGCGGTCGGTTGTTGCGCGGAGTGTCGAGGCATGGTCGCCCCCTTCGCCGCCACGGCGCGCTGGCCGCATGGGCTTGTGGGCCAGGCACGCGGCCGGGCCATTCCAAACGACAAAGGCGAAGCGACGGCCGGCGCCCGTGATGCCCTGGCGGCACGACGTTCGCTGTCAGCCTGCGCTTCGCCTATCCACGACAGCAACGCGCCCGGCCCCTGGCGTGGAGGCCGACGCCCCAAACTAGCACTCGAAGCGGTGCGCGAGGCGACGGCTGTTGACGTCGAGCGCCTCGAGCATGCGCAAGACGGTTCCCATCGGCGCCCCGGCCTTGCGGGCCCAGAGGATCACGTCGAGGTTTTCGTGCCCCGCCTGGAGCAGGCGCACCACCTGCGCGAGGAGCGTCGGCTTGTCGTGCGGCCAGCGTCGCAGCAGGCCGAAGTCGCCGCGATCCACCTCGACCCAGTGCCTTGTCCCCTTCAGGTGCTCCAGCCAGCACGCCCGCAGGAAGGCGGGCCAGTGCCAGCGAGCCCAACGGCGGAGGGCCTCGTCGCCGAGGTCGTGCCCCGCCTTCTCGCTCTCGATCCACTTGTAGCGCATCGCCTCCTGCTCCGCCTCCTCGAAGACGCTATGGCGCGGCGGAGCAACCTCCTCGGGAACTCCGGCCAAAAAGAGATCGGCCAACTCTTCGCCTTCCTCGTCGAGGATGCAGCTCGGACACGAGGGGGCGGCGATCATGGAGACACCTGCGAAGGAGAGTGCGCAGCGGCCGCAGCGGCCGGGCTTCGGTTGGAGTGAGCAAACGCGGTGCCGCGCGACGGCCCATCTCGGCCTCGTCACCGGCCGGGCGCGGCACGTCCATCGGAAGGGCGTCGTGGGGCCCTCCCGGAACTTTGGCCCCACTACCCCTGCCCACCGGGGATTTTCCTTGTTTCCACGCCCGCCCTCGACGGGTACACTCGAGATGAAGTCACCCCCTGGAGGCCCCCCATGCGCAAGTGCGCCCTTCTCATCCTCGCTACCGCCATCCTGTCGCTGGCGTTCGCGCCGGCCCCGCTCCCGAAGCCCCCCAAGCCGCCCAAGGTGGAGGACTGGCTGGGAATGTGGGACCAGGTCGGCAGCCCCACAGTCACCTTTGAAATCACGGCGACCACCATGACCTACCACAACGCGGGCGGGGCCCCTAGTGCCTACTTCCTCGCATTCGACGCCAAGAAGTCCCCCAAGTGCTACGAAATCAGCAGCACGCGCGGGGGCCGGGTCGCTTTCTTGGGGATCTGGAAGGTGGAGGGCGACCTCCTGACCATCTGCTACCGCGGCGCGGGCAACCCGCGGCCCGACGCTTTCGACCGGGTGGGGGGCGCTCACGTGGAGACCTTCAAGAAGAAGCGCTGACGGGCCAGCCTCCGGGTAGGAGCGCTATCGCCGAACGGCAGGAAAAAGCATCCTTGTAGGACGGCCCTCCGGAGCCGGCCGGACGTCGAACGGAAACAGGTTCACTCGCAGGGCATCTTGAATCGAGACGCGGCCGCGCAGGTGGGTGCCATCGACGCCGGCTGGACCGATCACGAGCGGCGAGAGCGC
>JBBSEZ010000299.1:0-12507 GCA_038239195.1 Gemmatales bacterium
GCGGCAGATCGAGGAGGCGCTCGCCCAGATCAAGCGGGCCAGCGCGGTTGCCCCCGCAGCACCGCCGCCCTGACCCGCGCTTATCCTCCGCGCTGGAAGCCGGGCGGCACCTCGTCGTCGGATAGCATTTTGAAGCAGCCTTCGGCGCCGTCGTAGAGGCTGGCACCGGTCTTCTGCAAAAAGCGCAGCCCGGAGCGGAAAGGGGAACGCACGTCGGCACACAGGTGCCCGGCCCAGGGCGGGGCGTCCTCGCCGCGTACGTGGGCGAACAGCGCCAGGGCGTAGCCGACCACCGGCTGGCTGAGGTAGCCCAGCCGTCGGATGCTCCAGCTTTCGCTCAGTCCGCTGTGCGACGCGCTTGCGCGGATGCGCGAGTTGGCGGTGAAGACGCCAAAGCCGAGGTAGATGGTCGCCAGGTCGGTCAACTTCTCCTGGTCCGCATCGTGCGCGCCGATCGCCTGGCCGAGCAGGAGGTGGCCCAGTTCGTGCGCGGCGGTGGCCACGAACGTGAGCGGGTCTGCCAGCACGCCCCGCGCGAGGAGGATGCGCCGCGACCAGCCCACGTCTTCGTACAGCCCCGCCGTCCCCTCGTGGTGGGAAGTGTCCTCCAGAAAGGGCTGGCGATCCTCGGTGTAGAAACCCAGTTGGAGGGGGGCGGGGTCAACGCCCAGATAGCGGCAGGTGCGCGCAAACAAGGCTCGTCCGTCGGCCTCGGTGCCGGCGTAGGGCTCGGGGAAGAACTCCGGGGTCGGCAGGACCACGGTCGCCGAGCGCAACCGCGGCAGGCCGAACGTCCCCGCCAGCCAGCGCATGCGTTCTTCGACCCAGGCCTTGTCTGCGGGCCCGACGGGGCAAGAAGGACGGAACCAGCCGAACATCAACGGTCCTCCGCGGGCGGCCACGTCGCCACTTTGTCCGAGGAAGGCAGGCTACTGTATCCAGGCGCCCCGCCAACGAAAGAACGGGCGCGGCAACTCGCCCGCGCGGAGCGGTCCCGTCGGACAGGGGGGCGCCTGTCCTCTGCGCCCGGCCAGGCCCCCCTCAGTGGGCGAAGAGCTTGCGGCGCATCCGCGCGACCTCGGCGGGCGCCCACCGGGGTTGGGGCTCGCGCGCGAGGCGGGCAATCAGCTCGATGCCGGGGGCGCCGCGCACGGCGTTCCTATGGTTGGCGGCGACGGAGTAGGCGGGGGCGCCCTGGTTCTGGAGGTCGTCGGGCCACTGCGAGCGGAGCCCTACGATGCCATCGCCCCCCAGGCGCGTGGTGCCAACGACGACGGCGAACTGCACGTTGGCGGGTATGCGCTTGGCGGCGCGCATCTTCAGCATGCGCTCGCGGGCGGTCTTGCTGAGCGAGGCAAGGAAGGCGGCCTGGGTGGAGCGCGCCGCCCGAAGGCCCGCGAGGGAGCAGCCGATGTTGGGGACACACGCCTGGATGACCTTGGTGACGCCGAGGTCGGGCTCGTCCTCGACGAGCTGGCGCGCGACGAGCCCGCCGGCGCTGTGGCCGATGAGAACGATCTCGCGGTAGCCCATCTGGCGCAGGGTGCGTATCCTGCCGGCGAGGTCGGTGGCGCGGGCGATTTCCTCGACGGGGACCGTCTGGGCGTACGCGAAGGAGAAGACGTCGGCGTCCCTGGCAAGCGCCTTGACGAGGGGGCTGCCCGCCACCTGCCAGGATCGCAGCTCGGCACGGGTTGGCCTTTCCTTGCTGACGGGGGCAACGGTCAGGCCGTGGATCAGCACGACGGCGCGCTCGCGGCGGGGCGGGGCGGGCTTTCCGGGCAGGGAGAGGGGCGCCACCGGCACCAGGCGCGCGTCCACGAGCGTCGCCGGGGCGGCCAGGAGGACGAGGATGGGGGCGAGGAGCGCGGACATCGTTGGCCTCCCGCGGACGAACGGACGCAACGCTCGATCACCCCTCATGGCAAGGGAGCGAGCCGTTGTCAAGGGGAACGGGATGGGGCGCCGAGCTTGCGCCGTTCGCCCCTTCGGGTTGATTTTACGCGACAGGTTGGACTATGGTAGCGCCATTCTCAGTAACGGGGCCGATCTCGTTCAGGAGGGACGCAGGCATGAGCGTGATGCCGGACTGGCTCATCAAGCGGGACGTCAAGATCGAGCCGTTCGCCGAGGGGACGTCGCGGCCCGGCGTGATCTCCTACGGGGTCAGCAGTTACGGGTACGACATGCGCGTGGGCCGGCACTTCAAGGTGTTCACCAACGCCCGCTGCGTCGTGGTCGATCCGAAGAACTTCGACCCCCTCTCGTTCATCGATGTCGAGGCCGACTACTGCCTCATCCCGCCCAACAGTTTCGCGCTGGCCGAGACGGTCGAGTACATCGAAGTGCCGAGAGACGTTCTGGGCGTGTGCCTCGGAAAATCCACGTATGCGCGTTGCGGCATAATAGTGAACGTAACGCCACTGGAGCCGGAGTGGCGGGGCAAGGTGACGATCGAGATTAGCAACACGACGCCGCTGCCGGCGAAGATCTACGCGGGGGAGGGGATCGCGCAGATCCTGTTCCTCAAGGCGGACGAGGTGTGCAAGACGAGTTACGGCGACAAGCGCGGCAAGTACCAGGACCAGAAGGGGCTGACGCTGCCGTTCGTGGTCGGGGACGCCCCGAAGGGCTGAGCGAGGTGCGGACTGCCCGGGCGCCGCAGGCGAAAGGCCAGGCATTGCCTGGCCTTTCGTCCATTCTGCCTGTTTTCTTGTGCAGTAGTTTCTGGTATGCTCGATGTTCGGTTCGGGCCGATCGCACGGAATGCTCCGGCCCCGACGAGGAGGGCGAGCCTGTCGGATGGAGGCGATGGCGCGGGCCGGCCCTCGAAAAGTTAAGTGCGGGGGGCATTGCGTCTGCTCCTCGCGGGGTGGGCAGAGCGCAGAATACAAAGCCGACTTTCTGTAATGAGGGGCCGGACGATGCCAGCAGGTCTGGCCCCGAGCGGCGTTCGCCGCCGGGCCCTTGAAGCTGTGAAGTTACCATGCAGATCCCACGCCGGTACACCGCCGCAGGCCGCGACCCGTTCGCGGCCTTCTCCTTCGCGCCGCGGACCTCGCGCATCGCCAACCCGGACGGGTCGGTCGTCTTCGAGATGAAGGACCTGCTCGTGCCGGACCACTGGTCGCAGGTGGCCGTGGACGTGCTGGCGCAGAAGTACTTCCGCAAGGCGGGCCTCCCGGCGAAGTCGGAGCGCGTGCCCGAGGAAGGCGTGCCCGAGTGGGCGCAGCGGAGCGTGCCGGCCGAGGGCGACAAGCGCAAGGGGCACGAGACCGACGCGCGGCAGGTGTTTCGGCGCCTGGCGGGGTGCTGGACGTACTGGGGGCTGAAAGGCGGTTACTTCTCGTCGGAGGCCGATGCGCTCGCCTTCCACGACGAGATCTGCCACATGCTGGCGGCGCAGATGGCGGCGCCGAACTCTCCGCAGTGGTTCAACACGGGGCTGCACTGGGCGTATGGGATCGACGGGCCGGCGCAGGGGCACTACCGGGTCGATCCGGCGACGAAGATGGTGGTGCGCTCCACATCAGCATATGAGCATCCAGCCCCACACGCGTGCTTCATCCAGGCCGTGCAGGACGACCTGGTGAACGACGGCGGCATCATGGACCTGTGGGTGCGCGAGGCGCGCATCTTTAAATACGGCAGCGGTACTGGCGCTAACTTCTCCTCCCTGCGCGGCGAAGGCGAGCCTCTCTCCGGCGGGGGCAAGTCCAGCGGGCTGATGAGCTTCCTCAAGATCGGCGACCGCGCCGCCGGGGCCATCAAGTCGGGCGGGACTACGCGAAGAGCAGCGAAGATGGTGGTTTTGGATCTCGATCATCCGGATATCGAGGAGTTCGTCAACTGGAAGGTCGTCGAGGAGGACAAGGTCGCGGCGATGGTCCTCGGCTCGCGCACGCTGAACCGGCACCTCAACGCCGTGATGAAGGCCGCCCGGGGCTGGCCCAACGCCGAGGAACGACTCGACCGCACGCGCAACCTCGACCTGCGCAAGGCCATCGTCGAGGCGCGGGCAGCCCTGGTGCCGACCAACTACGTGGAGCGCGTGCTGCAACTCGCGGCGCAGGGTTTCGCGGCGCTCAAGATCGAGGAGTACGACACCAACTGGGACTCGAAGGCCTACTACACGGTCTCGGGGCAGAACAGCAACAACTCGGTGCGCATCGACAACGCCTTCATGATGGCGGTGATCGACGACGGCAACTGGGAGCTCTACTGGCGCACCGAGAAGGAAAAGGCGCGCGCCGAGGGGCGGGCGCCGAGGCCAAAGCGGACGCTGCGGGCCCGCGATCTCTGGGACAAGATCGCCTACGCCGCGTGGGCGTGCGCCGACCCCGGGATGCAGTTCGACACGACCGTCAACGAATGGCATACGTGCCCGGCGGATGGGAGGATCAACGCGTCGAACCCGTGCTGCGTCACCGGAGATACGCTCATTGCCGTGGCGGACGGGCGGAACGCCGTCCCCATCGGCGAGCTCGTCGGCCAGACCGTCAACGTGTACGCCTGGGACCATCAGGCGAAGAAGACCGTCATCGCGCCGATGTACAACATCAGCGCCAAGCGGCGCGGCGTTGCGGTGTACCGGGTGACGCTCGACGACGGCTCGTCGTTCCGCGCGACCGACGATCATCTGATCATGCTCCGCGACGGCACCTACCGGCAGGTCAAGGACCTGTTGGTCGGCGATGCCCTCAACCCGTTCCACTCGCAGGTGCGCCAGCCGAAGGACGTCCGCACGCCGCGCCGCTTCGTCCACACGGGGCGCGGTTGGAAGGTGCAATATCGCTGGGCCTGGGAGGCTGAACACGGCCCGGTCCCGGATGGCCACCACATCCACCACCGCGACTTCAACAGCCTGAACGACCGCCTCGACAACCTGGAGTTGATGCCCGAGCTCGAACACGAGGCGCTGCACCGGGAACAGATGCTCGGCGACAACAACCCCGCGCGCCGCTGCATGACCGATGCGTGGCGCGCCCACCTCTCCGAGGCCACGCGCGGGGAGAAAAACCCCCATTTCGGTATCGCGCAAACGCCGGAAGCTCGCGAGAAGATGCGCGAGGCGTCGGCCCAGCGCTGGGCCGACGCGGAACAACATGCCCTCGCTTCGGCCCGGGCGGAGGCGTGGATGGCTCAGGCGAAGGCCGAGGGGCGCCGCGTCGGGCGCAAGCCTGGCCCGACCTTCGAGCGCTGCTGCCCGGCCTGCCGGCAGAACTTTGCCACTCGCCGCGCCGGGCAACTGTTCTGCTCGCGTGCGTGCCGTTCGAGCCCCCTCGCCCTGGCGATGATCGGCGCCAAGGGGGGCGCAGCGCGCCGGGGCCACTCTCCCTCTCCCGAACACCGGGAGAAGTTACGTGCGGCGGGCGTGGCCGTCGCTCAGCCAGAACAGAAGCGGCGGGCGGCCGGGGAAAGCCTGCGCGCTCGGTGCCTGAAAGCTGCCCGGTTGCTCCTCGATGCCGGTTCCCCGGTGACGCTCGACGGGTGGGAGGGACTGCGCGAGACCGCACGGGCCTTCGGAGCGCGCCACGTTCCGCACGTCGCGTCCATGCGGCGGTTCTTTTCCTCCGACGCCGAACTGCGCGAGCAGGCCGCCCTCTACAACCACAAGGTGGTGTCCGTCGTCTACGATGGCGTCGAGGACGTCTACGACGGCACGGTGGATCGGCATCACAACTTCGGCATCATCACCAGCCAGACAACCTCGCCCCTCAAGAAGGGCGCGGTCGATTACTCGGGCTGTTTCATCCATAACAGCGAATACATGTTCCTCGACGATACCGCGTGCAATCTCGCTTCCCTCAACCTGCTCGAGTTCTACGACAACGCCGCCAGCCGCTTCGACGTCGATTCGTTCCGCCACGCCACGCGCCTGTGGACGCTCGTGCTCGAAATCTCCGTCTTCATGGCGCAGTTCCCCAGCGTGTCAGTCGCCCAGAAGTCGTTTGACTATCGCACCCTCGGCCTCGGCTATGCCAACATGGGCTCGCTGCTGATGGTGCAGGGCATCCCCTACGATTCGCCCCAGGGCCGGGCCCAGTGCGCTGCCCTGTCGTCCCTCATGCACGCCGTCTCCTACGCCACCTCGGCCGAAATGGCCGGCGAGGTCGGCCCGTTCCCGCGCTACGACGCCAACCGCGACGCGATGCTGCGCGTCGTCCGCAACCATCGGCGCGCCGCATACAACGCCCCGCGCGAGGAGTATGAGGGGCTGACCATCCCGCCGGTCGGCCTTGAGGATCGCGTGGCGCCCGACTACCTCGTGGCCGCGGCCCGCGCCGAGTCGGATCGCATGGTCGAGTTGGGGACGTGCTTCGGCTTCCGCAACGCGCAGGTCAGTTGCATAGCCCCGACCGGAACCATAGCTTTGGTAATGGATTGCGACACCACCGGCATCGAGCCCGACTTCGCCCTCATCAAGTTCAAGAAGCTCGCCGGCGGCGGCTACTTCAAGATCATCAACGCCTCGGTCCCGCCCGCCCTGGCCAAGCTCGGGTACTCGGCGAAGCAGATCGACGAAATTGTCCGCTACTCGCGCGGGGCTGGCACGCTGGCCGGCTGCCCGCACGTCAACCCGGCGAGCCTCGCCAAGAAGGGCCTGCCGGAGGACGTGCTCCAGCGCATCGAGGGGATGCTGCCCGGCGCGTTCGAGTTGCCCTTCGTGCTCAACCGGTGGACGCTCGGCGACGACGTGCTCGTGCAGAAGCTCGGCCTGCCGAAGGAGAAAATCGAGGCGCCGAACTTCGACCTCCTGGCCGCACTGGGCTTCACGCGCGAGCAGGTCAACGAGGCCAACGCCTACGTCTGCGGCTCCATGACCATCGAGGGGGCGCCGCACCTCAAGGCGGAACACTTGCCGGTCTTCGATTGCGCCAACCGCTGCGGGAAGCTCGGGCAGCGCTTCCTCTCGGCGGAGTCGCACATCCGCATGATGGCGGCGGCCCAGCCGTTCGTCTCCGGTGCGATCTCGAAGACGATCAACATGCCGCACAACGCCACGGTGGAGGACGTGAAGGCGGCGTATCTGTTGAGCTGGCAACTGATGCTCAAGGCCAACGCGCTGTACCGCGATGGCTCCAAGCTCAGCCAGCCGCTCAACACCGTGGCCGACGCGCCCGACCTGGAAGCGGAGCTGGAGGCCGCCGCCGCCGAGCCGCGGGCGGAGCCGGTCAAGGTGGCCGAGAAGATCGTCTACAAGTACCTGGCCAAGCGGCGGCGCCTGCCGGACCGCCGGGCGGGGTATACGCAGAAGGCACGTGTGGGCAATCACAAGATCTACCTGCGCACCGGCGAGTACGAGGACGGCTCGCTGGGCGAGATCTTCCTCGACATGCACAAGGAAGGGGCCGCCTTCCGTAGCATGACCAACTGCTTTGCCATCGCCATCTCGCTGGGCTTGCAGCACGGCGTGCCGCTCGAGGAGTTCGTGGACGCCTTCCAGTTCACGCGCTTCGAGCCCAACGGAATGGTGCAGGGCAACCCGCACATCAAGATGACGACGTCGATCATCGACTACATCTTCCGCGAGCTGGCCATCACCTACCTCGGCCGGCACGACCTCGCCCAGGTCGAGGCGGAAGACCTGCGCGGCGATGCCCTCCACCGGGACGAGGAGCTCGAGGAGCCCCCGGCCCTGGCAGCCCCTCGGGCCGACGCCTTCGCCACCCCGCGCAGCGGGCACCTCGCCCCGCTGGCGGAGAACGGCCACGCCAATGGGCAAGCCAACGGCGCCGGGACGGCCGTCAAGGCGCAGCAGCACACGGCGGAGGAGAAGGTCCGCCAGGCGCGCCTCAAGGGCTACGAGGGCGACCCGTGCAGCGAGTGCGGGCAACTCACCCTGGTGCGCAGCGGGGCGTGCGCCAAGTGCGACACCTGCGGCGCCACCTCGGGGTGTAGCTGAGCGCGGTTTCCTCCCTCGCGCCTCCGCCTTGTGCGCGTGGGGCAAGAGGGATGCCTTCGCCCGCTCTTCACAATTTCGCAACAAGATGTTGACAGAGAAGGGAGCAGGCCGCATAAGAAAGAGAGACGGGCCTCGCTCTCGGGGCGATGGCCCACAGCCACGACCAGCTCGTCAGGGGCGGCCCTCCTCTGGGAAAGGACTTCGCCTGGACGGACGAGCGCTCGCGAAAGGAGCCGACGCCATGTTGTATGGCGAGCCAGAGACGCCACGGTTTCTGGAGGCGGTGCAGCGACTGAAGCGCCAGCAGCGCCAGCGCGAGCGCCAGACGCGTCAGGCCAAGCAACGTGTTCGGGCCGCTCTGCGGAAGATGCGCGGGTGCTGAGCGACTCGCCAGCGAGCCATCCCTCGCGCTGCGGCCCCGTCCTTGTCGCGAGCTCTCATGGTCTACCTCTCTCGCATCTACACCCGCAGCGGCGACCAGGGCGACACTGGCCTCGGCGATGGCACGCGCGTCCCCAAGGACCACCCGCGCGTGGCCGCCTACGGCAGCGTCGATGAGCTCAACGCCGTCCTCGGCCTGCTTCTTTCTCTGCGCCCCGAGCCGGGCGAGGCCGACCTCTTGCGCAGCATCCAGAACGATCTCTTCGACGTGGGCGCCGATCTGTGCGTCCCCCCCACCGCGGACGAAGCGCCAGGCGCCAGGCTGCGCGTTCGGCCCGAGCAGGCGACGCGGCTCGAATTGGCCATCGACCGCCTCAACGCCAACCTCTCCCCGCTCACCAGTTTCATCCTCCCGGGCGGGGGGCCTGCGGCGGCGTGGGCCCATCTCGCCCGCACCGTCTGCCGCCGGGCCGAGCGCGAGGTCGTCGCGCTCGACCACGGCGAAACGGTCAACCCACAGGTCGTCGTCTACCTCAACCGACTTTCCGACCTCCTCTTCGTGCTCGCGCGCGTCTACAACAACCCCGGCGGCGCGGACGTCCTCTGGAAACCAGGGGCTAGCCCTTAGTTCTTAGTCTGTAGTGCTTAGCAAAGAGGAGGCTGGCTCCTGTCTTTGCTAAGCACTACGGACTAAGGACTAAGGGCTCCCGGAGGGAAGAATGTTCATACTCAGCGCCTTCGCGGACGAGATTTCTCCCGACCCGCAGGAGCAGATCGACGTGCTCGCAAGCTGCGGCGTCCGGCACGTGGAGTTGCGCTCCGTTCACAAGACGAACGTGCTCGACCTCACCGACTTGCAGGTGAGCGAGCTCAAGTTGTTGCTCGACAGGAACGGCTTTCGGCTCAGCGCCATCGGCTCGCCGATCGGGAAGATCAAGATCGACGCCCCCTTCGAGCCGCACCTCAAGCGCTTCGAGCGGGCCATCGAGCTGTGCAAGGTGTTCGACACGCCCAACGTCCGCGTGTTCAGCTACTACCCGCCGGGGGAAGCGCCGGACTGGAACGGCGTCGAGGAGAAGTGGTTCGGCGAAGTTTGCCACCGGCTCGAGAAGCAGTCGGAGTTGGCCCTGCGAGCGGGCGTGCGCATGCTCCACGAGAACGAGCACCGCATCTACGGGGACTCGCCGGAGCGCGTCGAGAAGCTGTTCGGCGCTTTGAACAACGACGCCTTCTGGAAGGTGTACGACGCGGCCAACTACGTCTTCTGCGGCTACGACGCCTGGGACGGTTGGCAGAAGACCAAGGACCGGACGGTCCACCTCCACGTCAAGGACTGGAAGGCGGGGGAGAAGCACGGCTGTCTGGCGGGTGAAGGCGACGGACACTGGCCGGAGGTCCTCGCCGAGATCGCCACCGCGTACGATGGCTTCGCTACCCTCGAGCCGCACTTGCTCGGAGGCGGGCCGACGGGCGGGGTGACGGGGCCGGAGCTGTTCCCGAAGGCGGTGCAGGCGTTGACCACCATTCTGGATCGCGTGGGGGCGAAATATCGGTAGCCCCGTAGGAGGCGGGTCGCCTGTCCTACGAGTGAGACATGCTCAGCGTACACGTCCGCATCAACGACGCCAGCGGGAAGCCGACGCCGGTGCGACTCCGCCTGCTCCAGGCGGGCGGGGAGTACCGGGCGCCCCTCGGCCGGCTGGCGCGGTTCGCCACCGGCGACGGCCAGGACGTGGGCGGGAACGCCCTGCTCGGCAGCGAGGCGTTTGCCTACGTCGAGGGCGCCTGCGAAGTGCTCCTGTCTCCCGGCCCCGTTCTCGTCGAGGCCCACAAGGGGCCCGAGTTCACGCCGTTGCGGCGGGAGGTCGTGCTTGCTCCAGGCAAGCTCGCTTTGCGCCTGGCCATCGAGCGCTGGATCGACCTGCGCCCCGAGGGCTGGTTCGCCGGCGACGTGCGCGCCCACGAGCTGTCGCCCCACGCCGCCCTGCTCGAAGGCGCGGCGGAGGGGCTCGCCGTCGTCAACGTGCTCGCCCGCGAGCGCGCACCGGGCGCGGACGCGCCGGCCGCCCTGCCCGACCTCCTCGCGTTCAGCGGCACCGCGCCGGCACTGGCCTCTCCAGACTGCCTCGTCGTCGTCAACACGCTCAACGCTCACCCGGTGTTGGGCACGTTCGCCCTGCTCAACTGCCACCGCGTCGTCCACCCGCTGCGCTTCGGCGCGCCGGACCACCTCGACCACTGGTCGGTCGCCGACTGGTGCGACCAGTGCCACCGCAAGGCGGGGCTCGTCGTCTGGCCCGACCTTCCTCGGATGAAGGAAGGCGCCTTGCAGGGCGAGGCGCTCGCCTGTCTGCTGCTCGGCAAAGTCGATGCCTATGAGGTGAGCTCCTTCGCCGACGTCGAGGGGGCCTTCGCCAACTATTATCGCCTCCTCGACTGCGGGCTGCGCGTTCCCCTCGCGGGCGGCAGCGGCAAGAGCTCCAACCGCACGGCCCTCGGAGCGGTGCGCACCTATGCTCGCCTCGGCGCCGGCCAATCGCTCGCCTACGCACCGTGGATCGAGGCCGTGCGCGCCGGCAAGACGTTCATCACCAGCGCCCCCCTCCTGACGCTTCAGGTGGAGGGCGAGGGCCCCGGAGCGGTGCTGGCGCGCTCGGCGGGGGAGGCCGTGCGCGTCCGGGCCGAGGCGCGCAGCGCCGTGCCTTTCGAGCGACTCGAACTGCTCGTTGGGGGGACGGTCGTTGGCTCGACGGCGGGATCGGGAGACGGGCTGGCCTGCGCCCTGGAGCTCGAATTGACCGTCACGGGGAGCACCTGGCTGGCGGCCCGGTGCCGGTCGGCGGAAGGGGGCTCTTTCGCCCACACGTCGCCGGTCTACGTGCGCGTCGAGGGCCAGCCGCCGCGGCCTGCGGCGGAGGCGCGGGGGCCGCTCCTCGCGGTCCTCGATCAGACGGCGGGCTGGGTGGAGACGGCGGCGCGCTGCGAGAACGACCGGCAACGGCAGCACTTGCTCGACACGCTGGGGGCGGCGCGGGCGGAGCTCCTGCGCCTGGCGAAGAGGGAGGGGCCGTGATACCGCGCCGTTCCTTGTTCCTGCTTCTGGTCCCGATCGGGCTGGTGCTGATCGGGACCGTCGGCTACTACGTCCTCGAGCCGGCCTACTCGCTCTTCGACGCCCTGTACATGACGGTCATCACGCTGACCACAGTGGGCTACGGGGAAGTTCACGCCCTTTCGACCCAAGGCCGGGCCTTCACGATCGTCCTGCTGTTGGTGGGGGTGTTCACGTTCTTCTACGCGGCGGGGGAGTTGCTGCGGTCGATGATCAGCGGGGAAATGCAGGCCCACCTGGAGAAACAGCGAATGGAGCGCAGCCTGGCGGAGTTGACTCACCACGCGATCATCTGTGGCTACGGGCGGATGGGGCGCCACGTCTGTCAGGAGTTCTCGAAGAAGAAGCAGCCGTTCGTCCTCATCGATCGCAAACAGGAGGCCCTGGAAGGCTTCAACTTCCCTTACGGCATCGCGATCGCCGGGGACGCCAGCTCCGACGAGGTGTTGAAGCGCGCCGGCGTGGAGCGCGCCGATGCCCTGGTGACCGTCGCCGCATCGGACGCCGACAACCTGTTCATCACCATGAGCGCCCGGCTGTTGAACGCCGACCTGACCATCGTGGCGCGGGCGGAGAACGAACACGCCGAGGTGAAGTTGCGACGGGCGGGGGCGACGCGCGTGATCGCGCCATACGCCATCGGCGGGCTCAAGATGGCGCAGGCGGTGCTGAGGCCCAACGTCGTCGATTTCATCGAACTGGCGACCAAGACCGAGCACCTGGAGTTGCAGATCGAGGAGGCGATCGTGAGCTCGGCAAGCGTGCTCGTGGGGACCACGGTGAGCGCTAGCCGGCTGCGCCAGGACCTCGGCATCATCATCGTCGCGATCAAGAAGACGAGCGGCGAGATGGTCTACACGCCGTCGTCCGAAGCGCGCCTGGAGGCCGGCGACACCCTTATCGCCCTGGGGCGCCGCGACCAGCTCGATCAGTTCGAGGAGCGCGCCAGCGCGAAGAAGTGACGGCGGGGGTCAGGGTGTGGGGGTGAAAGGGGGACAATGGGTACAGAACAAAGACGGCGGCAAGGCCCCATCCGCTGCCCGTCACCCCGTCCCCCCCTCACCATGTCACCCCCCCTCACACGCCCAGGCCCACCACCCGCAAATAC
>JBBSEZ010000300.1:0-12468 GCA_038239195.1 Gemmatales bacterium
AGCCGCGACGCGGAGCGGAGCGCGTCGGCGCCCCCACCGCGCTCCGCTTCGCGTCGCGGCTACACGGGTGGGCGGGCGCCTCCCCTGTCCCTTGCCGCGCCGTTTGGTCTGTCCCTCGGGCTCGGCGCGTGACTTGGCGCCGCTCGTTCGCGTATACTGCGAGGGCAGCGTCGGCGAACAAACCGGATGAGCTATGCGGCCGACGCCCTTCTCGCGCTCGATCCAGGGGAGGCCCCGGGCATGGTCAATCAAAGCCAGGTGGACGACCCGTACAAAACGGCGAGTGCCGAACAGGTGCTGCGCGCCCTGCCCGAACGCACCGCCCTGGGGGACTTCATCCACTACTCTCACTCGCAAAGTAACCTCCAAGCGCCGCCCCGCCAGACAGGGCGAAGGCCGCTTGCTGGCCTTCGTCCTGGTCAAGGGCCGCCGCCCATCTGCGTCCCCCTCGGCCCTCCGCGCCCCTCGACCGCCTGATCGCCGCCTGGCGCGCCCCGCTGACGGCCGAGCCTCCCGCGTCCCTGAGTGAGGCGGTCGCCCGCGAACCGCGCCGCCGGCTCTGGCTGCCCCTGGAGAAGCACCTGGCGGGCGCCACCACCGTCCTGATCGCCCCTGACGGCGCCCTTTGCGGGCTGCCCTTCGCCGCCCTGCCCGGCAGCAAGGCAGGATCGTTCCTGCTCGAGGCTCGCGCCATCGGCTACGTCCTCTCGGGCCGGCACCTCCTCGAACTGGCCGCCGACTTCGCGAAGTTGCTTCTAGCGGGGAACAAGGTCGGAATGTGCGTTCATCGTTTTCGCCTCGACGCCTGGGGGGCGGGCGGCCCGTCTCGGCCTTCATCCTACACTCTCGACCGGGCTGGCAGGGGCCCGGGCCACCGGGGGCGGGCGCTCCGGCAACACCGCCGGCCCGAAGTCCGGGTGTCGCAGAACCTCGCGCATGTCGCGCCACATCTCGCGGACGTCGCCCCGATCCTGCTGCGGCTCGACGTTCAGAGGCACCTCTTCGCCGCCCATCACGTGGCCCAGGAAGTTCGCCTTCGCCAGCACCTCGACGTGGGCAAACCGCCCCTCGGACTGGATGGGGATGCGCGCGAAGACGTCGCGCCGCATCAACCGGCACGGACAGAGCACGTCCTGAGAGCGCAAGCCGAAGAGGGCCCGCGCCAGCAACCGTCCCGCGTGGCCGCGCCAGCCCAGCCAGCCCGGCAAGGGGGGAGGGGGATAACTGAACACCACCCGGCAAAACACTCGCCAGAGCCCGCCCAGCACGCGGAGGCCCCCCGGCACCGGAGCGCCTGCGCGATAGCCCGACATCAGGTGGACGTGATCGATCTCCAGGTCGGACGGAGGTGGAGTGGCGGCGGCCGCTTCGGATGGCCCTGCGGGCAACGGCGCGAGCGGCGCGAGGCGCTTGTCGAGGAAGCGCGCCAGGTCGGCGGGGCGATATTCCGGCTCGCACAAGGTGTAGAAGAGCAGAGGCCGACTCGCTGTTGTGACGCCGGTCCGCAGCGCGGCGCCCTCGCCGCGGTGCCTGTCGTGGCGCAGCACCTTCAGGCGCGGGTGGCGGGCGGCCAGCTCGTCGAGACGGGCGGCCGTGCCGTCGGTGCTGCCGTCCTCGACGACGAGCAGTTCGCTGTCGCGCCCGAGACCGTCCAGCAACGCGGCCCAGTCCGCGACCACCGCCGAAACGTGGGCGGCGACGTTGTGGGCCAGCAGCACCACGCTGAGCGGTTCGGTCGCGATCGGCGGGAGCGTCGGAACCTGAGGCATGGCAACAGCGCCGGAGGGAAGCGGAATGGAGGGGGCCGAGCTCCCTCTCACTCCGTCTTTTGTACGTCGGCGCCCGAGCTCCGCAAGAGCACGAGCGGCCGTTCGTGCCGGCCCCCGTCGGTGTTGCGCGCCACCACCTCCAGGCGCACGCCGCGCAGGTGCCGCGGGCAATCCTCGGCGGCGTCGGGCGGCATGACGAGATGGTGCGGTCCGGGCTGTCGCAGGTGCGCCTGGAGCTCCGCCCAATCGACGACGACGACAAGCGGCCGGCCGACGTGGAAGGCGAGGGCATGCGCCTCGGTGCGGAAGAAGTAGACCCGCGCCGGCGCCGGGGCCGCGCGGCGGACTTCTCCGGCAAACGCGCGATAATCGCGGTAGGGCTCTTTCGTAGGCAACTTCCACGCGAGTTGATGCGCCCACGCCCCGGCCACGATCAGGGCCACGCCGACGACGCCGGCCAGTACGCGCCGCGCCCCCAGCGAGAAGGCCCAGCGCTCCAGCGCGCAGCCGACGAAGAGGGCGGCGCCGGGGTAGGCCGGCGCCAGGTAGTCGGCGCGTTTGAAGCGCGCGCAGGAGAGGACCAGCAGCACCGCCAGCGCCCAGGCCAGCCCGAACTGGGCCTCGGGGCCGAAACGGCAGCGCCGGCCGACCACCGCCACGAGCAGCAGGGGCGACCAGGGCAGGAAGTAGAGCAGGAAATAGGGCACGTACAGCCACCAGGCGTGCGCCCGCAGGCGGCCCCCGCCGAGGGCCCGCTCGACGTTGTGGGCCCAGAAAAACTCATGAAAGAACTGCCCGCCCGACGCGACCTCTGCCCACCAGAAGACCGGCACGGTGAGGGCCAGGACCAGCGGCACGCCCCACGCCAGGCCCAGCTCGCGCCCCAACCGCCGCCAGGCGCCCAGTTCCCAGAACGCCGGCCAGCGCCCCTCGCAGAGGAGGTGGGCGGCGAGGATCGCGGCCGGCAGCACCACCCCGATCGGGCCCTTGAGCAGCACGCCCGCGGCAATGGCGACGTAGCCGACGCCAGACGCGAACCGAGAGCCGTCCGGCCGCGCCAGCGCGCGATAGAGCGCCGCGACCGCCACGCTGACGGTCAGCGCCAGGGGCACGTCGATGCGGCCGATGCGCGCCAGCCAGGTGAAGTGCATCGTCGTCGCCAGCACCAGCCCGGCGCACAGCCCGGCGATGGGTCGGCCGGCGCCCCAGCCCAGGCCCACCACCAGCGCGACGCAGGCGAGCGCCGCCAGCGCCGACGGCAGGCGCACCGCCCAGGCATCGACGGGGCCTTCGCGCGCGCGGGCGATGGCCGCGACGAGCCAGTAGTAGAGCGGCGGCTTTTGCAGTTCGGGCCGGCCATCGAACAGGCGCGGCAACAGGCCCTCGCCGTCGAGAATGGACTGGGCGTCCATGCCGGCGCGGGCCTCGTGGCTGCTCCACAGGTCGCGGTCGGCCAGGCGGTGGAAGAAGAGAAAGAGGCAGAGCAGGAAGAGGGCGCCGGCGGCGAGGGAAAAAGGGGACGCAGCTCTTTTCATGGGCCGGCCCCCGGTTTCTCGAAAAGAGCTGCGCCCCCTTTTTTCAGGCGCACAGGCGCTGGGCCTGTGCCTCGTGCAGCCGCTGGTACACCGAGCAGCCCGCGATCAGTTCCGCGTGGGTGCCGACGGCCGCGATGCGGCCCTTGTCGAGCACGATGATGCGATCGGCGATCTCCAACGTGTTCAATCGGTGGGTGATGAGGAAGGTCGTCCGGCCGTGCTTGAAGTCCTTGATCGCGCGGTGGATCAGCGCTTCGCTCTCCGTATCGACCGCGCTGGTGAACTCGTCGAGGATGAGGATGCTGGGGTTGCGCAGGATCGCGCGGGCCAGGGCCAACCGCTGCTTCTGCCCGACTGACAGGCCGTTGCCGCGCTCGCCCACGCGCGCCTGGTAGCCCTGGCCGCCCGGCTGGGCCACGATGAAATCGTGCGCGTAGGCCAGGCGGGCGGCCGCCTCGATCTCTTCCGGTTTGGCGCCCCGCGTGCCGTAGGCGATGTTCTTGGAGATCGTGTCGTCGAAGAGCACGGTCTCCTGGGTCACGACGCCGATCTGCTGCCGGAGGCTGCGCAAGTGCAGGGTGCGCAGGTCCTGCCCGTCGATCAGGATGCTGCCGTGGTGCGGGTCGTAGAAGCGCGGGATGAGCCCCAGCAGCGTCGTCTTGCCGCAGCCGTTCGCCCCCACCACTGCCACCGTCTCGCCCAGGCGGACCGAGAAGTTGATGTTGGTCAGGATGTCTTCGCTCGGCCGATACGAGAAGCAGACGTCGCGGAACTCGAGGTAGTTCGGCTTGACCGCCGGCGCCGGCAACTCGTGCGCCTCCGCAGGCGCGGCCGCGCCGCGAGCCGGCAGCCAGGGGGGCCGAACCAGGCGCGGGCCCTCGCTGTTCGGCTTCACCCGCGGCTGTCGGTCCACGAAGGCAAAGATCCGGTTGGCGGCCGCGTCGGCCGACTGCAGCCGCGTGAAGACGCTCGACAGTTTGCGTACCGGGTCGGCGACGGCGGCCAGGAGGATGTAGAGCTGCAACAGCGACTCGGGCTCCATCGGCTGGGTCATCAGACGCAGCCCGAACAGATGTGTGTGCCGCTGGAGGACGAGGTAGGAGCCCGCCAGCAGCGCCGCCGCGACCGCGGCCACGCCCAGCACTTCGATGATGGGATCGGCCAGGGCGTCGATGTTCACGACCAGCATCGACCGGCGGTAGTAGTCCTTGGTGGCCGAGCAGAAGCGGCGCCGCTCGTAGGGCTCCATGGTGAACGCCTTGACGACGCGGATGCCCTGGAAGGACTCTTGCAAAATCTTGTAAATGCTCGACATCCGCTCCAGGAGGCGGCGCGTGGCCTGTTTCATGAGCCGGCCGACGCGGGCCAGGATCAACGCGGCGATCGGCACCAGGATGAGAAACATGAGCGTGAGCTGCCAGCTAATGAAGCAGGCCATGATGACGCAGGCGAGGGCGCGGAGGGGCTCGGCGACCACCTTGCCGAACAGCGTCTTGATGCCGTTGCCCAGCGACTCCATGTCGTTGGTAAAGCGGGCCATCAGCTCGCTGCTGCCGGCGTCGCTGAACTGATCGACGTCGAGGTGGATCACGTTGCGGTAGAAGCGGTTGCGCAGGTCGAACAGCGACAGGTTGACGACGCTGCCGACGAGCGACTCCTGGAGAAACTCGAAGAAGCACTTGACGACGACGCCGAGGAACACCAGGCCGATGACGCTGGCGAGCGTGCCGAAGCAGTCGTCGGGCAGCAGGGCGTAGATGTACTTGCGCAGCACCTGATACCAGTAGAGGTTGCTGCGCATCGCCTTGAGCTTGCTCTCGAGCTTGAGCAACTCGTTGGCGAGGTCGCGCCGCTCCTTTTCTACCTGTTTCGTGGGCTTCTTGTTTTCGAGCCTCTCGTTTTCGACGCGTTGTTCATCGTCGGTGCGCTTGGCGATCTTGCCCTGGAGGTCTTCGACCTCGCCTTGCGTGGAGGCGATCGACTTGTCGATCCACTGGTGGAGACTGTCGCCCGTGTGCAGCAGTTTCAGTACGGGGTAGATGGAGGTGAAGTTGAGGCCCCACAGCACGGCGGCGCACGTCGCACAGGTGATCGAGATCGTCAGGCGGCGCCGGTAGGGCAGGGCGTGGCGCAGCGCCCGCAAGAAGTTCTTCATTCTTCCGATTACCTGCGGGCCTGGGGCGGACAACGAGACGAGGTGCGTCGTCGAGATGCGGTCGCGGGTTTTAGCACGTACCTTACCTCAGGGACAAGGCATCTTGGTCCTTAGCCCGTAGTTCTTAGCAAAGAGGGGAAGGGGCGCGAAACGCAGGCTGGAGGGGTTGTCTTTGCTAAGGACGACGGACTCAGTACGAAGGACGACACTGCTTTTGCAATCCAGCCGGTCATGCGGTAGGATGCAGGGGGCAAGTTCCCCCGACAAAGTCGTATCGGGGGCGGATGGGAACATGAGTCACGAAATCATCTGCGCCTGGTTAGGTTTACCGCCCGACGGATGGCCGCCCGATCACTACCGCCTGCTCGGGCTCCGGGCGGGCGAGGACGATGTGGCCCTCATCGAGCAGCGGGTGCATCAGCGCCTGGACTCCGTACGGCGCTACCAGATGATGCACCCCGACCAGGCCACCGAGGCGATGAACCGCCTCGCCCAGGCCTTCGTCTGTCTGACCGATCCCGCCGCCAAGAGCGCCTACGACCTGCACCTGCTCGGCCCCCTCGGCCCCAAGGCGCCCCGCCCGGCGCCCGCGCCCGCACCAGCCCCGAGCGCGCCGCCCGTCTCGGCCCCGGCGCCGCCCACGCCACTTCCCGCGGCGAGGCCCGACCCACTGTCCTGGCTCTCTGCGCCGCCCCCGGTGCGCGCTACGGACGCCACCCGTGCGCTGCCGCCCCCGCTGAGCCCGCAACTCGCCACGGCGACCTCGCCGCCACCCCTGCCGCCCGCGCGCCCGCAGGTCCCGCCCCCCCTACCGACGTCGAGGCCCCAACCGGGGCCTGCCTCGGCGGCGAGCGAGCCTGCCGAGCTCCCGGAGTTGGAACCGGCTTCCGTGCCGGTGCCCGTGCCTGCCTCAGCGCCGGGCACCGTCCCGCCCCCGAAGCCGATCGATGCGCTGCGCGAGGCCGCCCAGAAGTCGCCGGGGGCGACCCAGGGACTGAGCACCAAACGGGCCCTGTACCATCGTCTGGTTCGCACGCGACGCCTGCTAGCGAGCTGGCGCAGGCTGGGGGATTACCTGGACAACCCGCAGCCGGACGAGCCGCTGAGCAAGCAGCAGGCGAGCGAGGTGCTCAAGGCCCTCAAGCAGATCGAAACGCTCATGGAGGACTTTCCGCCTCCGCTGGGCGAGGTGGGGCAGGGGTACATGATCGTCAACCTCAACCAGGGCGACAACGCCCGCGCCCGCATCCAGGCGCTGTCCGTCGCGCAGCGCGAATCGCTCCAGCGCGACTGGCAGGCCGGCCTGCGCTTCCTGACGCTCCACCGCGAGATGCTGCGCGGCCAGACCGCCGAGATGCGCAAGCGCAACCTCTTCACCCACGCCCTGATGGCCGGGCGCGCCTTCCTCAACGAACACGCCCTGTCCACGCTGATCGTCGCTGGGGCCGTGCTGGCCGTCGCGTTCGCCCTGCTGCGCACGTTCTGGCGCGCCTTCGGCTGAGCCGGGCGACACAATCCGCAGCGCCGGCACGACCCACCCTCCTCCGCCTAACCCCCGTTCCCGACACACCTTTCCACGTTGACAGCAGGCTGTCAGCAGCGATATGGTGCAATAGGTTCCTGCGGTTGAATGCCGCGTGCAGGCCGCCCCGCCGGGGTGGGGCGGCCCTGGCGCGAGGCGCCAGGGCGGAGCGTGAGGAACGGCATCATGGTTGCCAGCAGTGCGGCGGTGAGAGTCGAGGAGCTCGCGCAGGGCGTTTTCGACGTCGTCACCCGGTTCTGCCTCGGCGCCCCCCGCGGGCGGCGCCACGCGGGCGACCTCAAGGAGGTCGAGTTCCTCACTCTGTCGGTGCTGCGCCACCACGACACGCTGATCGTCGGGGACATCCAGCGCCTGCTCGGCGTGCTCCCGGCCCAGATGTCGCGCATCATCCGCTCCCTGGAAGGGCGCGAGCGCCCCCTCATCGCCTGCCGCATCAACCCGCACGACAAGCGCAAGATCGACGTCGCGCTGACCCCCGCGGGCGCCTCCGCCTGTCAGGACTATCAGACCGCGCGCGTCCGCGTCATCTCCAACCTGCTCGGGCACCTCGGCGACGAGGATCGGGAAGACTTGCAGCGGTTGCTCGACAAGTTGCACGACGCCCTCAACCTCCCGCAGTCCGGGATGAGCTAAGGGGGATCGTTCCGCCTGCCGCGCCACCGCCTCGACGCCTTGCCTCAGTACCTCTCACATCGGCCGCTCCAGCGAGGCAACTTCGCCAGCGCACTCCGGCAAAATCGGCACCAACTCGCTCCAACCCCTCCGCCTCCCGAAAGGTTGACGGGGGCATCATCTCTGGCAAGGTGGGCCGATCAATTTCATCTCGCCCGGAGCCCCACGATGCCCAATGCCCCACGCTCGCTTCAAGAGAGGCTGTTCGGCGCGCTCCGCCAGGCGTTTCAGCCCCCCGACGCAGCGTGCCCGCACTGCGGCGGCATGAGCCCGCGCGTCGCGCTGGTCCTCGACGAACCTGGTGCGTCGCCCGCTCGCGGTCCTGGCGGCGGCGTACTGCTTGCCCCTGTCCGGCGTGGCCCTGGACTGCCAACTCTGCCGCCGTCGCTTCGAGCGCCCGCAACCGCTGCCGCGCGTCGCGATCGGCTACCACGGCTGCAAGCGGCAGTTTGCCCTCCAGGGAGCGAGCGGAGCGGTTGGCCCGCGCGCCTGGCTGCACAGCGAGAACGACTACGACTGGCTCGGCAAGGGGACGTACTTCTGGGAGGACGCGCCGCAGCGGGCGTGGGAGTGGGCCTCGAAGAAGCACGGGGCAGAGGCGGCAGTCGTGGCGGCCGCGATCCGGCTGGGGATGTGCCTCGACCTGGGGGACACGAAATACACGGCGCTGCTCCGGGAGGCCTTCGATGGGCTCATGGAGGTACTCCACCGTCGCGGCTTGCCGGTCCCATCAACCGAAAGGGGGCCCGGAGGCTCGATCGTCTTGTCCTGGATCGCGGCCCCGGGCAGGGATCGATCTGGTACGACACGATTCGCTGCCCCTTCGAGGAAGGCGACGAAGCCTACCCGGGCGCTGCGATCAGGACACAATCGCACGTGCAAATTGCCGTCCGCGACGGGAGGTGTATCTCGCCGACTGTCTATCTCGTTGAACGGGGGCCTCACCCATGACCGAAGAAGAATTGGTCCGAAGTTCGCGCGAGGCCCTGGATGCCTTCCGCAAGCGCTACTCTCCGCAGGAAGTCATCCAGATGCTCATCGACGGGGGCACGCTCAACGAGAAAGGCGAGGTCTTGCTGCCCGAAGGCCCCACGCTCGACCCACCCGCCTCGTCGAACGCCAACGGCACCGCCCCGCAGTAAGACTTCGACGGCCCATCACTCCTGCGTCAGCCCGTAGGTGCCCTCGGCCATCTTCTTGAGCTTGCCCTGGCGCACCAGCTCGTCCCACACCGCCTGCGGGAACTGGTTGGGCGGGCTGATCGCCACGATGCTCGACGGCCCCTTGCTCAGCGGGCTCTTGCTCAGCTTCGACTCCTCGTCCAGGCGCGTCAGCTTCAACCGCTTCCGAAAGGCCTTGAGCGCCTTCTTCAGTTCCTCCGCCGTCGGCCCACTCGCGTTGGCAGGTCCCTGCGACATCGTTCCGCTCCCCCTTGGCTCGAATCCCCCAGCCCGGTTCGTCCAACAACTCTCTACCTGGCAAGCTACCGGGCGGGACGTCTTCGGGTCAAGGAAAATGGCCCCCGCGGCGCGACGAGGAGAGGGGCGCGAACCTGCCCGCCCCGCGGCGCTGTCCGAAGCGCGGCCCCGACGCCCGAGGGCCCGGGGAGCGAGAAACGTGAGAAACCGGCAGCGGAAATCGGCGCCCGGCGTCAGGAACGGGCAGGTGCGCCACAAGAACAACTGGGCCCGCACGCCCGCCTACGCGCCCCGGGCGCACCTCGGTATCGACCGCCAGTGCCCCGGCGCCGGCTATCGCCACCTCCTGCTCCAGCGCGACGTCCGGCGCTTCGTCGCGCTCGTCCCCGACTGGGCCGAGTTGTCCCAGGGCCTCAACGCCATTGTTTTGGCCCCCGGGTGCCCCCGGCTTCTCGGCTACCACAAACCCGGGCTCGTCGCCCTGTGCGCCTGGGAGCGCGACCTCGAACGCGAGTGGCACGTCGATTTCGTCGATGAGCATCGCCTCATCCTCGCGTTGCTCGGCGTGCCGATCGAGGACCGCGGACCGGAATGGCGCCTGTGTCGCTTCACCGAGGCCACCGCACGCGGGTTTCAACTCCTCCACATCCTGCTTCACGAACTGGGGCATCACCGCGACCAGATGACCACGCGAGCCCGGCGCCACTCCTGCCGCGGCGAGGGCTTCGCGGAGGATTACGCCAACGATTCCGCCCTGCGCATCTTCGACCGTTACGTCGCGGCGTTCGGGCTGTGAGCCCTTGCGCTGACGGTGCGCGCCTCGGCTTTTTCTTGACAGCGCCCTCCCTTTCGATCACGATGACCGGGAAGCGCCCCGACTTCCCTGCCTCCCCGCTCCAGAGACGGAACTGCCATGTCGCGCTGCCGCACCTTGTCGCCGTTCGCCCTCGCCGCCTGCCTGTTGGCCCCCGCGCCCGCCTTCGCCGACGTCCCCGCCGGACGAGCCGAACCGCCGCGCTCCGCCCTCACCAAATTGATCGTTTACCCGAGCTCCGTGCAGCTGGCCGGCCCAAGGGCCGAACAGCGAGTCGGCGTTCTGGGCGAATATGCCGATGGCCGGCGCTGGGACCTGAGCCGCGACGCGAAGTTCTTCGTGCGCGCCTCCCGCATCGCCACCGTGGACCGGCACGGCACCCTCCGCCCGGCCAACGAGGGGAAGACCCTCCTGACGGTGGAGGCGGGCGGCAAGAGCGCCAGCGTTCCGGTGCGCGTGACGGGGGCCGACGAGGAAGCGCCGGTGAGCTTCGCGCGCGAAGTCGTCCCGCTGCTCACGCGCGCCGGCTGCAACGCGGGCGCCTGCCACGGCGCGCAGCACGGCAAGGGCGGGTTTCGCCTCAGCCTGCTCGGCTTCGACCCCGCCTTCGACCACGCCCAGATCGTTCAGAGCGCCGAGGGCCGGCGCGTCGTGCTGTCCGATCCCGAGCGGAGCATCCTCCTGCTCAAGCCGACGTTGACGATGGAGCACGCCGGCGGCGAGCGCTTCCGCCCCAACTCGCGGGCCTACCGCACCCTCAAAGGCTGGCTCGAGGACGGCGCCCCCGCCCCAGGCGCCCGCGAGCCGCACGTCACCCGCATCGAGGTCTGGCCCCCGCGCCGCGCCCTGGTCCTCGGCGAGCAGCAGCAAGTCCTCGTGCGCGCCGCGTGGAGCGACGGGCTGATCGAGGACGTCACCGGCGCCGCCCAGTTCGACGCCCTCAACGAGTCGGTCGCCGCCGTGACGCCCAACGGGCTCATCACGGCGCGCGGCAAGGGCGAGTCGCACGTCATGGTCCGCTTCGCCGGCCAGGCCAAGGTGGTACAGGTGACGCTGCCCTACGCCAGCGACGCGCCGGCGTTCGACTACCCGGCCAACAACTTCATCGACGGGAAGCTGGCCGCCAAGTGGCGCGAGCTCGGCCTGGCGCCTGCGGGGCTGTGTTCCGACGAGGAGTTCCTGCGCCGGCTCCACCTCGACGCCATCGGCACGCTGCCCACCCCCGCCGAGGTGCGCGGGTTCCTGGCCGACGAGGCGCCGGACAAGCGCGTCAAGGCGATCGACCGCGTGCTGGGCCGACCGGAGTTTGTCGATTTCTGGGCCCTGAAATGGGGCGACCTGCTGCGCATCAACCGCGACCTTCTCACCGAGAAGGGCATGTGGAGCTTCCACAACTGGGTGCGCGGCGTGCTGCGCGACAACCTCTCCGTGGACCGCATGGTGCGCGAGATCATCACGGCGGAGGGCAGCACCTTCACCGAGGGGCCGGCCAACTTCTACCTCACCGCCCGCACTCCCACCGACTGGTCGGAGACGACGGCGCAGGTCTTCCTCGGCGTGCGCTTGCAGTGCGCCAAGTGCCATCATCACCCGTTCGAGAAGTGGAGCCAGGACGACTACTATGGGATGGCGGCGTTCTTCGTGCGGCTGGGGACGAAGACCAGCCAGGAGTTCGGGCTCTTTGGTCAAGAGAGGGTCGTCTATTTGCGCCCGACCGGCGAGCAAGGACACCCGCGCAAGGGCGGCGCGGTCAAGCCTCATCCCCTCGACGGGCCCGACATGGAGGACGTGTTCGATCGCCGTCGCAAGCTCGCTGGGTGGGTGACCGCGCAGGAGAACCCCTTCTTCGCGCGCAACATCGCGAACCGTTTCTGGGCCTATACGATGGGCCGGGGGCTGGTCGAGCCGATCGACGACCTGCGCGCCACCAACCCCGCCAGCGTACCGGAACTGCTCGACGCCCTGGCGGACGACTTCACGAAGAACAAGTATGACCTCAAGCACCTGCTGAGGACGATTTTCCGCTCGCGCGCCTACCAGTTGAGCTCGGCGGCGACGGCGGGCAACCGGGCGGACGCCAGCAACGTCTACCACACGCGCTACGTGGCAAAGCGGTTGACGGCGGAGCAGGTCGCCGACGCGCTGGACTTCGCGACGGGGACGCGCGAGAAGTACCCGGGCCTGCCGCTGGGGACGCGGGCGATCCAGCTTCCCGACACGAAGGTGCGCTCGTACCTGCTGGACGTGTTCGGCCGGCCGGCGCGGCAGATCGCCTGCGAGTGCGAGCGGACGGTGCAGCCGAACATCGCGCAGGCGCTACACCTGCTCAACGGCGACCTGCTGAACCGCAAGATCGAGGCGCCGACGGGTCGCCTGGCGGGGCTGTTCAAGGCGAAGGCGACGCCGGACGCAATCATCGAGGAGCTCTATCTGGTGACGCTGTCGCGCCGCCCGCGTGCGGAGGAGATGGTGCGGGCGCGCGGCTGGCTGCGCAAGGCGCCGACGGTGCGCGAGGGGGCGGAGGACATGCTGTGGACGCTGCTGAACATGCGGGAGTTCCAG
>JBBSEZ010000301.1:0-12413 GCA_038239195.1 Gemmatales bacterium
AAATTCCACACCGCTATCCAGCAGTGCCTCAACGATCTCCCTTCCAAGCACAAGGCCGCTATGGACACCCTTCTCACCCACAACTTCCAGACCTTTGAGAATGTGTCACTCATCGCCGCGTGAAGTATAGCTCGTCAGCCACGGCTGGGCATTTAGCTCCCACAACTGTAGCGCCTGCAACACCGAGAACGTCACCGCCGCTAACTGCCCCGCCCACACCGCCCCGGAGCCGTAGTAGTTCTTCCGCCCTACCACCGGGCCACGTTCCGCACGCTCCGCCGCGTTATTGCCCATGGGCACTTCGGGGTGCTCCACGAACACTGTCAGCCCTGCCCAATACACGTCCAGGCTCTGCAGCACCTTGCGACAGCTCGCAGGCAACCGGGGCCCCGCTTGTCCCCGGGCCGACGCACAGGCCATCTCGTCCACCGCCCTGCGCAACTCCTGCTGGGCGGCGACACGGGCCGGCCCCTCGGGCTGGCCTGCCTGCAACCGCGCCTCGTTGAGCCGATACAAGTTGCCGATGCGGCCCAACCATGCCGAGGCCCAGTCGTGCAGTTCCGGCTGGCCCCGCTCGGCCTCAATAAAGTCCCGACGTTCGTGCGCCCAGCACAAGGCCAAGGTGATCTGCCCGTCCTTGACCTGTTGCATGGCTGGGTAGGCACAGTAACGATCGACGTTGAAGGTCCCTTGCGCGTCGGGCCCCAGGGCCTCTTCGGGCGCGTCATGCGACCGCCCCTTTGCCAACACGAACACCGCCGCCTGTGCCGACGTCTGGGGCCACAGATACCACAGGTGGCCGACCTTGCCTTCCACCGTGGCGAACACCAGCCAGCGCGTCTCGTCGCCGTGCCGGTGGTCCTGCTTCTGGTTGTGCTGGCGCAGGGCCTGGTAGATCGGCTCCAGCAAGGGCAGCACGCGTCGCAAGCCATCGGTTATCGTGCCCAGCGCCAGGTCCAGGCCAGCCAGCCGCCACTGCGCCAACAGCCGATAGGTCGGGCGGTGAAAGGCGTACTTGTCCAACAAGACCTCGACCCAGATGGAGATGCTCAGCGCGCCGTTAGGGATCAGCCGTGGCGGCGGCGGTGCGACCAGCAGGTCAGGGTGGGCCCCGCAGGCGCAGGTCGGCCGATAACGGCGGCGGCGAATCAGGCGGCGGTGGGCGCGAACCTCCACCTCGAGGATGCTAACGGCCGGCTCGCTGCCGCAGGGAGTGAATGGCAAGCCGCAGGTCGTGCATTGGCATTGGTCCGGCGGCAGGTCAGCGCTCTCGTCGGTGGTGGGGAAGTGGTCGTGGTTGCGACGCGGGTGGCCTTTGCGTCCGCGTTGCTGGCCGCGGGGGCGCCGCGGTCGCCGGCGGGATGGCCGCCCACGGGGGGGGGCGTGGGCCATGGCGTTGGGGTGGGGGTGAGTCTCGTTGCGGCGGCCGTAAAGGCCGTGCTTGAGCAAGCGCACCTCGGCCTCGAGGTCGGCGAGGCGCTGTTGCAGCTGGGCCTCGCGCTGCTGGACGTGGGCCGCGGCCGCGGCTTGTGCTTCGGCGTGGGCGTGGGCGTGGGCGGGGAGTTCTTTAAGTTCGGCCTCGCGCCGGGGGGCGCGAAGGTGCTGGGCCTTGTAGTAGGCGGCCTGTTGACGGGCGTGCCAGAGGGCCTGCTGGCAGGCCGGCAGGCCGCAGGGGGTGGTGGCAGGGGTTGGGTCGGGGGTGCTGATCTCCACAATAGGGAGCATCCCACGTCAACGGGCCCCCCGGTAGGTTGGTAGCGATTCCAGCAAAGAAACGGCAACTGCCCTCCCCCAAGGGGCCACCGCAGTCGTAACGGGGACTGCCCGTCTCCAGGCGCACAGGCGGAGACGAATGTTTACCGCCAACCTCTGCCCCCTGTTGAACAGGTGACTCGGTCGCTTTCGAGCAAGGCGAGCAAATCGTGGCGGGGAAGATTCGTTCAGGGGGGTGTCTGGGGGGGGGTGAGATGAAACACATTTTTGGGCCCCTTTTGGGGCTGACGGCGTGTCCCTGAGCCCGTCAGCCCATTCCGAGCGGTTCCGTGGCCTTGGCGCGACGAAGGTGAGGCTAACGTTCCGGGAGGGGCCATGCTGGCGTAGGACAGACGGCTCGCCTGTCGAATCTTGCCTGAGCGTGAAGCCCTCCCCCAGGCCGGACAGGCTAGAAAGCCTGTCCTACGATCCCGACAGTCGCGCCACTCACTCCTTCGGCCGGCGCACCTTCTTCTTCAGAATGCGCGTCAGTTCCTGCACCGGCGCCTCGTGGTCATCGACGCGCAGGTCCACGTAGCGATCGCCGAGCCCGTTGGGGCCCCAGCCGTCGCGCACCACCAGGATCGCCGCCGACTGTTTGCCGCGCTTGTCGCCGCCCGCCTTCTCGCCCGCCTCGAGCGCGTCTTGCAACCGCCAGGCCAGCGGTAACTTCGCGCCGTCCTCGAACGCCTTGGCCATCGCGTCGAGGACTTCCTTGCCGGTCAGGAGGTTGCCCTGGACCGCGTAGTGCTTGCCCGTCTTGCCGCCGGCCCAGGCCTGACACTTCTTGCCGGTGAACGTGGCCGGGGCCCCCTTGGCGTCGATCGTGCCCAGCTGGCGCCCCGCGCGCCCCTTGTCGGCGTCCAGCACTTCCTCGATCGCCTCCTCCGCCGACTTGCCCTTCGCCATCGCGTCCAGGCCCTTGGGCCCCAGGGAGACGTTCACGAGGCTCTGCGTCGCCACCGCCCCGACGCCCGCCCGGGCGAACGGCACGGCGCTGCCCACGGCAAGGTACTTCGACGCCACCGCCACGCCCCACGACTTCGTCGCCGGGTCGAACGCGACGATCGAATAGGTGTTGGCCCAATCGCCCGCCGGGGCGGCAGGCGGCGCGACGGGCGGCGGCACGGCGGGGGCCAGAGCGGCCACCAACAGCAGGGCCGCGCCAGCGACCAGACGGGAGCGAGACATGGCGATCGAGCCTCCGGGTGTGCGAGGGGCGGACCGCATTGTAGCCCGACGGCGCCGCGCATTGCCAGGCCCCGGGCCCCGCAAACCGCCCTTGCCCGCGATCGTCTCCTCCTGTTACTTTAGCCCCGACCACCTTCCTCAAGGCAGGACGGCGAAGCATGCGTCTCTTCCTCAGCGCCGGCGAGCCCAGTGGCGACCTGCACGGCGCCAACCTCATCCACCACCTGCGCCAGGAGCGCCCCGACGTGGAAATCGTCGGCTTCGGCGGGGAGCGGATGGCGTCGGCCGGCTGCGAGCTCGTCTACCCCCTGTGCGACCTGGCCCTGTTCGGCATCGCCCCGGTGCTGGCGAGCTTGCCCGAGTTCTATCGCATTCTCGGCCTGGCCCGGCAGTCGTTCCGCGAGCGGCGGCCCGACGCCCTGGTGCTGATCGACTACCCTGGCTTCCACTGGTGGCTCGCCGGGTGTGCCCGCAAGTTCGGCATCCCCGTCGTCTACTTCGTGCCGCCTCAACTCTGGGCCTGGGCGAGCTGGCGCGTCCGCAAGATGCGCCGCCTCGTCGATTGCGTCCTGTGCAACCTGCCCTTCGAGGAGGAGTGGTATCGCCAGCGCAACGTCTCCGCGCGCTGGATCGGCCATCCCTACTTCGACGAGGTGCGCCAGCAGCGCCTCGACGAGGGCTTCCTCGCCAACCAGCGCTCCCGCCCGGGCACCGTCCTCGCCCTCCTGCCCGGCTCGCGCAACCAGGAGCTCCGCAACAACCTCCCGTCGCTGCTGCGCGCGGCGGCGCTGATCCACGCACGGCGGCCCGAGACGCGCTTCCTCGTCGCCTGCCTCAAGCCGGAGCAGGCGGCCCAGGTGACCGCCCAGCTGTTGCCGGGAGGCCCGCCCATCGAGGCCCACGCCGGGCACACCCCGGAGATCATCGAACTGGCTCACTCGTGCCTGGCGGTGTCGGGCTCGGTCAGCCTCGAACTGCTCTACCGCGCCAAGCCCACCGTCATCCTCTACCGCGGGGACTGGGCCACAGTCCTGGCTGCCCGTCTGTTGATTCGCTGCAAGTACATCACCCTCGTCAACCTGCTCGCCGGCCGCGCACTGTTCCCCGAATACCTCTCCTCGCGCTGCGTCGCCCCCCAGATGGCGGAGCACGTCGTTGGCTGGCTGCAAGACCGCCGCGCCCACGAAGCGCTCCGCGCCGAGCTCGTCGCCCTGCGCGACCGCGTGGCCGAGCCGGGCGCCTGCCGGCGCGCGGCCGAGGCCGTCCTCGAGGTCGCCCAGGGCCCGTGCCAGCTTCCCCGGGTGGCGTGAGGGAGAAACGCGATCCAACATACGAGCGAGGGTCGTCAGCCACCTGCTGGGGCGGCCCCAACAGGGGACTGACGCCCCCGGCTCGCTAAACCGTTCGAGTTTCTCAGAACCGCGCCCCGACGGTGAACATCAGGTTGATGGTCTGGAGGTCGGTTTCGTTCTGGCCCTGGAGGAGATCGTTCTTGTTGTAGCCGTACTCGGCCCGGACGCCGGCCTGGAAGATACAGCTACCGCAGGGGATTTCGACGTCGGAGTGGACCGCGAAGAACCCTCCGTAGACGGTGTGCGTGCGGTGCCGGAGGCTGGCCAGGTCGAGCTTGGCCGAGCCCCAGCGGGCCCCCAGGTCGGTGCCGACGCGCCAGTTCCAGGCGTCGGAATTGCAATTGCCCGTGCCGACGAGATACCACTCCTTGCCGATGGCCCCGTTGACGAACGTCTGGTTCAGGCCAGTCAACGTCACGACCTCCGAGGGGATGGTCGAGTTGACCGTTTGGCCCCCAATGGTCGTGCGCGTCGGGACGTTGAGGAGGGTCGCCTTGTGCGCCCGGTCGGTGGCGTTGTAGTGGTAGTTGCTAACGCTCAGGTCCACCACCCAGGCGGAATCGACTGCGGGATTGAAGAAGAGCACCCGGCCCCCGCCCTCGATGCCCCAGCCCGGTTTGAACGCATCGCCCAGGATGCCCGGCCCGCCCACGGGAAAGCTGACGCCGCTGCGGGCGTACAGTTCGGAGCCGATCGGGCCATCTCCCCCGAGGGGGCCACAGCAGCCCGGCGAGCGCGGGTACGCGATCCAGCTCGACACCTTGGCGATGCCGGTGGCCGGCGCCCCGTCCGCGCTGGGCGCCACCACGGCGGCCGTAGGGCCCCACGGCCCGCCGTTGCCGTTGCCGTCGTGGGTGACGTGCGGCCCGGTGTACGAGGGCCCGGGCGGGAGGGCGGCCACGGGAGGCGTGCTCCCGTCGGTGATCGAGCCGGCCAAATAGCTGGGCCCCTGTCCGCGCGCCACCCCAAAACCGAGGACGGCCGCGACCAGACTGCTCAGCCAGACACACTTTCGGATCATAGCCGTCCTCGCCCTTTCCCGGATTGGCCCGGAATGGTGCCAGAGATCCACCTATTCTTCGGCTACCGTCTGCATCGAAATTCACTGGAATGCCGATTGCAGCGAAGGTGCCGGCGGCGACCGGGCCCCGACCGCCGCGCGCCCCTTCTTTACAACGGACGACGGATGTTGGATAACTAACTGCGGACTACGGACTACGGACTACGGACGAAGTGTGAGCATGAAGACCTACACCATCCGCGACTCGGCCGACGCGCGCCGCTTCCTGCTCCAGGGGCTGTGGTGGCAGCGGGTGCTGCCGCCGCGGGCCGCGACGGTCCGCACTATTCTGGAATGGGTCAAGGAGCTGGCCTCGAGCGGGCAGCCGTTGCCGCCGGCCGGGTTCGTGGCCGACATCGGGCACGTGGCGTTCGGCGAAGACTGGGAGGCGCGCGCCGGCCGCGACGTCGTCACCTTGCCCACCTTGCCCATCAACACGTTGCGAACCTACGAGGACCACGTCCTCGGCAAGATCTACGCCGACTGGACCTTTGGCCGGGCCAGCGACGCGTTGCGCCGCTACGAGAAGGGGCGCAAGCAGGCGCAGGGCCTGGCCTTCTTCCTCACCCAGTTCCACGAGCGGGCCCGGTTCTCCGGCGTCGAGATCAGCCCCGGCGTCATCTCGACCGCCATCGACACCTCGCCCGACGAGCTGCTCCTGGAGGCCCACGAGTCGATCAAGCAGGGCGACTTGCACCCTCTGCTCGAAATGCTCTACAAGGACCTCATCGAGGCCTCGCGGCGCACCGCCGAGGTACTTGGCCCGGAAGACCTGTTCGAGCTGGAGAGCGGGACCGCGCTGGAGGACGCCAGCCAGCGCCTGGCGCGCCAGCAGGTGCTGCGCGCCGCCAACGGGCTGGAGGCGACCCTGCCGCGCACCAAGATCCGGCCCCTGGCCCAGCGCATGGAGGTGCCGACGCGCATCCTCGACGAGGACACCTACCCGGTGGGCGGATTCACTTCGCTGTCCAACAAGGGCAGCATCGAAAGCCTTTTGCACTCGCAATTGGCCTACATGGAGGAGGACACCTCCGAGGGCCCCGACCTGTTCGACATCGCCTTTCTGCACGACGAGTTGCTCTACTACGCGCGCGACGAGAACCAGTTCCTGCGCCGGCGGCGCACTTTCGTGTTCCTCCTCGTCCCCGACCTGGTCGAGGCGCGCTTCAAGGACGCCGAGTTGCCCTACCAGCGCATCGTCATGCTGATGGCGCTGCTCGTCGTGGTGGTGCGCAAGTTGACCGAATGGCTCAGCACCGACGCCCTGGTCTTCCGGTTCCTGTTCCTGGGCGCCGGCGAGGAGGAACCGCTCGCCAACGAGCGCAAACTGGTCGAGACGCTGCACCGCGAGCCGATCGCCCTGGGCAACGCCTTCGTGGAGCGCATGGCCTTCAAGAAGGTGGCCAAGTTGTGCGAGGAGTGGGCGCGCAAGAGCATGGTCCACTGCCTGGTCGTCGGCACGAGCCCGCCCGAGCTGACCGCCAACGAGACGATCGTGACGCGCCTCGCCGTCACCGGGGCCCGCCCGCTGCTGGGCGACGGCACCGCCGAGCCGGAGCTCGTCGAGGCCGACGACGCCCCCGAGGCGTGGGCGAGGGCGCTCCAGGCGATCCTCCAGCGATGGATTTGAAGTGAATTAGCCACCGATGAACACAGATGAACACGGATAAGACAGAAGAGGAAGGAGGATCGAAGAGCTTCTCGGCCCTCTCTCTGCCTTTCTTCTATCCGTGTTCCTCTGTGTTCATCGGTGGCTAATTCTCTTCCTTCGGTCTTCCGGGGTGAAGCTCGCGGGCGAAGGCAGCCAGGTGGGTCATCCCATCGCCGAAGGTCGTGTAGCGCATCCGCGAGCGCACCGGCTCGACCAGCGCCCGGCCGCCCACTGCGACGGCGACGCCCGCTCGCTCGGCTGCCTCGTACAGCTCGCCGTACTCGGTCAGGAACGCCTCCGCGTCGGCGAGATAGCTCACCGACAGCCAGAGCAGGCGCGGGCGCAGGTCGCGCAGCGCTTCGCGGAAGGACGCCAGCGGCGTGTTGGGCCCGATGTTGATCGCGTCCCACCCGTGCTCGAGGAGGACCATCTCGGCGAGCCGGTTGGCCAGGACGTAGTGATCGCGCTCCGGCCCTCCCCCGATGGCCACGGGGCGCTCTCCCTCTCCAGCGCCGGCCAACTTCGGCGCGAAGGCGAGCAGCGCCGACAGGCAGGCCTGCGTCCCGCGATGTTCCTGGAACACGTCGAGATCGCCCTTCTCCCAGCCGTGGCCCACGCGCACCATCGCCGGGGAAATCACCTCGTCGGCCAACCGCTCGAGCGAAACGCCCGCCTGACAGGCGCCCTCCAGAAGGGCACGCGCCCCGACCTGGTCGCCGGAGGTCAGCGCGTCGTACAGCCTTCCCGTCAACTGGGCCGCGTCCAGCGAGTCGATGCTCGGGAGCGAGCCGCCCAGCAAGGCCAGGTCGACGTGGGGCCAGTTGCCCTCCCGCACGAGGCGCAGCACGTCGTCCCGCAAGATCTTGCGGTGCCCGCCCACCGTCCGCTGCGCCGGCAAGGTGCCGTCATCGACCCAGCGCTTCACAGTGGTCACGCTCACCCCCAGGGCGCACGAGACCTGCTGCGTGCTCACGTACCGCCGCTCGCGCATAAGCCTCCCGAGGGCAAACGGCCAAATCGCCTCCCTCAGTATAGCGCCGACCTTTGGACCATTCCAGTCGGCCCTTCTTCCTCCTTTCTTGGAAAGCGCCCGCCTCCGGCAAATTGAGCCTTGACCCTCCTCTCAAGACCCCTAGACTGTAAATGAGCGATTTAGACGTTTTGTTCTATTTGGACGATTCACCCACGAACCTTCCGAGAAGCGAGGGCCTCGCGCCCTTCGAGCGGACAGGAGCCTCCCGTGATGAAGCCGACCGAGAACGGTGTGCGGAAGCAGCGTGCGAGTGCCGATGGGCCGTATCACGTTGCCCACGAGTCCTTCGAGTTGCCGGGCGCCCTGACGACGTACGGACCGCGGAACGTCCCCACCGACGATTTCGCGACGACGCACATGCCGGACGACGTCACGCGCGACTTCGCCCGGCGCATGCACTACGCGGCCTATCGGGCGACGCAGGCGCGGACGGCGCTGGCGCGGGCGGACTGGCACGCCACGTACCTCGATTTTCGCGACCGGATCGTGCTGGGGAATCGGAAGCTGATCTATCGGGCGGTGCGGCGCTGGATGCCGCCCTCGCAGTTCGCGGACGACATGACCAGCGATTGTCAGATCGTGCTGATCCAGGCGGTGGCGGCGTACAACCCGTGGATGGGCATTCGCTTCAGCACGTATGCGTTCACCTGCCTGATGCGGGCGCTGTCGCGGCTGTCGCAGCGGCACGCCAACGATCGGCTGTCGAAGTCGCTGCCGCTGGCGGCGCTGCCGGACGGCGAGCCGCGCGACGCCAGCACCGAGGAAGAGCCAGGAGCGCGCCTGGGGCGGGTCGACGAGTTTCTGCGCGAGGGGCACGACCTGCTGTCGCAGCGCGAGAAGCGGGTGCTGAAGCGGCGCTTCAGCCTGGACGAGCAGGCCCGGGCCGGAACGCTGGAGCAGGTGGGGCGCGAGCTGGGGCTGTCGAAGGAGCGGGTGCGGCAGGTGCAGGTGAGCGCGCTGGACAAGTTGCGCAAGGCGCTGGGCGAGGGGGGGCTGGTGGCCGGCTGATGCAGGTCGCCCACGCGGCATCGTCTCCCGACCGGCTGGAAAGCCGGTCCCACGGCCGTACGTCCGGCTTTCCAGCCGGACAACGCCACGTCCTTGCACCTCGCCGTGCCCCGGCGTAGAATCGCGCCTCTTGTCCCCGTTCCGCAAGGGCCCCAAGGACCAACCCCATGAAGTACGCTCTCGCCGCCGCCCTGACGCTCCTCGCCTGTGGCCTCATCCTCCCCGCCCTCACGGCCCGCGACGACAAGGACGCGATCGTCGTCGAGCGCGGCCTCGTTTACGGCAAGGGCGGGGACACGAAACTGCACCTCGACCTGGCGATGCCCAAGGACGCCAAGGGCCCGCTCCCCGCCGTCGTGTTCCTTCACGGCGGGGGCTGGCGCGGGGGCAAGCGCCAGGACATGGAG
Source organism: Gemmatales bacterium (assembly GCA_038239195.1). Lineage (GTDB taxonomy): Bacteria > Planctomycetota > Planctomycetia > Gemmatales > Gemmataceae > JBBSEZ01. The sequence continues at coordinate 9,455 of JBBSEZ010000301.1, forward strand.
CACTTCGTCAAGGGCGCCGCGCGCCTGGGCTACGTGGCCGTCGCCGTCAGCTATCGGCTGGTCCCCAAGGCGAAGTTCCCGGCGCAGATCGAGGACTGCAAGGCGGCCGTGCGCTGGCTGCGGGCCAACGCCAAGAAGTACAAGATCGACCCCAACCACATCGGCGTCGTCGGCTTCTCGGCGGGGGCGCACCTCGCTTGCCTGCTGGGCACCGCCGACAAGGGGGCCAAGCTCGAAGGCACCGGCGGCAACGCCGAGCAGAGCAGCCGGGTGCAGGCGGTGGTCAGCTTCTTCGGCCCGACCGACTTCAGCACGCGCGACTGGCCGAAGGCCCTGGAGAAGGACGTCATCGTCCCCTTTCTGGGTAGCACGTTCGACGACTCGCCCGACGTCTACAAGAAGGCCTCGCCGATAGGCTACGTCACCAAGGACGATCCGCCGTTCCTGTTCTTCCACGGCGACAAGGACACGATCGTGCCCGTCGATCAGTCGAAGCGCCTGGCGAAAAAGCTGACGGAGGTCGGCGTCGCCGCCAAGGTGGTGGTGTTCGAGGGCGACGGCCACGGCTTCTCGAACGCTAACAACCAGAAGGCGCTGAAGGAAATGGTGGCGTTCCTGGCGGAGCGGTTGAAGAAGTGACGGTGCCCAAACGTTGGGCCGGGAAATTCCGCGCGCCACGCATTTGACTTCCCCACGTCGGGATGATACGACAGAACCCATCGAGGGCGGCCAGGTTCGGCCAGGCCCCTACCGAGAGACCACGCGAGGACGCGACGGCCAACGGCCACCGGAAGGCCCTTCCGGTGGCCGTTCGCCTGGGAGCAATCGTCGGATGAGCAACGCAAGCGACATCGCGGGACAACCGCCGGCCGACCTCGGCCCCGGGACGAACGACAAGATCCTGTTCTGGGCCAGCTTCTTTACGCTGATCGCCGCAGGGGTCGGCTTCTCGGTGCGCGGCGCCATCCTGGGCGACTGGAGCCAGCAATTCGGCTTCACCCGGAGCGAGCTGGGCACCATCACGGGCGGCGGGCTGGTCGGCTTCGGCCTCACGATCATCCTGTTCAGCTTCATCGCCGACCGGGTAGGCTACGGCCGGCTGATGATCGTCGCCTTTCTCCTGCACACCGCGAGCGGCGTCGTGACCTTGGCGGCCGGCCCGGTCTACGCCGCCTTCGGCAAGGACGCGACTTACTGGTGCCTCTACGTCGGCATGTTCCTCTTCGCGCTGGGGAACGGGACGTGCGAGGCGGTCATCAACCCGCTGACGGCGACCCTCTTCCCGCGCAACAAGACGCACTGGCTGAACATCCTGCACGCCGGCTGGCCGGGCGGGCTCATCCTCGGCGCCCTGTTGGGGCTGCTCTTCGCCGAGATGAAGGTGCGCTGGGAGGTGCAAATGGCGACCTTCCTGGTCCCAACGCTCCTGTACGGCGCGATGATGTTTGGCCGGCGCTTCCCGCAGTCCGAGGCCAAGGTCCACGGGGTGACGGCCGAGGAGATGCGCCAGGAGCTGGGGCTGCTGGGAGCGGGCGTGGTGGTGGCCCTGCTGGGCCTGTGGTTCTCGGACCTGCTCGCGGGCTTCGGGCTGCCCGGCGTCCTCGGCTGGGGCGTCGCCGTCGTGCTCCTGGTGATCTTCGGCTACTCCTCGCAGTTCCGCGTGGGGCACTGGATGCTGGCCCTGCTGCTGGTCCTGCACGCGCTGGTCGGTTACGTCGAGCTGGGCACTGACAGTTGGATCACCAACATCACCGGGACCATCCTCGAGAACAAGCAGCTCGGCCTGATGCTGTTCATCTGGACCTCGGGGTTGATGTTCGCCCTACGCTTCTTCGCCGGCCCCATCGTCCACCAGATTTCGCCCCTTGGGTTGCTGTGCGGCAGCGCCGTGCTGGGGACGTTCGGCCTGCTCTTGCTGGGCTGGGCCGAGGGCTTCCTGCTGCTGGCCGTGGCGGCGACCATCTACGGCATCGGCAAGACGTTCTACTGGCCGACCATGCTGGGCGTGGTGTCCGAGCGCTTCCCGCGCGGCGGGGCCTTGACGCTGGGGGCCATCGGCGGGGCGGGCATGCTGTCGGCCGGCATCCTGGGAGGGCCTGGCATCGGCTACAAACAGGACTATTTCGCCTCCCAGAAGCTCGAAGTGGACTCCCCCCATGCCTACGAGCGCTACGTCGCTCGCAAGGAGGATGGCGAACTGAACAAGAAGGGCTTTTTGTCCTTGCCGGGGATCCCGAAGGTCGCCGGCCTGGATGGGCAGAAGGTGGGCACCCTGCTGGGCCAGCCCGGCGAGAAGAACGGCGGCGGCAAGCTGTTACAGGCCGACCTCAATGCGTTGAAGGTGGCGGCGAGCAAGAGCGACAAGGACAAGGACAAGACGCTGGACCAGTTGCTGGCGGAGCCGCAGAACAAGGGGCTAAAGGCCCAGGTGGACTGGTGGGAGGGCACTGGGCCGCACCTCCTGCCCCCCTACCTGCTGACGATGCTGAACTCGGAAGAGCAAACGAACTGGTGGACGGCCACCGGCGGCAAGCCCGGCGCCAAGGACGAGGCCGAGCACGACAAGAAACCGGTGGAGGCGGCCACCCTCGAGGGCGGCAAGATGGCGCTGACCACGACGGCGTTTGTGCCGGCGTTGATGGCGCTGGGGTATCTGTTCCTCATCATGTACTTCCGCACGCGCGGCGGGTACACGGCGCAGGTGCTGGTGGGGCACGCGGCCAAGGACGAGAAGTTCACCGGCGGGACCGAGGGGCCGGGGGAAGGATGACGCACGCGAAGTAGGTCGGGGGGGGGGGCGGGGGCGCCGCCGGGCGGGGGCGCCCCGCCCGGCCCGCCCCCCGCGGGGGGGGGGGGGGGGGGGGGGGGGCGCCCCCACAGCGCGCGACCGGCACTCTCGGGTTCAGCTCGCCGTCCTTACCCATCCCCCTACGCTGAGCCTTCCCCCGCGTGAGGGGAG
>JBBSEZ010000302.1:0-12368 GCA_038239195.1 Gemmatales bacterium
CCCGGAGCGGCGCGGCGCGGGGGCTTGCTGTATGGTGCCAGGGGGGCGGGGAGGCGTCAAGGTTGCGGCGGGGTGGGCAAACGGGCTGGCAGGCTGCTTTCTTGATTTTCGAGGACCGGGCGATCGTTTGCAAGGGGAAAATCGGGCCCCGAACGGGCGCGCTTCCCTTCAGTTGCTCCCCGGCGGGCGATCCGTGACGTTGCCGGGGGGCGGAAGCGGAGCGGGCGGTTTGTTGGTGAAGTCGAAGTTGGGGTCGGGCTGTTCGGGGCGGTCGCGGTAACGCACCTCGCGGAGGCGGGCAGCGCGTTCGTTGAAGAGCTCCCGCTGCGAGGTGCGGTAGGCGCGGGCGCTGTACCAGCGCACGAAGTTGTAGATGGCGAGCAGCGGCAGCATCCACGAGGCCGAAATCTCGGTGCCGCGGATGAGCAGCCGCGTGCTGCCGGTGTACCATTCCCAGCCGATCAGGACGAGGCCCGCCGTCAGCCACAGGATGCCGAGGATGAGATGCATGGTGCCGTTCTCGGGAGAGGGGCCCAACCGTTCCGCGCTCCCTTATTCTTGGCGGCGCGAGCGTCGCCGGCAACCGGATTGTGCCCCGCGGCCCACGATTTCGCGCTGGCGGCGCCCGCCCTCCGACCATAGGATGCCGGCAACTCCCAAGGCCCGCCCCGAGGTTTCCGCCATGCCGTCCGTCCCCGCGCTCTCCGCCGCCGACCTGGACCTGCTGCGGCGCTACGACACGCCGACGATCTGCAACGTGGTCGAACTGTTCGACCTCCACCCGCGCACGGCCGGCTACCTGGACGGCCGCATCCAGGCCTGCTACCCCAAGCTGCCCGTCATGGTGGGCTACGCCAGCACCGCCACCTTCCGCTCGGCCGCCCCGCCGCGCGGGGGCAACGTCTACTCCGGGCTGGACGAACAGGTCGCCTCGTTCGCCGACCTGCCGGGCCCGCCCGTGGTGGTCTTTCAGGACCTCGACAGCCCCGTCGCCGCCGCGACCTTCGGCGAGGTGATGTGTACGACCTACAAGACGTTCGGCGCCGTCGGCCTCATCACCAGCGGCGCCGGGCGCGACCTCGATCAGGTGGAGGCGCTCGACTTCCCTTGCTTCACCGCGGGGACGATTTGCGCCCACGGCTACTGTCACGTGCCGTCGATCAACGTCCCCGTTCACGTCGGCGGCGTGATGGTGCAGCCGGGCGACCTGCTGCACGGCGACCGCAACGGCGTGACCGTGGTCCCGCACGCCATCGCCTCGGAGGTGGCCCACGCCTGCGCCGACTTCATGGCGGCGGAGGCCATCGTGATGGACTACCTCAAGGGTAGTGCCGTCACGCCCAAGGGCTTCGCCCAGGCGCGGGCGGGGTGCAAGGACCGCATCGACGCGCTGGCGCGACGGTTGAAGAGGAATTAGCCACAGATGAACACAGATGAACACAGATGGAAGAAGGAAGGATCGAAGGACTATCGGATTTTCTGTCCTCTTCTGTCTTATCCGTGTTCATCTGTGTTCATCTGTGTTCATCTGTGGCTAATTCTTCTTCGTGGGACGTGGCATGAAACGGGACTTGCATGCCCTCGGGGGCGGGCCGTTCGACCTGCTGATACTGGGCGGCGGCATCACCGGCGCCGGCGTCGCCCTCGACGCGACCTTGCGCGGGGCGCGGGTGGCGCTGATCGACAAGGGCGATTTCGCCTCCGGCACGACGAGCATTTCGTCCAAGCTCGTCCACGGCGGGCTGCGCTACCTCGAACACGGCGCGTTCGGCCTGGTCTGGGAGGCCCTCCACGAACGCGCCAACCTGCTCCACAACGCACCCCATCTGGTGCGCCCGCTGCGCTTCGTCCTGCCGTTCTACCGCGGCGCGCGCGTGCCCGCGTGGAAGTGGCGCGTCGGACTGCTGCTCTACGACCTCCTTTCCGGGCGCAACAACCTTCACCGCAGCGGGGCCTTGCCGCTGGCCCAGGTGCGCCGCGCTCATCCTGGCTTGCTCGCCCACAAGCTGATCGGCGGGGCCGAATACTTCGACGCCCAGATGGACGACGCCCGCCTGTGCATCGAGGTGTTGCGCACGGCGGCCGTGCACGGCGCGGCCGTCGCCAACTACGTCGAGGCCGTGGAGCTCGAGCGCGTCGCCGGGCAAGTCGTAGGCGTGTGCGCCATCGACCGCGTCGGGGGTGGCGAGGTGCGCATCGCGGCGCGGCAGGTACTCAACGCGACGGGGCCCTGGGCCGACGAGGTGCGCCGGTTGGTCGGCGACGACGAACCGCTGCTCCAGCCGACGCGAGGGGCGCATCTGGTGGCGCCGGGGCGCGGCCTCACGTCGGCGTATCTGTTTCTGCACCCGCGCGACGGCCGGGTCTTCTTCGTCATTCCCTGGCTGGGGAAGACGCTCCTCGGCACCACCGACACCGATCACACCGGCCCGCCCGACGACGCGAGCACGACCGAGGAGGACGTCGCGTATCTGCTGGAAGGCCACAATCATCATCTGGCGCCCGCGCTGGATCGGGCCGACCTCCTGGGCACTTTCGCCGGCCTGCGCCCTTTGCTGCGCGCGACGCCGGGCGAGCCGTCGGCGCGCTCGCGCGAGTATCGACTCGTGCGCTCGCCATCGGGCCTGTTGACGGTTGCCGGGGGAAAATACACGACCTATCGCCACGTGGCAGAAGTCGTCACCGACGAGGTGATGCGCTCGCTGGGGCGAAAGCGCCGGTGCCGGACGCGGGCTTTCAAACTGGACGGGGCGCCCGAGGGGGAGTGGGAGGAGTTCGAGCGCACGGCCATCGCCCGGTTGCGGGACCGTCATCAACTCGATGATCCGACGGCGCGGCACCTCGTGAGGCGCTATGGTCGGCGGGTTGAGGACGTGGCGCGCTATCTAAAGCGAGATCGGACGTTATCCGCGCCGGTGGTCGAGGGGGAGCCCGACCTGCGCGCGGAACTGGCCTACCAGCGCGATCGAGAGATGGTGGTGCGGCCGGCGGACTTTCTGTTGCGGCGGACGCGGCTTGGGCTGTTTCGGCCAGAGTTGCTTGTGGGACAGGCTTTCCAGCCTGTTGTTGGATGAGGGCCGACAGGCTGGAAAGCCTGTCTTACGAGTCGCACGCCAGTCGGTACAGCACCTCGCTGGCCTGCTCCACCTCTTCCAGCGCCACCCACTCGTCGCACGTGTGCGCCTGCGCGATGTCGCCCGGCCCGAACACAACCGACGGGATGCCCGCCTCCGCCAGCGTCGAGGCGTCGGTCCCGTAAGGCACCGCCAGCACCTGGTGCGAGCCCGCCACGCGGTCGATCGCCTTGCCCAGCCGCTCGATCAGTTCCTCCGACCCCGTCGGGCTCAGCGCCGGACAGTTCAGCCACGGCTCGGAACAGGCGAAGGAGACAGCCGGATCGACGCGTTCGCGCAGATAGGCGAGCAAATGGCCCGGCAGGGCGCGCGGCTCCTCCCCCGGCAACGCTCTCCGATCGACCTCGACGCGACACCGATCGGGCACGGTGTTGACGCTCGTTCCGCCCTCGATCACGCCGACGCTCAACGTCGCCGGCCCCAGGAGCGGGTCCGAGCGCGTCGCGCGCAACTCTTCGGCGAAGCGCTCCACGTGCGGCAAGACGCCGGCCATGTGGTAGATGGCGTTGACGCCCAGCTCCGGCCGGGAGCTGTGGCACGACCGCCCGCTCGTCGTCACGTACCAGCGCACCACGCCCTTGTGGGCATGGACGATCCGCAAGTTGGTCGGCTCCGCGACCACCGCGCGAATGGGGCCGGTGCCACCGCGCCGCATGTCGTCCTTGACCAGGCGCTGCACGCCGAGGAACGTGTGCTCCTCATCGACCGCGCAGGCCATGACGACGCGCACCGCCCCGGCCGGCTTCTGGTGGACCAGCCGGGCGAACGCGGCGAGCATCGCGGACATCCCGCCTTTGACGTCGCAGGCGCCGCGGCCGTAGAGCCGGCCGCCCTCGATGCGCGCCCCGAACGGGTCGATGGTCATGTGATCGGTCGGCACCGTGTCCTGGTGGGCCTCGAAGATCAGCGTCGAGGTGGCGCCAGGGGGCGCCAGCCAGGCCACGATGTTCTCGCGCTGCGCGGCGACGCGCTGCCGCTCGTACGGCACGCCGAGGGCGCGGAAGAAGTGTTCGAGGTAGTCGGTGACGCGGTACTCGTAGAGGTTGGGGCCGGTGAGCGGGCGGCCCATCGGGTTGACGCTGGGCAGGGCCACGAGGTCGGCCAGTAGGCGGGTGGTCTCCATCCTGCTCCCTTCCGGCTTGGGGCTGGCCTTCACCGTAACGCGCCAGCGCGGGAGCGGCAACTGTCAAATCCACCCGTGCCCTTCCGGGCGCGAGCTATTTCCTCACCCCTCTCGCCCGGCGGGAGGTGCGGCGGCCGTGTAGTTGTCCGCCGCGCGGGCCAGGTCGAGCAGGGCCGTGTAGGGGGGGAAGACCGTGTGCCGGCCGATCTTGCCGACGCGCTCGGCCTCGTTGGCGAGCTGCATGAGCGCGACCAGAGAGGGGGCGTGGCGGCGGCCACACTCCAGGCAAACGGGCTGCTGCGTCTCCGCCAGCACGAGTTGCGTGCCGGCGCTCGCGACGGCCGGTTGGCCGCAAGCCCCGCACGGGTCGTTCGTGGCGCTGGGCTTCCACTGGAGCATGAGCTGCGTCATCTTCGGTTGGCCTTGCTTGTCAGTCGTAACTACGTGGCACGCCCACAAATCGATCCTCCTGCTCTCGCCCGGGACGTCCCTGCCCCCTCCCCTCCACGTCCTTAACATCGACCCCCCGCGATGAAAAGTTCGCGCTCTGTTTCTCCTTTTCTCTCCCTCTCCCCTCCCAAACAACAGGCCGGCCCTGTTCTGCAACTCTTGCCGCCTTGGGAAGCTGAGACGGTCGGGCCAGGACGTTCGGCCCCTGCCAGCCCGATGCGAGCGTCCTATAACAGCAAACACCGGCCGACTTCTCCCACTCCCGAGGGCTTTGGCATGAAGATTCACGAATACCAGGCGAAGGCCCTTCTCGCGAAGGCCGGCGCCAACGTTTCCGCCGGCATCGTCGCGTCCTCGCCCGCCGAGGTCGGCCAGGCCTTCGACAAACTCGGCGGGCCGGTGGTGCTCAAGGCCCAGGTCCACGCCGGCGGCCGCGGCAAGGGCCGTTTCAAAGACAGCGGCAAGGAGTTCGGCGGCGTCAAGTTCGTCAAGAACAAGGCCGACGCCCTCGCCATCGCCGAGGTGATGTTCGAGTATCCGCTCGTCACCGTGCAGAGCGGCGAGGAAGGGCAGCGCGTCGCCAAGGTGCTCGTCGTCGAAGGCAAGACCGAGGTCAAGCGCGAGGTCTACGTCGGCATGGTGCTCGACCGTGCCCTCGGCTTGCCCATCCTGATGGGCTGCGCCGAGGGCGGGGTCGAGATCGAGGAGGTTGCCGCCAAAACGCCGGAGAAGATCCTCAAGACGGTCGTCGATCCCGACGCCGGGCTTCACCCCTTCCAGGCCCAGCGCATGGCCTACGAGATCGGCTTCACCCCGGAGCAGGTGCCCCAGGTCGCGAAGACCATCAGCGCCCTCGCCAGGGTCTACCTCGATTACGATTGCAGCCTCGCGGAGATCAACCCGCTCGCGGTGATGAGCGACGGCCAGGTCGTCGTGCTGGACGGCAAGATTTCGTTCGACGACAACGCCCTGTTCCGGCACCCCGAGATCGTGGCCCTGCGCGACGAGAGCGAGGAAGACCCCGCCGAGCTGCGGGCGGCGCGGAGCGGGCTGAGCTACATCAGCCTGACGGGGAACATCGGCTGCCTGGTCAACGGCGCCGGGCTGGCGATGAGCACGATGGACATCATCAAGTACCACGGCGGCAGCCCGGCCAACTTCCTCGACGTGGGCGGCGGCGCCAACAAGGAGCAGGTGACCGAGGCGTTCCGCATCCTGCTCGGCGACAAGCGGGTCAAGGCGGTGCTGGTCAACATCTTCGGCGGCATCATGAAGTGCGACACGATCGCCGGGGCCATCATCGCGGCGTTCAAGGAGGTCGGCTTCCACGTCCCACTGGTGGTGCGGCTGGAGGGGACCAACGTGGAGGAGGGACGGCGCCTGCTGACCGAGAGCGGGCTGAACATCGCGACGGCGAGCGGGCTGACGGAGGCGGCGAAGAAGGTGGTGGCGGCGGCGGGGTGAGCAGCGCGTACGTCACGGAGGTACAGTCATGAGTACCGTAGCGACCCAGGGCCTCACGGCGGACGATTTCTGGGAACTTGCCAGCCGGCCTGAGAACCAGGGGAAACGCCTCGAGCTCGAGCGCGGGGAGGTGGTCGAGATGTCGTCACCCGGGGAACGACACGGCGCCTTGTGTGTGTGGATCGGCTACCTGCTGTTGAGCTACGTCATCCGGCGCGGTTCGGGCGTCGTATGCAGCAACGACACAGGGCTTTTGGTGGAGCAAGGCCCTGACACGGTTCGCGGGCCCGACGTAATGTTGTTTGGGGAATCTCGCTCCCTCGACCAACTGAGCCCGAAGTATTCGACTCGCATCCCGCACCTGATTGTGGAAGTCCTCTCGCCCACCGACCAGATGACAAAGGTGAACCTCCGCATCACCCAGTATCTCGCCCGCGGCGTGTCCCTGGTGTGGCTCGTGGATCCCGAGGTCCGGAGCGTGACCGTCTATCGTCCCGGCCAGGGCCACCGCGTCGTGGATGAAACGGAAGAACTGACTGGCGAAGACGTGTTGCCGGACTTGCGACTCCGTGTTGCCGAAATGTTCAAGCTGCCGGGGTAACGATCCCACAGAGGCCGCCCCATGAACGACCACGACCAGGCCCTCGCCGACCTGCACGCCGACCTCGGCTACAAGCGGCTGAAACCGACCTGGGCCAAGCTCGAAATCCTCCTCGGCCTGTCCGCATCAGGCGCCGGGCTGTTGGCGGCACAGTACGCCCTCTCCCGTCCGGACGCCGACATCGCCTGGGGCCTGGTCTTCGGGGGATTGGCCCTGTTCGTGTTGGGAGGCTATCTGGCCCTGGCGGGGCACCGCAGCCATCTGTATCAGTCGAACAACGCCCTGGCGGCGTACCTGAGCGCGAAGATCCACTCCTTGACAAAGGCAGGTTCGCATGAGCATCCTCGTTGACAAGAACACGCGCCTTCTCGTGCAGGGCCTCGGCAAGGCCGGCACCTCGCACGCCAAGGCCTGCCGCGAGTACGGCACGCAGATCGTCGGCGCCGTCAAGCCCGGCAAGGGAGGGACGACGCAGGACGACTTCCCCCTCTTCAACACCGTCGCCGAGGCCGTGCGCAAGACCGGCGCCAACGCGACGATGATCTTCGTCCCTGCCTCCGGGGCCGCCGACGCCATCATGGAGGCCGCCGACGCGGGCGTTGCCCTGATCGTCGCCATCACCGAGGGCATTCCCGTCCTCGACATGGCCAAGGTCATGCGCTTTCTGCCCGGCAAGGCATCGCGGCTGATCGGCCCCAACTGCCCGGGCATCATCACGCCCGGGGCGTGCAAGATCGGCATCATGCCGGGCTACATCCACAAACCGGGCCCGATCGGGGTGATTAGCCGCAGCGGCACGCTCACCTACGAGGCCGTCTGGCAGTTGACGAACCTCGGCCTCGGCCAATCGACCTGCGTGGGCATCGGCGGCGACCCGATCATCGGCACGACGCAGATCGACCTGTTGAAGTTGTTCGAGGCCGACCCGCAGACCGAGGCGATCCTGATGATGGGCGAGATCGGCGGCAACGCCGAGGAGCGCGCCGCCGAGTACGTCAAGGCGCACGTGAAGAAGCCGGTGGCGGCGTTCATCGCCGGCCAGACGGCCCCGCCCGGCAAGCGCATGGGGCACGCCGGCGCCATCATCAGCGGCGGCAGCGGGACCGCCGCGGAGAAGATCGCCGCGCTGAGGGCGGCGAACATCGCGGTGGCCGACAGCCCGGCCGACCTCGGCGTCACGGTCCAGCGGGCGATGAAGGGCAAGGCGTGATTCGCCACGCTGGGCGAGCCCTCGGAGGATGCGCCCGGTGCGACAGCCAACCTGTTTTCGAGGGGGGGCCTGGGGGGTGGGCGCCCCCCACAGGGCACGTCAGCCGTAAACCTTGACCAGCTTGCGGACGGCCACCCAGCGGTAGGCCACGTAGGGACGGCCGCAGTGGTCGTAGGCCGTGTAGGCCACCTGCACCCAGACCGTCCGATACTCCCAGCGATAGCTGGCCTGGTAGTAGTCGGCCTTGGCCGCGGCCGGCGCCGCCAGGCTACCGAACGTCGTGGCCAGCCCCAGCAGCGCCGCCGTCAGCAACTTCTTCATGGTGTTCTCCCACGTCAGCACCAGATTTCTCTCGGGCGACCGCGCCGCCCTCTACCTCCTGGGGACGCCAGAATGCAGGGAAAAATGGGGCTCGACGCTTGACCTGCCCGAACCTGGGCGGTTACGCTCCTGAAGTCCGCTGCGAGATAGGCCTAATCGTATCGAACGGAGGGGCCCACCATGGGCGAGACCCAACCGCCCGCACCAGGGGAACGGAAGCTGAACGAGGAGGAGCAGGCGCTGGTCGCGGCATGGTATGAGCAGCATGGGGAACAGATCGTTCGAGAAGTGCGGCGCTGGCTCCGCAAGGTGACGGAGGCGCGAACCGGGGCGTCGGCGTCCGCGGTGGCCCAGTCCGTCTGGGCGAGCTTCATGGAAAACCGCCTGGACGAGATCGACCCCAGCGACGAAAACAGCGCCTGGGCCGTCCTGGCCACGGCGGCGAGACGGCACTGCGAAGCGTGGAACCGCTACGGCACTCGCCACCCCCAACTCTCGATGGAGGGGATGACGGGGCTCGATCCCGAGGCCCCCGGCGAGGTGTCGCCCGAAGTCCTCGTGATGGTAAACGAGTGCGCCCACGTGTTTCGGTCCTTGAGCCCCGACGAGGCACGAGGTGCGGGCCATGCCATCGCCCGGGATGACCGTTCCCTGCAACTGGTCGAACGCCTGAGCCTCCCCGAGCGGGAAGTCCTGGGGCTCAAGCTGGCCGGAAAAACGAGAGATGAGATCGCAGACCAACTCCAAGGCGTCGATCATACCCAGGTGGACGCCCTCTGGAAGTCGGTGCGGGCCAAGGCGAGGGCCCTCGGGGGCGAGGCGCCGCGCTGACGACCGGTTGAGGTGGCTGGGGAGGGCCTGCCCGTGGAAGCGCCTGACCAACTCGAATCGACAAGGCCGCACTGGGAGGAAGCGGAGACGATCCTCGTTCGCTTCACCGAGGCCTGGCAGGCCGGTCGGCGGCCCAACTTGAAGGCCTTTTTGCGCCAGCATCAACACCACCCGGGCTATCGGCAACTCGCCTTCGGACTGGCGAAGATCGACCTCAACCAGCGGCTGCTGGCCGGCGACGCTGCTCCGCTCGCCGAAGGCCACCTCGCCGACCTCCGCGATGCGGGGGTCGACCTCGATCGGGCCCAGCGGCTCGAGTTGGTCCGCCTCGAGTACGACCGGCGCTGGTGGCGTGGCGAGCGGGTGTTGCGCCGGGATTACCTCGAGCGCTTCCCCGAGCTCCACGAAGCCATCGAGTTGTGGGTGCCGCTCTGGACGTGTCCCCGGTGCCGCCGAGAGGACATTCCACTCCCTGGCGAGACGGCGACCTCGGCGAGTTGCCCGAACCGGAAGTGTCAGACCACCTTCTCCCTCGCCGAGGTGTTTCGGCCCGTCCACCGTCCCCGCCGTACCGGGCTCGACCTGCGCGCCTACGCATTGACGAAGGAGCTCGGCGCGGGCGGCATGGGGCAGGTCTACCGCAGCCGCGACCCGGGGCTGGGTCGCGAACTGGCAATCAAGGTCCTTCGCCCGGAACTGAAGGGCGATCGACATGCCGAGCGGCGCTTCGAGGACGAGGCCCGGATCGCCGGGCGCTTGCAGCACCCGAGCATCGTCCCGATCCACAACTTCGGCCGTCTCGACGACGGCCGGTTGTTCTTCACCATGAAACTGGTCGAGGGCAAGACCTTCGAGGAACTGCTTCGCCCGCGTTCCGGCCCGCCCGCACACCCTGGGCCAAGCCTCCTTCAAGTCTTCGGCCAGATTTGTCAGGCGATCGCCTACGCCCACGAGAGTGGGGTGATTCACCGGGACCTCAAGCCGTCCAACGTCATGGTGGGGCGGTTTGGAGAGGTCCAGGTCATGGACTGGGGCCTTGCCAAGGAACTGCGCGAGGGGGCCGAGGCTGGCCGCGCGGAGGTGAAGACGGCCGGCGAGGCGGTGCGGGAAGCGGTGCAAGGGGGCGGGGAGGCCCTCCGCTCCACCCTCCAGACGCGGGCCGGGGACGTGCTGGGCACGATCCTGTACATGCCGCCGGAGCAGGCGCGCGGCGAGGTGGGTCGCGTCGGCAAGCCGGCCGACGTCTTCGCCCTCGGCGCGACCCTGTGCGAGGCCCTCACCGGCTGCCCACCGTACCTGCATGCCGAGGAGCAGCACGAGCTCCAGCAGTTGGCCGATCGCTGCCGAGCCTTGAAGGACGGCGAGGTGGCGACCGGAGCATGGGAGGCGGCCCGCGCTCGCATGGCGACGATCGCCCAGCGGGTGGTCGATCGAGCCAAGGGCGCCGACCTTGGCCCGGGGTTGACGCGGCTGCGCGCGGAGGGGATCGACCCGGTGCTTGCCGCGATAGCCGCCGCCTGCCTCGAGCCGGGCCCCGCCCAGCGCCTGGTGGACGCCGGCCAGGTGGCGGAGCGGATCGCGAAATATCAGGTGGACCTGAGCCGGCAGGCCGAGGAGAAGAAGATCGCGGACGCCAAGGCGGTCGAGGCGGAGCGTGCCCGCCGGCGGGCGGTGGCCTTGGCGGTCGTCGTCCTCGTGGCCTTGGTGGGCTCGGTCCTCGCGGCCTTCTACTTCAACCACCTGGCCGGCGAGAACCAAAACTTGCTCGTGCGCGAGCAGGAGGCTTTGGGCGAGATGACCCGGACGGCCGAGGAGAATGCGAAGCTCGCGCAGGAGAAGGCAAGGCTGGCGGACGAAAAGGGGCGAGCCCTGGTCCAGGTCACGAAGGCCTCCGAGGTAAACAAGCAACTGGCGGGAGAGAAGGGACGAGCGCTGGGCCTGGCCACCGAGCGCCTCGAGCGCCAGTTCGTCCAGGAGGGGGCCCGCCGACTGGCTGCGAAGAACTTGCTCGGCGCGCTGCCGTTCTTCGCCGAGCCTTTGCGAATTCACGCCGCCTCCCCCGAGAAACAAGCAGTCCACCGCCTGCGGTTGGCTGCCTTGATGAGCCAGGGGCCTCGGCTCCTCCATCTGTGGGCGCACGAAAAGCCCGTGAACCATGCGGAATTCAGCCCCGATGGCCGTTACGCCGTTACCGCCAGCGACGACGGCACGGCGCGCCTCTGGGATGCGGAGACAGGGCAACCCATTGGCGGCCCGATCCGGCACGACGAGCGCCCTGCCAGCCGTGCGAGCTGGTCCCCCCACGTGTTCGCCGCAGCCCCCCCCTTCAAGGGCCTCCCGAAGAAGGACGAGGAGAGGCCACGAAGCCCGTATGAGGGGCTCGGGGCCCCCCCGCCTCGCTCGGCCGATGGCCGGATTTACCACGCCGCCTTCGACCGCGAGGGTCGCCACGTCGTGACCGTCAGCGACCGGGGGGCCCAGTGGGTAAGGGTTTGGGAGGTCGCGACCGGCAAGCCGCGCACAAAGTACCTGAATGGCCCCACTGCCCGCACGGCCCATTCCTCCTCTCCGCCTTGTTTCACTCCCGACGGCAAGCGCGTTGCGATCGGTGCGGCGGACGGGACGATCCACGTCTGGAAGGTGCCGGCCGGCCAGCCGGCCTTCGATCCGCCGCTCCGCCACCCCGCTCGCGTTGTCGTCCTCCGGTTCAGCCCGGATGGCAGCCGGTTGCTCAGTGGGGGAGAAGACGGCTCCCTCCGGGCCTGGGACGCCGAGAAGGGCAGCTCCTTTTGGACGTTGAGCGTTGGCAAGGAGATCGCGTTCGCCGCTTTCAGCTCGGATGGAAAGCGGGTGCTGGCGGCGGGCAGGTACGGGCGGCTGGCGCAGGTGATCGACGTCGCCACCGGAAAGCCCGTTGCCCGGCTAACGCACCGCGGCAACGTGACGCATGGCGCGTTCAGCCCCGACGGCCAAACGGTTGCGGTCGCCGGCAATGACGGGACTGTTGGCGTCTGGTTCGCGGACACAGGAAGGGAGGTCGCCCTTCCGATCGCGTGCGAGGGGCCGGCGGAATCGATCGCGTTCAGTCCGGACGGGCGCTGGCTGGCCATTGCGGACCGCGGGGGTGTCCGCCTCTGGGACGCGGCGGCGGGCCTGGAAATCGGCCCCCGGCTGTCCGGGCCCGGATTGCGGGTCGCGTTCAGTCCGGACGGGCGGAAGGTGCTGGCCATCGCC
>JBBSEZ010000303.1:0-12347 GCA_038239195.1 Gemmatales bacterium
CCCTACCTGGAGCAGGACAACCTCTACCGCCAGGCCAACATCCCCACCAACACCCTCTACCAGAGCAGCGCCTCTGTCGCCACCCAGGTCCCTGCCTTCCTCTGCCCCAGCGACCCCTTTAGCGCGGCCGGCCCACGCGACGACGCGGCCGACCTTGGCATGTGGAACCCGCCGCCCATCCTGGCGGGCCAGACCAACTACAAGGGCGTCGGCGGCTCCAACTGGGCCTGGGGTGACTCGCGCTGGCGGAACGTCGGCCCCAGTGGCAACATCAACGGCCACACCAACGGCGACGGCCTATTCTACCGCTCCGACTACCAACACAAGAAGACCTTGCTCGCCATTACCGACGGGCTGAGCAACACCTTCATGGTCGGGGAGGCCCTGCCGGAGTGGACGAAGTGGTGTTCCTGGCCGTACGCGAACAACGCCGTCGGCACCTGCGCGATCGCCCCGAACGCCACGCAGGAGGACGGTAAGCCCTACGACCCCTGGGATTGGGGGAACACCTATGGCTTTTCGAGCCGCCATCGGGGCGGCGTTCATTTCGCCTTGGCCGATTGCTCGGTCCGGTTCGTCCGCGATGACGTCGACCTCACGGTTTACCGCGCGCTGGCCACCATTCAGGGCGGTGAGGTCGTCGCGTTGCCCTGAGGGCCCCGCTTACTCGCAATCTCGATCCCCCGTCGGTGACTGACCGCCTTGGAGTTATGCCGTCATGAGCCGTTTTCCGCACCACTGGCGCCCTCGCCACCTTCGTGGCGTTTCCGCCGTCGCAGTGCTTCTCGCCGGTTGCTTGCTGAGCGCGGGCTGCGGCAAAGCGCCCAAGCTCGCTGCCGAGGACAAGCCCGCCATCGACGCCCTGCAAAGCTACCACGGGGCCCACAAGCTCGACAACCAGGGACGGGTCATCGAGTTGACCCTGGAAGGGAAGCACGTCGATGACCTGGCCCTCGACCACGTCAAAGCCCTGACCGCCTTGCGGCGGCTCAGCTTGTACGGCGCCAGTGTCACCGACGACGGTATCGCCAAGCTCCACTCTCTGCCTCGCCTGGAGGCGCTTGGCTTGGCGGACACGCAGGTGACCGACAACGCGCTGCTGCACCTCAAAAAGTCGCCAGCCCTCGCCCACCTTTGGGTCTCGAAGAACGGCAAGATCACGAACAAAGGCCTCGAAGCACTGAAACGCGACCTGCCTGGTCTCGTCGTGTATCGGCAGTAGCAAGGAAGAACCCCATGCCCCAGCCGGAGTGCCCCCCCGCCGAACCGCCTGTTCGCATCCCGTTGGCAGTCGATGCCTCGGTCGTCATGCCGTGCCTCAACGAGGCGCTCACCGTCGGCCGGTGCGTGGACAAGGCGTTAGGCGCCCTCGCCCGGCTCGGCGTAGCCGGCGAGGTCGTGGTCGCCGACAACATGAGCACGGACGGGTCCCCCGAGATCGCGAGAGCGCACGGTGCCCGCGTGGTGCGTGTGGCCCGGCTGGGGTATGGGAGCGCTCTGCTAGGCGGGATCGCCGCCGCCCAGGGGCGCTTCGTCATAATCGGCGACGCGGACGCTTCTTACGACTTCAGCGCACTCGACCCGTTTATCGAGCGCTTGAAGGCGGGCGATGACTTGGTTATTGGTAACCGCTTTCGAGGTGGAATCCGCCCCGGCGCCATGCCCTGGCTGCACCGCTACGTCGGCAATCCCGTCCTCAGCGGTATCCTCAACCTTTTCTTCCGTACCCCGGTCGGCGATGCCCACTGCGGTCTGCGGGCTTTCCGAAAAGATTCCTACGCCCGGCTCGGGCTGAACACCACAGGCATGGAGTTCGCCAGCGAGATGGTGGTCAAAGCCGCCTTGCTCGGGCTGAGAATGAGCGAGGTGCCCACGGTGTTGTACCCCGATGGCCGCGACCGGCCGCCGCACCTGCGCAGCTTCCGAGATGGCTGGCGCCACCTGCGCTTCCTGCTTCTCATGAGCCCCCGCTGGCTGTTCTTGATTCCCGCCGTTTGCCTTTTCCTTCTCGCTGTCGGCGGTGTGCTCTGTAGCGCCCTGGCCGGGCCTACGTTGGGCTTGCACGCCCTACTCCTGGCCGGTCCCTGCCTCGTCGGCGGTCACCAGGCCTTCTGGCTTTGGGCGTTCGCCCAGGACAAAAACCGCCCCGCCGGGGCCGCGGGCCACGCAAGATGCTGCCTGAATCGGTACTCCTTGGAAGGCGCACTCGTCCTCGGCACGGCCGCGTTCCTGGCCGGGTTGGTGACGACGGCCTGGTCCTTGGCGGTCGGCTCGGGAGCGGGCCCGGCAAGCCCCGACGTCGCAAGCCTCCGCTGTGCCGTCTGCGGTGCGGGCCTCATGCTTCTGGGCCTGCAAACGGTCTTCAATGCCTTTTTCCTGGGCGTGCTGCGCCTCGGGGCCGCCGCGGGGGGCGGCGTCCTTCCCCTTCAACCGGCGCAATCTGTGCGAGCGGAAGGTTATGCGACTGCTCGATAAAGTGTTGATGCGGTGGCGTTTTCGGATGGCCCTTCGGTGGGTGCCGCCCGGCGTGGCCCTCCTGGACGTCGGCTGCCACCAAGGCGAGTTCTTCCGCCGCCTGGGTACTCGCCTCGGTTCAGGCGTCGGCTTCGACCCTCTGGCCCAGCCCTATACGGGCGAGCGCTTTCGCCTCGTCGCGGAGGCCTTCCCGCCCGCCACTCCCCTGCCCCCCGCCTCCTTCGACGCCATCGTGATGCTGGCCGCCCTCGAACACATCCGCGACAACGCGGACTTACCGGGGGAACTACATCGGCTCCTGAGGCCGGGCGGGCGGCTCATCCTCACCGTCCCCTCGCCAAGCGTCGATGCGCTCGTCGATCTCCTGTGCCGGCTCCGGCTCGCCGACGGGATGTCGGTCGAGCAGCATTACGGCTTTTCCCCTGGGGAGGTGCCCACTTTATTCCCCCCAGCCGGGTTCACACTCGAGCACCGCCAGCGCTTCCAACTGGGGCTCAACAACCTCTTCGTCTTCCGCAAGCCAACCGGCGCCGGGCCGGAGGCCTGTGGTGCGGCGGAAGGAACGGTATGACGTTTCTCGACGTCCTTCTTCCGCCGCTGGGTGGGGCCGCAGGGGGCGACGTCGTCGCCGCGCCCTGCTGGCTGCTCGTCAACCTCCTCCTCGGCTTCACGGCCTGGGCCGAAGCGCGGTCGCTCTTCCCGGAGGACGACTTGCTGGAAACCGTCGGCCACGCCATCGCCCTCGGCATGGCCTGTGTTGTCGCGGTCGCCACCACGCTTGGCGTGGCCGGCTGCCTGAGTGGCCCCACGCTGCTCCTGGGGGTGGCGGCGATTTGCCTGGCGGCCTTGTCTTGGCGCCGCTTCCGTCGGCCGCCACCCGTGCCGCAACCTCTCTTGCGAGGTCGAGGACTGCTCGCGGCGCTGCTGTGGGGAAGCGTGCTCGCGTTCTGGGCCGGTCGCGTCGTGATCGGTGGGCTGCTTAAGTTCCCATCGGATTGGGACTCGCTGACTTATCACATCCCGCTTGTCGATCACTGGCTCCAGGCCCGCAGCCTCTACGCTCCCGACTGCGGGCGATGGAGTTACCCCGGGAACAACGAACTGCTTGCTCTGTGGGCGGTCGCCCCGTTCTCCGGTGACTTCCTCGTCGCACTCAACAACCTGCCTGCCACGGTTCTGCTAGCCTGCGCCACGGTCGGTCTATCTCGCCGGCTCGGCCTGTCTGCCCCCCTGGCACATTTGTCGGGCCTGGCCGCGGTCTGTCACCACGTCGCCCTGACTCAACTCGTCGATGCGGAGAACGACGTCGCCGTGGCCGCCGCCTTCTTCGCCGCGCTGCTGTACGCCTTCCGCCATGCTGAAAGGCCCGCCCGCGCAGACGTCTTGCTCGGGGCTATCTGCCTGGGCCTGCTCGCCGGGATGAAATACTATGCCCTTGGCTACGCGGCCCTCGCTCTGGCCGTCTGGGCCATCTGGGCTGCTGCCCGTGGGCCTTCTGCCTCGCTGCGGGTGCTGTTAGCCGGCGGGACCGGCTGCCTCCTTCTCGGCAGCTACTGGTGTTTCCGGAACTTCGCCGTGACCGGCAGTCCGCTGTATCCGAAAGAGCTCTTCACCCATCCCGACTTGATGACGAGAATCTACCCCGACGTGGCCCACACCTCGTTCTTGGGCAACAACCGGCCCGAACTGCTGTGGCTGTACGTCCAAGCCATCTGGAAGATGACCGGGCCTTGTCAACTGGCGGGGTTTCTCCTGGCCCCCCTGTCGCTGGCGTGGCTCATGGCCTCCGGGGGGCTACGGCTCTACCGTAGGGGCGCGTCGGGGGCCGGGGTGAGGCTGGCGCTGGCGGCCCTGCTCGCCGGGACCGGGCTGCTGCTGGCCATCACCCCGTTTGCGGTAGAGGACGACCCGGGGACGCTCAACCAGATGCACTGGCAGTATTGCCCCGTGCGCTACGGGCTGTGCTT
Organism: Gemmatales bacterium; assembly: GCA_038239195.1. Taxonomy (GTDB): domain Bacteria; phylum Planctomycetota; class Planctomycetia; order Gemmatales; family Gemmataceae; genus JBBSEZ01. The sequence continues at coordinate 4,443 of JBBSEZ010000303.1, forward strand.
CCTCAACACGGCGATGCTCGCTGCGGTTTTCCTCGTCGGGGACGCCCAGGCATGGCTGCTGCGGTTCGGCAAGGGCGAGCCTGGGGCCAAGACAAGCCTCTGGCGGCGCCTGTGGTGGAAGTGCCCATATCTGCTCCTTCTCGTCCTGGCCGTAGCGGTCCTGTTTCAGGTCGTCCGAAGCGACACCCGGCAAGGTCCGGAGAAGCTAGACGGCCTGCTGCTCAGCGGGAACTTGGTCCTGGCCGGCCTACTGCTCGTACTGCTCGTCCGGGAGTGGCCTGGGGCGCGGCGGTGGCTGCTGGTCGGCTTGCTCGCCGCCACCTTCCCCGCCTGGACGTGGGCTTGTTCCCGCCTGGCTCAAAACTGGCACCAGGGGTTCGCCGCCCACTACGACCGGGTACTGGGCGGGAGGGGATTCACCTACCTCGCCCGGGAGGAACCGGCGGGCACCGTGTGTGTGCTCGACCACCGCTGCTACCCGTTCTTCGGCTCGCGGCGGCAGTTCCGCGTGTGCCAACCCGTGTACGTGGCGTCGCCCGAGGGGCTGATGGAACTGCTCGACGAGAGGCGGGTGAGCATCATTGCCGCCCGGCCGCGTCAGCCCGCGAGCGGCTGGCACAACTTCCAAGGATTCGAGGAGTGCCTCGCCCAGCACCCAGGCCGGTTCAGGCGTGTCGCCGAGAGCTCCGGTGTGATCCTCTACCTGGTCGTCGAGCCCCCGAAGAGTGCATCGCCTCCGGGCGGGGCCAGAAGTCGGTAGGACGCGTTCATCACTCGCGTCAGGACAGTTAGAGAACTCGCTCTTGAAGAGGGCGCGGAAGTGGCAGACGTTGTCGGTGCCGAGGAGCGCCCCTCGCGCACCTCGCGCAGTTACGGCCAATGCCCGACAATGGCTCCCCCCTGCCGCGTGACCACGTGAGCACGTGACTCTCTCTGCTGGCGCAGACCGTGTCCTGACAACGACTTGCGTTGCCGGAGTAGCCTGTCACCCTCCCGCCCTGGTGAGCAGGTGACTCGGTGGCCCCCCATCGGAAGGGGGAGGGGCCTCCGAGGGGGGTGTGACCGATTTGCACAGCAACTTGCACAGAAACGGCAACGGGCTGCTACCCGCCCTTGAAGCAGGCCGTGAAACGCTCCTCGTGGCGCTCCGGGGTAGTTGGGCCCTGCCCCGAGGTCGTATGATGAAGGGAGCAGGCGCTCTGGGCTCTCACGACCTCGACCGCCCGTTCGGCCCCTCTCCAGGCAGTGCGCCATGCGTCGAGACGGCCGGGCGGGCCCGGGCCCCCGACCATGTCACGCTACCTGATCGGCATCGACCTCGGCACCACCAATAACGCGCTGGCCTACCTCGACCTGGAGCGCATGCGCCAGAGTGGGGGGCGCGTCGACGTCAAGCCGTTCCCGGTGCCGCAACTTGTCGCCGCCAACGAAGTGAAGGAGCGGGCGCTGTTGCCCTCGTTCCTCTACCTGCCCGGCGCCCACGACCTGCCCCCCGGCTCGACGGCCTTGCCCTGGGCCCCCGAGCGCGACTACGCCGTGGGGGAATTCGCGCGCAACCACGGGGGGCGCGTCCCCGGCCGACTCGTCGCGTCCGCCAAGTCGTGGCTCTGTCACCCCGGCGTCGATCGCTCGGCCCCGCTCTTGCCCTGGAGCGCTCCCCCGGACGTCCCGCGCGTCTCTCCCGTCGAGGCGTCCGCGCGCTACCTGCGCCACCTCGCCGAGGGCTGGGACCACGTCATGGCGCGCGACCGGCCCGAGGCCCGGCTGGTGAAGCAGGCCATCGTGCTGACGGTGCCCGCCTCGTTCGACGAGGCGCGGGCAACCCAGCGAAGACATCTTCAACGGGCTGTTGAATTTAAGCCCGGCGAAGTCTCAGATCCCTCCCTCCTCGGGACAAGAAAGTTAAATCCAGCCCAGGGCCTTGTAGTCGAGTGTTGCGCCTGATACTCTAACTTCCAACCTTCACCTGCGTCGGTTCATGCGGCGCGAGGGGCTCCGCCCCCAATCTCTTCTCGGTATCACAGAACTCGGGCAGGTTCTCCTCGGAGTCAATGGCCAGCAAGGGCTCCGCATGGAGCACGCGGTCCCGTCACGAGAGGCGTTGCTCGATCTTCGGAGGCGCTGCTGGCGGGGATGACCGGGTAGCCCGCCGCGCTTCTTGCGCGGTTGGTCGGCGGCCGGCGCTTGGCGCGAAAGCGGTCCGACGATGGGGGCAGGGAGGAGAGGAGCGAGGGGAACAGAGAAGAACGGGGCAGGCGGCGCATGGGATCGCCTGCGCGATCGAGGGATGAGTCCGAGTCGCGAGCCTCCACGAATGCGCGGGCAGCATGCGACGCTACGCCGGTCGGGGGTTGGGTTTTTGGCCCGCTCTGGTTGGGCTGGCGGTCCTGCTGAGCGGGGGCACGGCCCGGGCCCAGACGGCCCCGCCCGTCCCCACGGTGCAGTTCGAGCCCAGCACCTACTCGGTGAACAATAGCGCGGGGTCGGCGACCATCACCGTGACGCTCAGCGCCGTCTCGAGCGAGGTGGTCACCGCGAGCTACGCAACCAACGACGGCACGGCGACAGCGCCTGCGGATTACCTGCCGGCGGTGGGGGTGGTGACCTTCGCCCCCGGCGAGACGAGCAAGAGTTTCCAGGTGACGATCATCAAGGATTCGACACCGAAGCCGTCCAAGGACTTCGGCTTGAGCCTCACCGGCGCGACGATCGCGACCGTGGGCATCCCCAGCATCGCTACGGTTAGCATTTTGGACGACGTCGCGCCGCTGCCCACCGTGCAGTTCGACGTGAGCACCTACAGCGCCAACGTAACGGACGGCGCGGCAATCATTACAGTGGGCCTCGGCGGCACCTCCGCGCTCTCGGTGACGGTCAACTACGCGACCAGCGACGGGACGGCCGTCGCGGGGGATTACCTGCCGACAAGCGGTACGCTGACCTTCCACCCGGGCGCGGTGTCGCAGACCTTCGCGGTGCCGCTCGGCCCGAACGCCCCTCTCAGCACGGGAGGCAAAACGGTCAACCTGGCGCTGAGCGGCCCGACGAATGCCGTCCTCGGGGTCGTCTTCAACGCAACACTCCTTCTTGTCGCACCTCCCGTCCTGGTGATTGGGACGGGGCAAGACCTAATTGCCACGGTCCCGTCCACACCGCCCAAAACCCGACGGGACAAGAACGGCGTGAAAACACCGGGCGCTCTGAACCCGGCGAACAACTGGCCCGCGCCAGTGGATCTGTCGTTCAAGTCTACACTGGCGATCACCGCGACGAATAACAAGCTGGACTTCCAGGATTTTTACTTCGACGCCCCAGATGCCCTCGTACTCTTCCAGAATAGTGGCACGGTCTCCCTCGAAGCAACGGTGACCAAAGGTACGATAGGCGTTGTTTTCCAGGTAGTTCGCGATCCCGGCGACGCGGCCGCCGTGGCAGCCCTGGGGGCCAACGTCCCCACTATCACCCCGGGCGCTCAGACCAAGGCTACGCTATCGACCAATGCCGTGGGCTCGTTCCAAGTCATTGCCTTCATCGACAAGAACGGTGACGGCAAGTGGGACGCAAATGAGCCTGGCATCTCCCTGCCGCTACTCCTTGTCCAAGTTAAGGTCACAACAGATAAGAGCAGATTCAATTTGGCGAACTTCAAGGCCACCCTTTCGCCGCCTGTGAAATCGGATCGCGTGCGTGTCACCACGGGAAATTTCATCGTTGCCATGAAGAAGGCCGCCGCTGTAGAACTCGATGCAGACGTGACCTTGATAGGGGGCGGAAAGGATGGTCAGCGCGGCCTTGACCGGGCCTATGTCGGTTGGGCCAATGTCCTGACGAAAAAGGCCCCGGTTGGCACATACAAGTCGCTCCCCGGTAAGGCCGCGAAGACTTTGTCCTGGATCCATGCTATCAATGGCGGGATCAAGTTTGATAAGAAAACGAAGACGTTCTCCAGAACGACCTTTATTATCGGGCAGCCACCTCCTCCGAGCCCAGCAGGAGGAATGCCGCTCCCCCTGCTCGATTGTGGTAAGCCAAACAACATCGATGGCGGGTCCGACGTCATGTTAAGCACGTCGCCAGTTGACGGAGGAGTCGCTGGGGCTACACCACTTGCCATTGGGCAGGCGAGGAACATCAGGGCTGTCGATTCCCCTGCCATGCCCTATTCTCTGAAGTGGCCTAGCACAGGAAATTTACACTCCGTCAAGTTCAACTTTGAGGCAACCGCCTATTTGACCGGCTGGACGAATTCGAATGGGGGGGGCCAACCAACACCCAACATCCCGAATTCCGTCGGGTTCAGGACGTTCACGGTGGCCTACCAGGTAGAGTGGTGGATGAGCGGAAAGTGGGGCGTATCGCCCGCGAAACCACCGGCCAACTACCAGCTCACCTTCATGTCGGCCACCATGGGAACATCGTCCCCATGGAACCCGCCGGCTGTATTTCCGCCAGCCCAGGCCGCGACAGCGACCAACTTGGAAGTGAGGCCACCCACTACCGCGGCTACGGGCTCATTTATTCTCCAATAAGCAGTTAGGGAAAAATCTGTTCACACTTGCCAAACCGGACGCTATTGTGTTACTGGGTTTCACTGGGAAACAACTTCTGTGGTACTGCTTAGCCCCTTCCGAGTTCTCGGATCGGCGTTGGGAAAGCTGAAAGGAGAAGCCCAACCAGGGCTTGCCGGTGAGCGGGCAAAACAGATAAGGTGAAAGGGTGATTATGGGACAGGGGCTTGTGAGACGCTAGCCGCAGGGGTGGTGGAGGGAGCGTAGTTCAAGCTTTCCAGTTCTGTTCGCGGCGCGGTCTTGAGACCTCCATGCAGGAAGCCCGTTCTTCCTTGGGAGCCTCATGGGCAGGCGGTTGCGAGGAGCGTCAGACTCGAAAGCCTAACCTAAGCCTGAGAGGCTTTATCTCTGCGCCCGTACGAACTTTCCTCGATCCAAAGAGGTGCGCGATGAGCCGGGTAGCAGCGACAAGGTGTACCGCCTGGGTGGTGTCAGTGTCGGGCCTTCTCGGCCTGCTCCTGCACCCCGTTGGCGCCAGTGAGGTCGTGAAAGGCAGGCCCAAGTACGGCCGTCTCGGCAAGGCGAATGCCGTGCTCCTGGAGGTGCGGGCTGCCACCCCGTTTGCGGGGAAGCCCATTGGCGACATCCCGATGCGTTGGCTGGAAGTAGAAGTTACGGTGAAGGCGAGCGTGCCGACGCCTCTGCGGGTCAAGACCTTTCGGGTGCTCGTGGAGCAAGAGGTTCCAGAGGTTATCATCGTGGGGCAAGAGGTTCGGGAGCTTGACGTCATCCCCGGCCGACTGGGCCTGCAAGACTGGTTCCCCACGAAGAAGGGGGAGTTGCTCGTGGTGGCGTTCAACGGCGAAGCCGTCCGGGCCGCCAGGGAGATGGAGCCGTTGTCCTGGGGCAGATCCCCCGAAAAGGTGTGGCACGAATGCGAGGTGTTCAGCAGGGCCGTTTCCCGCGAGAAGAAGGCGGTCCCGGCGGCCTTGGCGGCCACCATCCGGAAGGAAAAGGCAAGCCTGAGTTCCGTCTTCTTCGGGTTGGTTGCGTCCACTGACAGGCTTCTGTTCGATGACAAGGAAGTGGCGCTGGCGGCTGCGGAATATCTCCGGGAGAAAAAGGTGCCCTTCTGGGAAAGGGCGGGCGTTTTTGACGGCTTGAGGGCGGTAGTAGCCCGCGACCCCGTGGCGGACCGGGCTATTATCCTTGCCGTGATCGACCTCGTGTTCGAGGCGGAGCGCAACAAAAGCCATCCCAGGGAGATCGGCAACATCCTCATGTTGCTGTCGGAATGCTTTTTCAGGGACCGGCCTGCGGCGTGCCGGCCCTTCATCAACGAGGAGACCCGCAAGAAGTTGCTGCGCATGGTGGAGGACAAAAAGATTGTGAACGACCGCAGGACGGAGCCCCTCCACGAGTGGCTCAAGGTGTCCACCCTCGTCACCCTCTCCGGTGCGGCGGAAGGGAACTCGGCGGCCTCGGCCCCGGAACAGCCCCCCGAAGAGGGGCCGGGCTCGACGCGCTCGCGCGGCGCCAATCTGTGGTGGGTCGCTGCCCTCTCTGGGACGGCCCTGGCGGTCACTGGCCTCGTCCTGGGGCTTTACTACGGCCGGCGGAAGGCCGGACTGAGCGCGAAGTGAGTTTTTGCCCATTCGCGCCGACCTTCTGGGGCCCCCCGGAGCAGCGACTGCGGCTCTTCTGCACTGCAAACTTGGCTTGGGGCCCTTTGGTGCGGATGTTCGAGACAGCGGGAGGTGGGTCGATGACTGCGGTCCTGTTGCCGTCCGTGTTGGTCCCCTTCGTCTCCCTGCTGCTGGCCGCCCCCGCACTCGCCGGCCCCGGCGCGCATCCCCCGACCGCCTTGTGGAAGGCGGGTGAGGCGTGGAGGATCTCCGTCAAGTGCTTTTCCCCAGATGGTGCCGCCGGCGAGGAGGCCCCTGCCCCCGTTGCCCACTTCGGCATGTTCGTCGCCGTCGTGGGGACGGAGCAAGTGGAGGCAGTCGCGTGCTGGAAAGTGTTCTTCGTTTGCGACAACGGTGTCCGGGCGGACGTGGGCAGGGGCTACTACTTCGCGATCGACAAGCAGGCGGGCTGGCCGAGGAAAGTCGGCCGGGTGCATGGCCCGTGCGCTGCAACCCTCGAAACGCTCGGCGCCGGGGCCATCATCAAGGGGGCCCCCAAAGGGATCCCCCTGGAGTTCTTCCCTCTGCCGGAGCGACCGTTCCAGGCCAAGGTCGGTCTGGCGACCTTGGCCGTCGAGCGGCGGGTGTCCGGCAGCGACATCACTTTGCAAGCGACCTACCGGGTAGGCGGCAAGGAGGTGTTGATGGTCCGGCAGAAATGGGCCCAGGGCGAGAAATGGTGGCGGGAGCACGAGAGGTACGTGAACGGCCGGAAGGACTTGCACGCGCGCATTACCCAACCGGCTGTCGCGGCCCCGGCGCCTCCCACCCGGCCGACGGCGCTGACGAAGGCAAAGTTGCGCCCCGCCGGCCGTTGGTCGCCCTTGTCGTACGACCTCAGGCTACAGGCCCGGCTGAGCCTCGTCGAGACCGACCCGCCGTTGGCGGATGTCTTGCAGCGCCTCCAGGAGGCGACCGGGCTATCCCTGACGCTGGGCACCGGCCTGGAGCGGCACGACCCCCAACTGGGGAGCATGCAGATGTCCAACGTCCCGGTCTGGACGATCATGCACGCGCTGTCCACGAAGGACCTGGTGAACGGACGGTGGGAGAAAGTCGAGGATGGCTACCAGTTGGTGGCGGACGCCAGCCTGCGGGAGAGGCCCCTGCCGCCCCCCTTCTGGAATCGAACCACCATCCTGGCCGCCTCCGCCGGCACCCTCGCCCTCCTCCTTGCCGCCTGGGGGGGCCTGTTCGTCAGGCGCCGCCTCCAGGGCAGGGCCAAGGCCTGATTTCGCAAGCCGGGCCTCCCGATCGCCAAGCCACTACAGGACACTGGAGGAGGTAGGGTCATGCACAGGAAGGCCCCAGGAGCCCGACTTGCCATGACCCTCATCGAGTTGCTGGTGGTCATCGCCATCATGGGCACGATGATGGGACTGCTCCTGCCCGCGATTCAGCAGGCGCGTGCCGCCGCCGCCAGCGTCCGCTGCCGGAACAACCTGCGGCAGATCGCCCTGGCCACGCACCACTACCACGACGCGAATAACGCACTGCCGTGCAACTCCCTGGTAGACGGGGGAGGGCTCGGCCCACAGACCAGGGCGTGGAGCTGGCTGGCGCTGCTGCTCCCCTACCTGGAGCAGGACAACCTCTACCGCCAGGCCAACATCCCCACCAACACCCTCTACCAGAGCAGCGCCTCTGTCGCCACCCAGGTCCCTGCCTTCCTCTGCCCCAGCGACCCCTTTAGCGCGGCCGGCCCACGCGAC
>JBBSEZ010000304.1:0-12277 GCA_038239195.1 Gemmatales bacterium
AACGAAGGATGTCGTTTCGCCGCGGTTCGCACGATTGCGCGCCTACCCCTCATAGCCAGGCCCTCCTCCCGAAGCGCTTGTGCAGTTCCGCGTGCGCCTCCTGGCCGATGGGATTGCGCCGCAGGTCGAGGGCCGTGAGGCGGCGGAGATGAGGCGTGCGCGCCAGGGCCCGGGCGCCGTTCGTGCCAAGCTTGGTGTGGCTGAGGTCGAGGGAGGTGAGGGAGGCCAGGTTGGGGGCCGCCGCGAGGGCCTCGGCGCCCTCGTCGCTGAGGTTGTTGTGGCTGAGGTCGAGCGCCCGCACCTGAGCGATCTCGGGCATGTCGAGCAGGGCCGAGAGCAAGGCGGGCGAGGCCCGCCACAGGCGCACTTTCCAGAGGGGGTGTGTCGCGAACAGGGCGCGGCCCTCCTTGAGGAAGGTGCTGGCCTCCAGGACCACGCTCTCGACAAAGCCGCGCTCGAACAGGGCGCCCGGGGACCACTCGCCGAGCTTGCCGAGCCAGCCGGGGAGGTGCTGGACGATCAGCGCGCGCAGGCGGCGCAACTGGACGAGGCGCTGTTCGCGCTCTCCGGCGGGTCGGCAGAGGTCGATTTGCAGGCGGATGAACTCGGCGCGGGCGGCCTCGCCCTGGTCCTCGAGCCAGTCGGCGTACACGAGGCGGGGCACGTCGTCGTCGGGGGCCTCGCGGATCGCCTGGAGGAAGGCGGCGTGCATCACTTCTTCCTCTTCGGCGGAGGGGACGGCTTGATCTTGCGGACGTAGGCCTTGCCGCCGCAGATGACGTAGAGGCGGTCGAAGTCGGGCCCGCCAAGGGCGACGGCGGTAACGTCGGCGCGTTCGGGACTGAGCAGGGCGCCGCACAGGCGTCCCGTGGGGTCGAAGATTTGCACTCCTTCGGGGGTGGCGGCATAAAGGCGGTTTGCACGGTCGAAGGCCATGCGGATGGGCCCGGAGCTTGCGCGCCGGCGCTTGCGCAGGGCGTAGTAGCCCTCGCCGGCCGTCAGGTCGCCGTTCTTCTCCACGCGAAAGGCCGTCAGCCGGTAGCGCTCCGGGTCGCTGACGACGAGCGTCCCGCCGTCGGGCGACAGGACCATTGCCAGGTTCGACCGCGCGGTCCCCCAACTCGCCGCAACGATCCGCTTCGTCGCGTCCGGCTTGACGAGGAAGATGGCGGGTGGGTCGGCGCTGGCCCCGTAGGCGTGGCCGGAGGACGTCACCACCAGGTCCAGAAGGTGGGGCTTCCCGGTCTTGTCGCCGGCGAAGAGGTGCGCTGGCGCGAGCTCCTTGCGCACCGATTTCCACCCCTCGCCCGGCACCAGGAAGCTCGACAGCGGCATGTCCTGGGCCGCGACCGGCGCGGCGACGAGGAGGCCGACCAACACACTCGCGACGTGGCGCATGTTGTTCTCCGAGGTGTCCTGGATGCTTCTTCGAAGCGTCGCTAATCCTCACTTCTCGCCTCGCCACAGCCACTTTAGCGACTCCGGCAGAATGGCGCCGCCGTGCCGGCCGTTGTGCCCGCCCTGGCCCATGACGAACTTGTAATCGTACCCGGCGAACTTGAGCGCCGCCGCCATCTGGCGATTCGCCAGGGGCCAGGAGCCGTGCAGGTTGTCGAGGTCGTTCTCGCCGTCCTGCAAGAAGACGCGGATGGCCTTCTTCTCCGTCTTGCGGACCAGCCCGGGGTAGACGTCGCCGCCGCGGATGTTGGTGAAGCTGCCGACGTGGCTCAGCACCTTGCTGAACAGGTCGGGCCGCTCCCACGCGGCGGTGAAGGCGCAGATCCCGCCCGAGCTGATGCCGCAGATGGCCCGGCCGGCGGCGTCCTGGCGGAGGTTGTACTTCTTGCCCACCTCGGGCAACATCTCCTTCTCCAGGAAGCGCGCGTACTGGTCGGAGAGGGTGTCGTACTCGAAGCTGCGGTTTTGGCGAGCCGTTTGTCCCTTGTCGGCCGGGGGGACCACGCCGGGGTCGATGAAGACGGCGAGGGTGACGGGCATCTCTTTCTTGTGGATGAGGTTGTCGAAGACGGTCGGCACGCGGAAGTCGCCCTTCGGGGCGACGTACCAGGCGCCGTCCTGAAAGACCATGACGCAGGCGGGCTTCGTCTTGTCGTACTGCGCCGGGACGTAGACCCAGTACGCGCGCTCGGTGCCGGGAAAGACCTTGCTCGTCTTCCAGGCGTGTTTGGTGACGGTGCCGCGCGGCACGCCGGGCTGCTCGGTGGAGTCGGGGCCGTGCTTCTCCTCGTTGGCGCGGAGAGTGGGGGTGAGGAATAGCAACAGGGAGACGGCGAGACAGCGCGACATGGCGGGGCCCATCGAGGGAGCGTGTGGGGCGGTTCGAGCAAGGTAACACGGCGCGAGGGCGAGGGCAACGGGCAAGCCCCCATTTAGCCGCCCCGTCAAATGGCAAGCTGGGCAAACCGCGATTGATTTTCCGGCCGGGAAAACTATGCTAGGGGCGAATGGACACCGCCCGGCCACCGCGTGCGCTCTCTCCGCACTCCCGCCGGGCGAGGCCGGGCGTTCCTGACGGCGCCAGCCACGGATGGCCGCGGGCCCTTCGGATTGCTGGTAGAACAGGTCGCCACTAATAGACGGACCTATACCATGCCCCCGCATCCCATTCGGACCTTCACGGTGCTTCCCAACCTGCCCGACCGCCTGCGGCCGTTGCAGAAGCTCGCCTACAACCTCTGGTGGTGCTGGAACCACGATGCCATCGCCCTCTTCCGCCGCATCGACACCGACCTCTGGGAGACCGTCGAGCACAGCCCCGTCAAGCTCCTCGGCGCCGTCGAGCAGGCCAAGTTCGAGCAGCTCGTCGCCGACAACGGCTTCCTCGCCCACATGGACCGCGTCGAGGAGGCCCTCGACTCCTACATGAGCTCGTCGGCCTGGTTCCAGGAGGTCGTCGTCTCCGGGCCCCAGGCGGCCAGCGCCGCCGACGTGCGCATCGCCTACTTCAGCGCCGAGTTCGGCCTGCACGAGAGCGTCCCCGTCTACTCCGGCGGCCTCGGCGTGCTCTCCGGCGATCACATGAAGAGCGCCTCCGACCTCGGTCTGCCGCTCGTCGGCGTCGGGCTGATGTACCGCGAGGGCTACTTCCGCCAGTATCTCACCGTGGACGGCTGGCAGCAGGAGCGCTATCCCGAAAACGACTTCTTCAACCTGCCCCTCGTTCCCGAAACGCTCCCCGACGGCTCGCCGCTCCTCGTGCGCATTCCGATGCCCGGGCGCGAGGTGGCCGTGCGCGTCTGGCGCATCCAGGTGGGCCGCATTCCGCTCTACCTGCTCGATACCAACATCCCGCAGAACTCGCCGGAAGATCGCACCATCACCGCCCGGCTCTACGGCGGCGATCACGACATGCGCATCCGCCAGGAGATCGTCCTGGGCATCGGCGGGGTGCGCGCCCTCGTCGCCCTCGGCAAGCCGCCCACCGTCTGCCACATGAACGAGGGGCACAGCGCGTTCTGTGGCCTGGAGCGCATTCGCTCGCTGATCGAGCGGACGGGCGTCGATTTCGCGACGGCCCGGGAGGCCATCGCCGCGGGGACCGCCTTCACGACGCACACGCCGGTGCCGGCCGGCAACGACGTCTTCCCGGCGCCGCTGATGGACCACTACTTCTCGCACTACCTGCCGGGGCTGAAGATCGGCCGGGACGAGTTCCTGGCCCTGGGCAAGCAAAACGCTCACGACGCCAACGAGCCGTTCGGCATGACGGTACTGGCGATTCGGCTGGCGAACGTCGCCAACGGGGTGAGCAAGCTGCACGGGCAGGTGTCGCGCAAGATGTGGAAGTCGATCTGGCCGGAGCTCCCCGACACCGAGGCGCCGATCGTGTCGATCACCAACGGCATCCACGTGCAGAGCTGGATCTCGGCGGACATGACGCAGCTCTACGACCGCTACCTGGGCACCAAGCGCGACGGCAGGCCCGGCGAGGAGAACGTCTGGAAGCGCGTCGAGACCGTCCCCGACGCCGAACTGTGGCGCACCCACGAACGGCGCCGCGAGCGGTTGGTGGCGTTCTGTCGCGGCCGGCTCAAGCAGCAGCTCCGCAACCGCGGGGGCCTGCCGGCCGAGATCGCCCGGGCCGACGAGGTGCTCGACCCCGACGCGCTGACGGTCGGCTTCGCGCGGCGCTTCGCCACCTACAAGCGCGGCACGCTGATCTTCCGCAACCTGGAACGGCTGACGGCGATCATCACCAACAAGGATCGGCCCGTGCAGATCCTGTTCGCCGGCAAGGCCCACCCCAAGGACCACGGCGGCAAGGAGCTGATCGCGGAGATCATGCAGTTCGCGCGGCGGGCGGAGTTCCGCCGGCGCGTGGTCTTCCTCGAAGACTACGACATGAACGTGGCCCGCTACATGGTGCAGGGGGTGGACGTCTGGCTCAACAACCCGCGCCGGCCCCTGGAGGCGTCGGGGACGTCGGGCATGAAGGTTTCCGCTAATGGCGGGCTGAACCTGAGCATCCTCGACGGCTGGTGGGTGGAAGGACACGAGGCCGACAACGGCTGGGCGATCGGGGCGGGCGAGGAGTACACCGACCTGGCCTACCAGGACGACGTGGAGTCGAGGGCCATCTACGATCTGCTGGAGCAGGAGATCGTCCCGCTCTTCTACACGCGCTCCTCCGACGGCCTGCCGCGGAGCTGGCTGCGCATGATGAAGCGCTCGATCGCCACGCTCAACCCGGTCTACAACACCGGCCGCATGGTGGCGGAGTACACCACGACGTGTTACCTGCCCTCGGCCGAGCGCTACGGGCACCTGGTGGCCGACGGGTTGGCCGGGGCGCGGGCGCTGGCGGAGTGGCGGCGGGCGATGGGCCGGGGCTGGCAGCAGGTGCGCGTGCTGGCGGTGGAGGCCGACGGGGCCGACCCGATGCACGTGGGCAATCAGTTGCAGGTGAAGGCCAAGGTGAACCTGGGCAACCTGTCGCCGCAGGACGTGCAGGTGCAGCTCTTCCACGGCCTGGTCGATAACCTGGGCGAGATCCCCAGGCCGCAGACCGTGGCGATGGGGCACAACGGCCATCCCGTCAGTGGGGGGACGTGGCTGTTCACCGGCACCATCCCGTGCCGTTCGAGCGGGCAGCACGGGTTCTCGGTGCGGGTGTTGCCGGCGCACCGCGACCTGGCCAACCCGTTCGAGCCGGGGCTGGTGTGCTGGGGGTGATGCGCGTCGTGCGGCAACCGTGCTACTCTGGGAAAAGCGTGGTAAATCGAGCGGGTGCTCGAAGGGCAGAGCAGGATGCCAACCAGCGCGGAGTTCTGGGCCCTGGCAGAAGTCCGCCTCGAGGATGCGGAGGGGCTGCTCGGCATCAAGCGGTGGGCCTGCGCCTTTTACGTCGCCGGTTATGCGGTTACCCTGGAGAAGGAGTTTGGGACCGCCCGAGGGGCCAACCCGGCGCTCGACAATCACTGGCAGCTCGTGACTGGCTGGAAGGAAACCAGCCGTTACCAGCGAAGGAGCCAGCAGGAGGCCGAGGCCCTGGTCCAGGCCATCAACCACGATCCTGACGGGGTGATGAAATGGATCCGGGGCCGCTGGTAGAGGGGCGGATCGATGACGGGCGCTACCTGCTGGAGAGGCTGGCCGCGGCTGGCTTCGACGTGTCCGCCGCCGCCTGGGTGAAGACCGCCGACGACGAAAAATGGGGCCTCTACGTCGTCTCGAAGAGGGTGGACGAGCTAGGGTTCTCACCGGCGTATGGCGCGGCCGCCGCCGTCCTTGGCCGGGGCCCCGACGCGGAGGCGCCCACGTCGTACGTGAAACTGGTGAGCCCGGAAAGCCCCCTGGGCCGCCACCTCGTCGAAACTCAGAGGCGTTTCGGCGACGGCGGCAGGGGGTGGGTGCAGCTGACGCGTCTCGGCGACGTCGCGGCGCTCGAGGCCTACCTCTATCCGCCGATAGCGACAGACGGTCTGGTTCAGCAGCCCCTGGCCCCCAAGGAAGTGGCCCAAAAGGTGGTGGAGTTGATGGGCCGCACGGGCCACGTCCGGCCCTCGCGGGTCACGCTGCGGGACGGTAAGACTTTCCTCGGTGTGCCCTTCGGGTTGGAGTTGAGCGGCGGCCACATGCAGGTGAAGTTTGCCGTGGATGGCCCCGAGCCACCCCTGGCCTACTCGGTGGAGGCAATCCGCACGATCGAGTAACGTCCCTGCCCCGACGAAGAGCCCCATCACCGCCGGAACAGTTCGCCAACCCGTTCGAGCCGGGGCTGGTGTGCTGGGGGTGATCGTCGGGCGGCCCCGCTTAGCGACGCTTCGCAGAAGCGTCTTTGCCCGAACGCTGCTGCGAAGCGTCGCTAACCGGGTGGGATGGGCTGTTCGCTCGCCCCTTTGCGGGGTTGTTTCTTCGGAAAACTTTGCCCCGATTGGTTCGCCCCTCTGCCCCTTTCTCCCATATCTTCATAATCCCTCCTCTCCCTCCCTTCCGAATAGAAGAGTGTAAGAGGAGCAATGCCTACAGACGGCACAACCGGCACGGGCTGGAGGTCCGCCGGTAAGCAAGCGCGCTGGGTGGGCGAGGGCCTTGAGGGTGGGCTCCTCGCCTCGACTGCCGGCGCTGGTCGAGAGTGGGAGCGAAACGAGCTCGCGTCCTGGCGGCCCCGCCGACCGAGCCTCGGGGAGTACAGGGGCAACCGGGGAAGGGAGTCCCAAGATGGGGAACGTCGTGTGGCGAATGAGGGCGGGCGGGCTGACGTTCGGCCTGGCCGTCCTGCTGATTGGCGCGGGGGCGGCGCGGGCCGACGACCTGGCCGACCTCAAGGCGCGGATGGACCGGATCGAGCGGGAAAATTGGGAGTTGAAGCAAAAGCTCGGGGGGGCGAGGCAGTACACCGCCTATCAGACGGGGGCAGCGACGGCGCCCGAGCAAGAGAAGGTCAAAAAGGTCGTCGGCGAGGTCCTCAAGGAGCGCGACGACAAGAAGAAAGCGGAAGAGGCCGCGACCAAGGCGCGGCAAGACGAGGAGGGCTTCAAGGCCGGCAGCGACCTGGGCCTGACCGCCCGCTGGCGGCCGGACCAGGGGCTCTACTTCGAGACCAAGAACAAGGACGTCCAGTCGCACATTGGCTTCTTCTTCCAGTGGGACACGGTGTTCTTCACGCAGAGCCCCAACCTGAAGCCAGCCAACCAGATCGGCGACCTTCAGGACGGGACGTTCTTCCGCCGGATTCGCCCTTTGTGGGACGGGCAGGCGTACGACACCATCGAGTGGAACGTGATCCTCGCGCTGGAGCAAATCTCGGCCGTCGGGAGCAACGCGAACGCCCTGATCAATTTGGACGAGGTGTGGGTGGGCCTTTTCAACATCCCGTACCTCGGCAGGGTTCGCGCCGGTCACATGAAGGTGCCGCAGGGCCTCGAAGGCAACCAGATGACCAGCAGCCGGGCCATGACCTTCAACGAAAACGCCGCCTACACCGACGCCTTCTACCGGGTGTTCGGGACGGGCGTCGAGATCGCCAACAACGCCTTCGACGATCGCATGAGCTGGCAGATAATGGGCTACCGCGATGACTTCAACCGGGCCAACACCGGCGCCGACTTCGGGGACGGCGCCTACTGCGCGACGGGCCGCATCACGGGCCTGCTGATCGACGAGTGCGAGGACCGCCACCTCCTGCACCTGGGCGTGTCCGGGACCTGGCGCAAGGCGGAGAAGGCCGACGCCACCCTCGGCCTGAGCGGCAATGACCTGGTCCGCCTCCGGGCCCGCCCCGAACTGCGGGACGCCATCGGCGGCTTCGGCGACAGCGCCAACTTCCCCGGCGACTCCGGCCGGCTGGTGGACACGGGCAACATCTCGGCCCTCTCGACCGGGGTGGTCGGGACCGAGCTGCTCTACATCCTGGGGCCGTTCTCGGCCCAGGCGGAGTGGGCCTTCTGCTACGTCAACGGCGCCACCACCGGCACCGGCCGGAACGCCATCGAGCGGACGCGGTCGTTCAACGGCGGTTACCTCACGCTGTCCTACTTCCTGACGGGCGAGTCCCGGAACTACGACAAGAGCTTCGGCGTCCTGTCCCGGAACTACGTCACCCCGTTCACCAATTTCTGGGCGCACGAGGGGACCGTGGGCGTGGGGGCGTGGGAGGTCGCGGCGCGCTACTCCTACCTCAACCTGAACGACGGGCCCATCCAGGGCGGCGTGATGAACGGCGTGACCGTGGGCCTGAACTGGTATCTGAACAGCAACCTGAAGGTGCAGTTCGAGTACCTGCACAACAACCGCTACGACAAATCGACCACCCAGGGCGGGACCGTGCCCGGCTCGATCGACGGCCTCGGCACGCGGGTGCAGATCCAGTTCTGACCCACGCCCCGGAGGAGCGAAGGCCTCCGCATCCGGGGAAGGCCAGGGCAAAATCGGGCCCTTGCCCTCCCCGCTGGGGGCAGCCTCCTCCGGCCGGTCGGGTGGATCGCTCGAAAGACTTCCAAACACCAAACGCAAAAGGAGTTGCCGGAGATGATGGGAAAACGGATCGCCTCGGCTGCGGCTCTCGCCGCCCTGCTGGCCCTCGGCACGCCTTCCGCACGGGCGGTCGAGCTCGTTATCGTGTGCGACGAGGCGCCGGGGTGCGCGAAGAAGGTTTGCGTCCCCGTCACCGAAACCAAAAAGGTGAGCAAGCGGGAGTTTGGCGACGTCTGCGAAGACTTCTGCCTGCCGCCCTGTTCCCCGTTCGCGTGCCTGTTCGGCTGCGGCTGCGGGTGTCACAAGGTTCGCACCCGGAAGTTTCTGGTCATTCGGAATTGCGTCCGCGAGGAATGCGTGACCAAGTGCGTCCCGATGGCCGAGCAATGCGCCCCGGCCTGTCAGGCCCCGTGCGCCCCGCAGTACTGCCCCGCCCAAGGCGCCCCGGGCTGCGCCCCGCTGCCGTGCGGGAGCAACCTGCCGCCGGGGATCGTTGCCCCGCCAGGCTCGGTGGCGATCCCGGTCCGGATCATGAACGCGCCGCAGTGAGCGGTCCTTCGCGGCCCGGGGAGCGGGCGCACCAGGCGTGCTCTCGGCATCCACGCGCCTGAGGCGACCGGCCCCGGCAGCGAAGGACAACGAGGCGTGAAGGGCCGTCCCTTCACGCCTCTTTCCGTTTATCCTCGTCCTCGCGGGAGGCGCCTTTCGGTCGCCAACCCAAGGGCGCATCCGGCATGAAGGGAGGGAGGCGCGTGACACCGATGGAGCATTACCGGCGGGCGTGGAGCTGGGGCGTTGGCGGGTTGCTGGTCGGCTTCGCCGCGTTCGCCTTCGTCGCTTTCCGCTTCGGGCCAGGAGGGAGGCCCGGCTGGGTGCGCTATCTCCTCTGGCTGACCGGCGCCGGCCTTCCCGCATGGCTGGCTTACGTGGCCCTCCACGCGACCTGGGTGGCCTTCCTCTTGTTCTGTGCCGAACTGCCCCGGCGCGTTTTCCGGCGCCTCGTCCCGGCCGTTTGCCCCCGCTGCCGCGGCGATGCCTACTGGGAGGGCGGGGAGCCGGTGACCTACGCCTGTCGCGCGTGCGGATACCGCCACGACACGGGCATCCGCGAGAGCGAGACCGATTGATCGGCCCTCCTCAGAAAGGAGGAAGGATGAACCAGAGGTCTTTCTGGACTCATCCTTCCTCCTTCATCCTTCGGAAGGGCTAGAAGATCTTGCCCTGGTCGTGCCGCCCGAACGCGTCGAACATGCTGAAGGTGCCGTCCTGGAAGACGATGTCCACCACCAGCCCGGTGGGGCCGAAGGCTAACCCCTCGACTTGCACGCCCTCGCCCAGCGCCTGCGCGCCGGCGGCCGAGTAGCGGATCAGAGAACCGTCCGTCCTGACCACGTCGATGACAAGCCCGGCGGGGCCGAAGGCCGCGCTCGCGGAGCGGACGCCCCCTCCCAGCAGGTGGGCGCCGCTGGCGTCGTACGAGGCGAGGGTGCCGTCGGGCCTGGTCACCAGCACCACCTCCCCGGCGGGCCCGAAGGCAACGCCGGCGGACTGGGCCCCCGCTCCCAGCAGGTGGGCGCCGGCGGAGTCGTACTGGGTGAGCGTGCCGTCGGCCCTCGTCACCAGGACCACCTCGCCGGCGGGGCCGAACGCCACGCTGGCGGAGCGGACGCCGCCGCCCAGCAGGTGGGCGCCGAAGGCGTCGTACTGCGTGAGCGTGCCGTCCGCGCGCACCACCTCGGTCACGGGCCCGAACGGGCCGAAGGTGATGCTCACCGGTGGCGGCGGGACGGGGGCCGGGGTGGGGGGCGTCGCCACAGAGAAGTTGAAGTCGTTGAGCAGGCTGCTGGCCTGGGCGTCGTACTGGTCGAGCGGCTGGAGGTTGAAGCGCTGCTCGATGGTCTTCAGGATGGACAGCGTGTCGTGCTGGGTGTGATCGACGAAGCCCATCTTGGCATAGGGCGAGATCACGATGGACGGCACGCGCGTGCCGTCGCCCCAGGGGCCGTTGTTGGCCGGCGGGGCGACGTGGTCCCAGCGCCCGCCGTTCTCGTCGTAGGTGATGACGATGGCGGTGTGCGCCCACGCCGAGCTGTTCTGGATCGCATGGACGAGGTCGGCAGTGGCCTGCTGCCCCTGTAGCAGGGAGGCGTAGCCGGGATGTTCGTTGTTCGGCCCGAGCTGCTTGATGAAGGTGACCGCGGGCAGGGTGCCGTTGGCCAGGTCGGTGGAGAGGGCGGACTGGTCCTGAAGGTGGGCGTTGGGATTCAGGAGGCTGTTGGTCTGCGCGTTCGGGGTGCCGTCGGCGTTGAAGGGGGCGTAATTGGCGTAGTAGGCGAACGGCTGGTGGTGGTACTGGAACAGCGGATCGGCCTGGCCCTTGAGGGCGTTGGTCCAGCCGCCGGCGTACCACTTCCAGCTGACGCCCGCGGCGTCGAGCCGGTCGCCGATGGTCGGCGTGTAGGTCGGGTCGGGCTGCCCGTTGGGGAGGAGCGGGTGGTTGTCGTTGATGGGGGCCTCGAGCTTGGGGTCGCCTGGGAGGAACGAGGCCGGGTGGGGCGCCTGGGCGGCGAACGTGGTGTTGACCACGTACTTGCCGTCGATGGTCAGGTTTTTATCGCTCAGCGCCTGGGTGGGGGGGTCGAAGCTCGACTGGAAGCCGGTCGGGATCGGCTGAGTCCATTGCGGGGTGGCGGCCGCCACGAGCCACTGGGCGTTGAGGTACGACCCGCCATAGGCGGCGTGGAAGAAGTTGTCGTCCATCGTGTACTGCTGGGCGAGCAGGCCTTCCGGCAGGTTGGTCGCGTCGAAGTGACTGAGGACGAGGCTTTTGTTATCGCTCCAGCCGAGGAACTTGTTGTTGTTGTCGGAGCCGGGCTGGAGGGCGCCGTTGCCGATCTGCAACTGCTCGGTATAGAAGCGGTGGACGATGTCGCTGGTCGTGCCGTCGGGTGGCACGTAGGGGGCGAGGTCGTACGGCTTGGCGGGAAGCCCGGCGACGCCGGGGGCCTTGGGGTCGGTCGATGGGGTGGGCAGCGTGGTGATGGGGGTGCCGTTCTTGTCCACCTGGGGGATGAGCAAATTGCCGTTGGCGTCCGTGGCGTTGGCGATGCCGTTGGCGCCCGGGAAGCTCCCGTACAGGGCGTCGAAGCTCCAGTTCTCCTGGTAGATCACGACGATGTGGTCGATGTTGGCCTGGAACGAGCTAACGTCGGGGCTCGTCGCTGGCGTGAGGCGCTCTTCCAGCGCCTCCAGCCCGAGCCGGGCCGAGGGGCGCGCTCGCCGCCCGTGACGGCCCGGCGGGACGACCGCCTGGAGGCGCTTCCACAGCAACTTCTGAAACCAGAGAAGGGCCATCGTCCTTCGCTCCATGGTTGGGGAGAACCGTAGGTGGCTCGCCCAGGATGGGGTGCAACCGAGTACTTCAGACAGCTAAGAACAGGGGGGATTTTGACGAGCGAAAGTGACGAGAGGATGTCTGGATCGTGAAAAAATAGCGCACATCTGAGGATTCGCGTCCATAGTGAAACAGGGGCCTCACCTTACGTCTCGGGCCGGGCGGGCAAAGAACAGACGAAGAAACCGAGAAGGCCCTGGGAGATCGAGGGAACGCGGCGCCACGTCTTCTTTCGTGTACGTTCAACTCGCCGTGGGGGGGGGGCGGGGGGCGCCCCCCCCCCCGGGTGGTGGCCCGCCAACGCGCGCCGCGGGGGCCCCCCCCCCCCACCCCCCGCCCCGCCGGTGGTCGCCGGGGCCCCCCGCCCCCCAGGCATTCTGAGGTCTCGTACACCCCCCCGGCCGGGGGGGGCCGGCCCCCCCCGCGACCGCGGTTTGCAGCCGGACT
>JBBSEZ010000305.1:0-12268 GCA_038239195.1 Gemmatales bacterium
CCCCCCCGCCCCACCACCGCGCGGGGCTTGGCTGGGGGGTTTGTGCCCACCCCACACTGCGGGGGGCGGTTTGGGCACCGCTCCCCCACCCGCCCCGCCTTCTTTTCGTCGCGGGTGGGGGCAACGATTCCGGGAGGGCCCGCCAGGCCGCAAGCGGAAGAGCGCCGGGCCCGCCGCTTGCGGCCTGGGGCCTTCCCGCAATCCCCCGGTGCATTGGTATGGAACTTGCTCTTCTACCATCTCACAAGCCCCGCGGAGGGGCACCAAAGTCCTTACCCGGTCGTTCGCGTAGAACGGCCTCACCCCATTCTCAACGAAGGAGCAATCATGTCGAACCCCTCTCACCCGGGCCAGATGGGCCAGCCGGGCAAGGACGCGGGCAGTTCGGTGGTCGATCGGACCAAGGACATGGCCCAGAGCGCCGTGGATAAGGCCAAATCGACCGCGTCCGGCCTCGTCGATAAGGCGAAGGACGTGGCCCACACCGCGACGGACAAGGCCAAGGGCGCCGCGGACACCTTCGGCCACAAGGCCGAGGACATGGTCGGCAAAGTGGGCAGCGGGATGGGCTCGGCCGCTTCGAGCATCCGCGATCACTCCCCGGAGAGCGGGATGCTCAAGACGGCGGCGGGCAAGGTCGCCGACACCCTCGAGAGCGGCGGGCGGTATCTCGAGCAGGAAGGCCTGTCGGGCATGGCGGACGACCTCACGGGTCTGATCAAGCGGAACCCGATCCCCTCCCTGCTGATCGCTCTCGGGGTCGGCTTCCTCCTGGCCCGCGCAACCCGGAGTTGAACATGGCGGCAAACCTACAGACGAGCACCGAGACCGGGCCGGTGACGGCCCTGGTCTCGGGCATCGGGCACGACATGCAGGAGCTCCTGAAGCAGCAGGTGCAGCTCTTCAAGGTCGAGGCCGGCGATTCCCTCCGCAAGGCCCGCGACGCCGCCCTCTGGCTGGGCCTTGGCGCGGGCATGCTGACGCTTGGCGGCATCCTGCTCACTTTGGGGCTGGTGCATCTGCTCGCGTGGCTGTTCCCGGCACTGCATCTGTGGGGCAGCTACCTCATCGTGGCAGCCGTGGTGGGCGTTCCGGGTGCCTGCCTGGCCTTCGCCGGCTGGCAGCAGTTCCGCTCCGTCCCGCTGCTGGAACAGTCGGCCAAGTCCCTTGAGGAGAACCTGGAATGGAAAACAAACCTGAAGTGAGCGACGAATCGGCGGTGATCGCGGAGCAGATGCGGGACACCCGAAGCGATCTGTCCGATAAGCTCGGGGCCCTTGAGCAACACCTCGAGGCCCGGGTCAACGAGACCGCGGAGCGCGTGGCGGAGACCGTCGAGAAGGTCACCGGCGCCGTCGATCGGACGGTGAACAGCGTGACCGAAACGATGCACGAGGCGGTCGAGTCGGTCGAGGAGGCCTTCGACTTCACGCGCCAGGTGAAGAGGCACCCCTACATGATGCTTGCCGGGACCGCCCTGGTGGGCTACGTGGGCGGCTGTTTGCTGAACCGCCTCGCGCCGCCCCGACCATCGGCCTCGAGCCTCACCCGGGAGCTGGCCTCCGATGGCCACTTTCACAACAATCGTGCTGCCCCCGAGGCCCCCCGGGCCACGAGCAGCGAGCCTGGCTGGGGAGATAAACTGGCCGATACGCTCAAGCCGGTCATGTCCACGGTCGAAGGGCTGGTCGTCAACGCCGCGGCGGGCGTGCTGGGAAAAATGATCCTCGACGCCGTCCCCCACGGTCTCCAGAAGGACGTGGACAAGGCGATCGACGACGTCGCGGTCGCCCTCGGCGGTAAGCCCGCTCGCCTGCTGGAGCAGATGGAGCAGGAGGCCGCGACTAGCCCGGCCAGCGGCGATCCGTGGCGCCAGAGGACGGGGCTCACCGAGGCGGGCCATTCGCTATAACCGATGATTCGACGGGGCGTTCTACCCGGTCGAGACAGCCGCGGGGCCGGAAGGCCCGGCGGCTGTTTTTCTTGCCGGTCCCCGGTTGGTGCCGGGGCCGGGATCGAGGCCCTTGAACAGGAGGACGATCGTGGACATCAACAAGCAGACCATCGTGGCCCTGAACAATCTGCTGAGGGGCGAGTTGTCGGCCGTGGAGACCTACCAGCAGGCCCTCTCGAAGGTCGGCGAGGACAAGGGGGCGGCGGAACTGCGGCGCCTCCTCCTGGCCCACCAGGAAGCGGCCGAGGTGCTGCGCTCGCACGTCGAGCACCACGGCGGGACGCCGGAGACCGGCTCGGGAGCGTGGGGCGCGTTCGCCAAGGCCGTCGAGGGCGCGGCGAAGTTGCTGGGGAGCTCCGCCGCGCTGCGGGCGCTCAAGGCGGGCGAGGAGCACGGCATCCACGACTACGAAAAGGCCCTCCCGGAGTTGCCGGCCGGTTGCCAGTCGGTGATCCAGACAAAGCTCCTCCCCCAGGCGCGAGCCCACGTCCCCGTGCTCGAGGGGTTGCTGGCGATGAAATGACGCCACGATTCTCGCCGTTGCAGGGAATAATTCGGGCCGCGGCGCATCCTATCTTGCAGTGGAGATGATGCGGCGTCACTCTTGGCGCCGTTCGTCGTCTAGCCCCGTGTTGCAACAAGGAGAACTCGATGCGTAAGTTGGCGTTCCTGTTGATGGTTCCGATGATGATCGTGGCCGTCGGCTGCAAGAAGACCGAATCGACCACCAAGAAGAGCACCAATACCAAGAGCACCAAGCTGGACATTGGCGCCCTGGAGGACGTCACGATCACCCAGGGCGGGAAGTCTACCCTCAAGGTGACAATCACCCGCACCGAGATGCCGGACGCCGTTAACGTCGAACTCAAGGGCCTGCCCAAAGGCGTGAAGGCCGACAAGGCGACCATCGGCAAGGACGGGAACGAAGCGACCTTCGAGATCAGGGCCGACGCCAAAGCGGAAGTCGGCGAGAGCAAGGCCACCGTCGTCGCCAAGGGCGGCGAGGTCAGCAAAGAAAAGGAGTTCAAGATCGAAGTCAAGAAGGCCTCCAAGGCGAAGGACGAATAACCGCGAAGGCGAGCGACAACCGTTCAGGGGCGGAGACTGCGTCTCCGCCCTTTTTCGTTTCGATTTTCGCCGGTGGGGCACAGCAGTTGCGGCGCTTTTCTCCAGGCCCGCCGTCGCGGGCGCTCCCCGTCTACGATTCCCAAGGAGGCCGAGATGAAGATCAACAACCTGGAAGAGCTGTTCCTGTACGAGTTGCGGGACACCTACGACGCCGAGAAGCAGCTGGTCAAGGCGCTGCCCAAGATGGCGAAGGCCGCTTCCTCCGACGAGTTGCGCCAGGCGTTCGAGAACCACTTGCAGGAGACGGAGCGGCAGGTCGAGCGCCTGGAGGCGGTCTTCGACGAGTTGGGCCAGAAGGCGAAGAGCGAGACCTGCGAGGCGATGGAGGGCCTCGTCAAGGAGGGCAAGAACATGGTCGATGCCAAGGGCGACCCCTCCGCCCGGGATGCCGGCCTGATCGCCGCCGCCCAGAAGGTCGAGCACTACGAGATCGCCAGCTATGGCTGCCTGGTGACCTGGGCCCAGCAACTGGGGAAGACCGCGGTGGCCGAGATGCTCCGCCAGACCCTTAACGAAGAGAAGGCGGCCGACCGCAAACTGAACGAGCTGGCCGAGTCGCGCCTCAACCAGCAGGCGCAGACGGCTCGCTGATTGCCCGCGAACGATGCCCTGCCCTTCCGCGCGGGCCAGGAGGCGACCAGGAAAAGCATCCCTGGTGGCCTCCCGGCCCGCTTCCTTCTCCACGTTTCGTCCGAGAGCACGCGAAACAATCGGCGAGCGGCGCGGCGTAAGCCCGCCAGTACGTCGCCAGCACCGGCGGGCTCACGCCGCGCCGCTCACCAGCCGATTTTTCACAGCCTCCAAGAAGAAATGGCAAAGGTCGGGAGGGGCCCGACGCCCCTGGCAGAGGGGGCACGACAGTTGCTCCCCACCTCCCCAATCTTTGCGCGTCCCCTCGGCGCGTTTTCGGGAGGACACCAATGCGCTACCAGGCCCTCGCGTCGGACTACGACGGCACCCTGGCCCACGACGGCCTGACCGACGACGCCACCGTGCGGGCCCTGGAGCGCTTGCTGGTAACCGGCCGGCGCCTCGTGATGGTGACGGGCCGGGAGGTGCCCGACCTGATGGCCACCTTTGCGCGGCTCGACTTGTTCGAGTGGATCGTGGCGGAGAATGGCGCCCTTCTCTATCGTCCGAGCACCCGAGAGGAGAAGCTCCTCGGGCCTGCGCCGCCTCCCGCGTTTCTGGAGGCGCTGCGCAAGCACAAGGTCCCCATGTCGGTAGGCCGTGCCATCGTCGCCACCGTGGAACCGCACGAAAAGGTGGTGCTGGAGGCCATCCACGAGCTCGGGCTCGAGCTCCAGGTCATCTTCAACAAGGGCTCCGTGATGGTCCTGCCCGCCGGCGTCAACAAGGCGACGGGCCTGGCGGCCGCACTCGACGAGATGGGGCTGTCGCCGCACAACGTCGTGGGCGTCGGCGATGCCGAGAACGACCACGCGTTCCTGCGCCTCTGCGAATGCTCCGTGGCCGTTGCCAATGCCTTGCCCACCGTGAAGGAAACGGCCGACGTGGTGACGCGCGCCGCGCGCGGCGCCGGGGTCGTCGAACTGATCGACGAGCTCCTCGCCACCGACCTGGCCCCTCGCGCAGGCCAGCTGGCGCGTCACGTCCTGCATCTGGGCACCCGCGAGGACGGGACCGACCTGGTGCTTCCCGCGTACGGGCCCAACGTGCTGATCGCCGGCCCCTCGGCGAGCGGCAAATCGACCCTGGCGACGGGCCTGCTGGAGCGCCTGGTGGAGGGGAAACGTCAGTTCTGCGCGATCGACCCGGAGGGGGACTACGAGTCGTTCAAGGAGGCCCTCGTCCTCGGCGGGCCGGGCTCCGCGCCGAGCGTGGAGGAGGCCCTCCGGCTCCTGGAGTCGCCGAAGCAGAGCGCCGTCATCTCCCTCACGGGCCTGCCGCTCGAGGCCCGGCCCGCGTTCTTCCAGACGCTGTTCGGCCAGTTGCTGCAACTGCGCGCTCGCACCGGCCGGCCCCACTGGCTCATCCTGGACGAGGCCCATCACCTGATGCCAGCCACCTGGCAGCCCCCGGAAGGCGCCCTCCCCGAGGGGCTGAACAACATCCTGCTGATCACCGTCCACCCGGAGCTGCTCGCTCCCGCCCTGCTCGAACACGTCGATACCCTGCTGGCGGTGGGCGAGACCGCGACCGCGGCGCTCGAATACTTTGCCCGGGTGGTCCATGCGCCTGTGCCAGCATTTGCCGGGCCCGCCCTCGAGCCGGGCGAGGTGCTCGTCTGGTCCCGCCAGCAGCCGCAAACCGCGACGCGCGGCAGGGGAAGGCCCAACCGGACGGAGCGGCGCCGGCATCGGCGAAAATACTCGGAAGGCGCGTTGCAGCCCGAGCGAAGTTTCTACTTCAAGGGCCCGGAAGGGAGGCTCAATCTCCGCGCCCAGAACTTGCTGCTCTTCCTGCAACTGGCCGACGGGCTGGACGACGAGACCTGGCTCTACCATCTCCACCAGGGGGACTATGCGCGCTGGTTCCGCGACAACATCAAGGACGAGGCCCTCGCCGCGGAGGCCGAGCGCATCGAGCGGCTGGAGACCGCTCAGGCCCGCGAAAGCCGCGCCCTGGTCCGGGCCGCCATCGAGCGCGACTACACGGTGCCGGCGACGCCGCCACCGAGGCCTGATTCTGGCCGCGACGGCGGACCTCTCCTGGGCGAATAAACAGGGCGAGCGGGGGCGTCAGCCCCCTGTTGAAGGCGCCCCGTCAAGGCGCCCCGTGAAGGCGCACCAACAGGGGCGTGCGCCTCCCGCCCGCCTCGTGCGGATGGTCCTCCTTGCGCGCCGCGGCACGATACTTGCGGAATTTTCAAGGAGAGAGCTGCTCCCTTCACCTTCTATCCGAGCGCGACCATGTCCGACATCGCTACCTCCTCGACCGACTCGATCTGGTTGTCCGGGCCTACTTCGCTCGCAAACGAAGGCCCGTTGCAGGAAGACCTCGTGACCGACGTCTGCGTCGTCGGGGCCGGCATCGCCGGGCTGACGACGGCGTATCTCCTGGGCAAGGCAGGCAAGAAGGTGGTCGTCCTCGAGGCGGGAGAGGGCACGAGCGGCGAGACCTCGCGGACGACGGCCCATCTGGCCAGCGCCCTCGACGATCGGTTCTACAAACTGGAGCGCGCCCACGGCAAGGACGGCGCCCGCCTGGCGGCCCAGAGCCACAGCGCCGCCATCGACCGCATCGAGGCCATCGCGCGCGACGAGGGCATCGACTGCGATTTCGCGCGCGTCGATGGTTACCTGTTTGAGCCGCCCGGGGGAGAAGGCAAGGAACTGGAGAAGGAACACGACGCCGCCCACCGGGCCGGCCTGGTCGTGGAGCGCGTGGCGCGGGCGCCGTTCTCGACGTTCGACACGGGGCCCTGTCTGCGGTTCTCGCACCAGGGACAATTTCATCCGCTCAAGTATCTCACGGGCCTGGCAGGCGCCATCCGCCGGCAAGGGGGACGGACGTTCTTCCACAGCCCGGTGAAGCTCTTCGAGGGGGGCGCGGGGGCTCGCGCCGTCACGCGCGCCGGGGCCACGGTGCGCGCGCAGGCGCTCGTGGTGGCGACCAACACTCCGGTCAACGATCTGGTGACGATGCACACCAAGCAGTTCCCCTACCGGACGTACGTGCTGGCCCTGCGCCTGCCCGGCGGGGACGTGCCGCGCGCCCTCTACTGGGACACGCTCGACCCGTATCACTACGTGCGCCTTCAGCGTCAGAGCGCGACGGAAGACCATCTCATCGTCGGGGGCGAGGACCACAAGACGGGCCAGGCGCGGGACGAGGGCGAGCGCTTCGCCCGGCTGGAGAGCTGGGCGCGCGAGCGCTTCCCGCACGCGAAGGACGTGGAGGCGCGCTGGTCGGGACAGGTGCTCGAGCCGATGGATGGGCTGGCCTTCATCGGCCGCAACCCGGGCGACGAGCCCAACGTGTACGTGGTGACCGGCGACTCGGGCCACGGCATGACGCACGGCACCATCGCAGGCATGCTGCTGACCGACCTGATTGGTGGGCGGGACAACCCGTGGGCCAAGCTCTACGACCCCTCCCGGCGCTTGTTGTGGGCGGCCGGCGAGTTCGTGAGCGAGAACGTCAACGTGGCGGCCCAGTATCTCGACTGGGTCAAGCCCGGCGACGTGCGCGACGTCGGCGAGATCGCCCCCGGCGAAGGGGCCGTGCTGCGCGTGGGGCTGCGCATGGTGGCGGTATCGAAAGATGAGCTGGGTCAGCCCCGGCGCCTGTCGGCGGTCTGCCCGCACCTGGGCTGCATCGTCCACTGGAACAACGCCGAGAAGACCTGGGACTGCCCCTGTCACGGTTCGCGTTTCGACGTCCGGGGCCAGGTGCTCAACGGTCCCGCGACAGCGGCCCTGTCTCCTGTCGCGGAATAGGGGAACGCGAAGCGGCGCCAGGCGTGGGCGTTGCGGGCCTGCGGGTCGAGGCTCAGCGCAGGGCCCGGCGCGGCGGAAGATCATCGTGCAGTGCCCGCGGGCTGTCCCGTTGAGGTCGGCGGGGCGCTCGCCGAAGTTGTTGTGGCACCTTGCCCGCTGTCCCCCACGTTCCAAAGTGGCCACCTGTCGGGAGATGACCCATGACCGCCCCTCATTCCGACGCGCTCGTCTTCTTCGGCGCGACGGGCGACCTCGCTTACAAGAAGGTCTTCCCCGCCCTCCAGGCGCTGATTCGCCGCGGCCATCTCGACGTCCCCGTGGTCGGGGTTGCGAAAGCCGGGTGGGGCCTCGACCAGCTCAAAGCTCGCGCCAGGGACAGCCTGGAGAAACACGGCGGGCTGGACGCCGCGGCGTTCGCAAAGCTCTCTTCCCAGCTCCGCTACATCGACGGAGACTACAACGCCCCGGCGACGTTCGAGCAACTCCATCAGGCCCTCGGGGGCGCCCAACGGCCCCTGCACTACCTGGCCATTCCACCAAGCATGTTTGCCACGGTCGCCGAAGGGCTGGCGAAGGCGGGCTGCGCGAAGGACGCCCGCGTGGTCGTGGAAAAGCCCTTCGGCCGAGACCTCGCCTCGGCGCAGCAACTCAACCGCACGCTCCACGCTTACTTCCCCGAGCCCGCCATCTTTCGCATCGACCACTACCTCGGCAAGGAGCCTGTCCAGAACCTGATCTATTTCCGCTTCGCCAACCCGTTCCTCGAGGCGAGCTGGAACAACAAACACGTCGCAAGCGTGCAGATCACCATGGCCGAGAACTTCGGCGTCGCCGGCCGGGGCAAGTTCTACGAGGAGGCCGGGGCGATCCGCGACGTGGTCGAAAACCACATGCTCCAGGTGATCGCCTGCCTCGCGATGGAGTGCCCCGCCGGCCACGATCACGAGGCCATGCGCGACGAGCGCGGCCGACTGCTCCAGGCGGTCCGCACGCTGACGCCGGCGGACGTCGTTCGCGGCCAATTCCGCGGCTACCGGCAAGAGCCCGACGTGGCCCCGACCTCGCAAGTCGAGACGTTCGCGGCGCTCCGCTTCCACGTCGAGAACGATCGCTGGAAAGGCGTGCCGTTTTGCGTTCGCGTCGGGAAGTGTCTGCCGGTCACGGCGACCGAGGTTTTGGTCCGCTTCAAGCGCCCGCCCCGCCCCGTCCTCGACGAGGCGAAGCCGCCGCCGGCCAACTACTGCCGCTTCGCACTCAGCCCAGAGGTGGTGCTGGCGCTGGGGACCGACGTCAAGAAAGTGGGGGAAGGAATGGTGGGAGAGCGGATCGAGCTGGTCGCCCACCATCAGCCCTCCGACGAGAAGGGGCCCTACGAGCGACTTCTGGGGGACGCCTTGAGAGGCGATTCGGAGCTGTTCGCGCGCGAGGACTCCGTCGAGGCGTCCTGGCGCGTCGTCGATCCGATACTCGGGAACGCTACGCCGCTGTCCGAGTACGCCCCTAACACCTGGGGCCCCTCCGAGGCCGATCGGCTCGCCCCGTCTGGGGGGTGGCACAATCCGACCGGAGTGAAGAACAAGTTGGAGCCGAGCTCCTAGGAGCGCGAAAGGCATGGCTGAAACAGCCGTGGCACAGGAGAAGCCCTGTGCCACGGCTGTTTCAGCCATGCCTTTCGGACCGCCGTTAATTCCGCCAGCGACTGCCCTGCCCTCGCGAGGGCTTCTTCCCGCCCCCACCCGAGGTAACGGGAGGCCGGCGACCCGGCTTGTTGGGGAGGGCCGGTGCGCCCCCGGCGACGTAATCGAAGTCGTCGAGGTGCAGACGCGGGATGCGCTTGCCAAGCTGGCGCTCGATGCGGGCCAGCAAATCGGCCTCATCGGGGGAGACCAGCACGAAGGCATCGCCCTCGTCGCCGGCCCGCCCGGTCCGCCCGATCCGGTGGACGTATTCCTCCGGGACGTGCGGCAGGTCGAAGTTGACGACGTGCGTGATGTGGCGGACGTCGAGGCCGCGCGCGGCGATGTTCGTGGCCACCAGCACCGGGAAGGCCCCCGAGCGGAAGCCCTGCATGACCTTCGCCCGCTGGGCCGGGGTACGATCGCTGTGCAGCTCGCCGACCTTCTGGCCGGACTCGGCCAGGGCGCGGGCCAGACGACGCGCGCCACGCCTCGTCCGGGTGAACACTAAAACGGAAGGCATTTCGAGCTGGGCGAGCAGGTGCTGGAGGAGCGCCGTCTTGCGGTAGGCCGGCACCGGGTAGGCCGTGTGCGTGACGCCGCACGCCGCGGTCCCTTGCGTGCCGATGGCCACGCGCAGCGGATCGCGCAAGATCGCCTGGCCGAGCCGGGCCACGTCGGGCGGCATCGTCGCCGAGAACAGCAGCGTCTGCCGCCGCGCCGGGAGCCGGGCGATGATCCGCTTCACGTCGGGGAAGAAGCCGAAGTCGAACATCTGGTCGGCCTCGTCCAGCACGAGCGTGGTCAGCCCGGCCATCTTGCCGTGCCCACTGTTCAACAGGTCGAGGAGCCGCCCCGGTGTGGCAATCACCAACTCGACGCCGGCCCGCAAGGCCTGCTGCTGCGGGTAAGCGGGGGCGCCGCCGACGACCAGCGCCGAGCGCAACCCCGTCCCGGCGGCAAGGCCGCGGCAGACGGCTTCAATCTGGTGGGCCAGTTCGCGGGTTGGCGTCAACACGAGGGCGCCGGTGGTGCCGCGCGGGCGCTCGAGGAGGGCCTGGAGCACGGGCAGCAGGAACGCGGCGGTCTTCCCGGTGCCGGTCTGGGCGGTGGCGACGAGGTCGCGGCCGGCCTGAACCGCCGGGATCGCCTGGGCCTGGATGGGGGTGGGGGTGACGTAGCCGAGGGCAAGGACGTTCCGCACGAGGGAGGAAGGCAAGCCGAATTGCTTAAATGGCATCAGTATCTCACGGGGCTCAAACGAAAACCACGACACAGCACAAAGACCGTCGCCCTCGCCCGCATGTTCGCGGGCGAGGGCGCCTGGATGTTTCGATTAGTAGCGCCGGCCGCCGCCGCCGCCACCGCCGTAACCACCGCCCCCGCCACCACCGCCACCGCCGTAACCGCCGCGGCCGCCGCCGCCGGAGCCACCGCGGCCACCGCCCGCTTCGCGGGGCTTGGCCTCGTTGACGGTGAGAGCGCGGCCATCGACCTGCTGGCCGCTCAGGGCCGTGATGGCGGCCTGGGCCTCCTGGTCACTGCCCATCTCGACGAAACCGAACCCCTTGGACCGACCGGTGTCGCGATCCATGATGACCTGCGCCGACTGGACCGTGCCGTGCGCCTCGAACATGCGCTGCAGATCACTGTCCGTGACGCCGTAGGCGAGGTTGCCCACGTACAACTTCCTGCCCATGGAGGGCCTCCCAAAAAGGTATGCGAGCGCCTTCACCCGAATAGATGGGGTCGCTCTCAGAAACGCTGACTGAGAATGGGGCAAGGGATAGGCGGATGGGAGGATGAGACTGGTCAACATCACGGCCATGCACGGTCCACGAGACCCAGACAAAAGGGAGTATACGCAAAGCGATCTTCGGAGAAAAGGGCAAACTCAGACTTTCTCGAGAATCGCCTCGCGCGGCGCGGCAGACCTTGCGGGCGCCTGGCGGCGAGACCGCCCCGATCAGGGGCCCGCCCCGTCGCCAATTCCCTCTGCCTGACCCGCCTTTCACGGCACCGGGAAGAGGTGTCCCCAGCCGAGCAGCCGCGCGTCGCGCGGCAGCTTCCGGGCAGGCTCGAGCCAGCCCGCCAGCACCAGCGTGCCGACCTGAAAGTAGATCGCGTCGGCGTCCGAGGTGCTGCCGGGACAATGCCCAAATCCACCGTCGGCATTGCGGCTGCTCAGCGCCCAGCGCGCCGCCCGGGCGAGGGCGCGCTTGCACTCGGGGCGATCCTTGCCGAGCTGCCGGATGACGAACGCGGCGTCGAAGGTCGCGTGCCGGTCGCGCGCCAGCGGGTTGAGCATCCAGCTCCCATCGGGCTTCTGATCGCGCAGGACGCGCGCCAACATCTCCTTGCCCCTGGGCGTCTCCGCCCCGACCAGTCGGTTGTAGTGGACGGCGTGAAAGCTCGCGGCCACGTGGTCGTTCAGATAGCCGTCCTTCGCCGGCACCATCCGCGCGCGCAACTTCCGGTCGAACGCGTCGGGGAAGCGCTTGCCCTGAACCTGGTAGGCCAACGGAAAGAAGCTACTGCTGTAGGCGGGCAGCTTGCGGTAATCGCCCTCGAGCACCCTGGCAAAGATCGGGTGTGGATCGTGGCGCGGCTTGCTGCCGAGCCCGTGGAGGGCGACGAGGCCCATCGTCGTGTTGTAGACGCGACCCGGCGACGACTTCGGATCCACCGTGCCCTTGACGTTGAAGAAGGCCCCATCGCGCCCCTGGCGCTTCAGCACGAACTGGCGCGTCTTGTCCTCGTGCGGCATCTTCCAGCCGAAGGTCCGGTGCAAGACCACGGCATACGTGACCGCCGCAAGGTCGCTATAGGCGGTGTCGGCCATGCCCTCGTAGTCGGGATCGATGCCCGGCTGAAAGGAGCCATCCGCCCGCGCCGTCTTCGCGTAGAAGGTGCGCAGCCCCGCCAGCACCTCGGCGGGCGTTGGCTCGGGCGCTGGCTCCGCGGCGGGGAGGAGCGCGGGGACGAACAAGCCAGCCAGCAGTAGGCTGTGGAGGTGGAGGTGCTTCTTCATGGATGAAGGCTACCGCGGGGAGAGCGCGCCGACAAGGGTGGGAGGGCGGCTGCGGGAATGGTTTCGGGGGCGGAAC
>JBBSEZ010000306.1:0-12227 GCA_038239195.1 Gemmatales bacterium
CTCCAGGCCGGGCCACTCCAGTGCTTCTCCCTTCGACAGACGATACCGGAACGGCGCCTCGTCGAAGGGGTCGCGCGGGACCTCCGGGAGGTAGCGGCGCGACACCAGCAACGCCAGCCTCTCGGCCGGCTCCCCGTTGGCGGCCTGGTAGAGGCGCAGCGCCACCTGCAACTGCGCGGCGCGCAGCAAGCAGGTACGGCGCAGCAGTCTTTCCTTCGTAAAGTGCCTCCCCCGTTCCCAGACAGGCGAGGTGCCTCGGCCCAGGCGGAGGGCGGCCGTGCGCTGGTCTTCGTCACCCCACGCGGCGGCGCGCACGATGCGCTCCTGCCGGGCGCGCTCCCAGGGCACTTGCCGCGCCACCTTCAGCAGGGCCGGGCTGATCGCGCTGGGCCCGGGGCCGAATTCCTGGAACGCCCACTCCTCCGGCGCATCGAGGCTGTTCAGCGCCACCAGGTACTCCGCCATTTCCTGCTCCGCCACCTCCGACGGACAGGCCGTCTCGTGTTCGCGCAACAACTTCAGGGCCCGTGCGAGCAGCGGGCGCGCCTCGGGCCCGTCCTCCAGCGCACCGAGCCAGCGTTCCAGGCCTCGAAGCAGCGAATGCTCGATGGCCCGCCCGGTCGCGGCCGAGATGATGAGGGAGCGGTTGGTCAGGTGGCGTGTCAGGGCCAGCCCGACCCGCAGGTTCCGCACGTAGGCCTCGGGCTTGCCCTCCGCCTGGAGTTGCAGGCCGCGCGCCGCCAGCAACTGGCCGATGGTCCTTGCCGGGCCCACCGCGCGGAGCGGCGAGCCGATGGTGATCCGGCGCGGGTCTTCCACCACGCCCGGAGATTTGTCCGCGGCCAGTTCCAGCCACCCGAACCACTCGTCCTCGAACAGCTTGTCGAGCCAGGCCGCCAGTTCCCGGCTCTTGCCCTTGTCCCGGGGCCAGCCCTGCTGCTCGACGCGCAGCAATCGCTCTCCGTAACTTTCGGGCCGGGGGCCCGCGTCGTTGGGCCGGAGCGGTTCGGGGCGCTTGTGCGCGCCGCGCATCAGGTCTTCCACGCGCGAGCAAGAGCGCTTGACTAGCTCCCCACCCTGGTTCTTGTCGGACGGGGGGAACGTTGCCCGGAACGCCGCGACCTCGGGCGGTTCCTCGACGGCGGGTACCTCCGCCACCCGGTAGGCCAGCCCGCCGGCCACCCAGAGGACGGCCCCAAGCACGGCGGCCCCCAGGCGCGCCACGGTCGTGCGCGACGCCACGCGGCCGGCCGCCCACGCGTGGACCAGCGACCAGGCCGCCAGCGTCAGGATCGCCGCCGGGCCCAGCACCTGCCAGGCGTGCAGCCCGCCGCCCAACAGCGACGGGCCCCAGGCCGCGGCCACGAGCAGGCTCAGCCCGAAGGCGGTCACCAGGGCCACGAGCGGCTTGCGGAACAGCATCCCGCACAGCACGCCGACGCCGAAGCCGATCAACGCCCACATCGTCACGAACAGCCCCGGCGGGACGAGGTGGATCAGCACCTCGGCCCGGAACAACCGGGCGCCGTAGGGCACGTTCCGCTGATGGTTTTGCGCTTCCGACAGCCCTTCGACGACCACGAGCGGGAGCAGCACGATCAGCACGGCGCCAACCGTCAGGGCGAAGCGCACGGCGACCTTGACGAGCCAGACGCGGCCAAGAGGGAAGCGCTGGTCGGCGAGGAAGCGCCAGGCGCCCCCCTGTTGCTCGTCGAGGAAGACCGTCGCGCCGCACAGGGCGCCGATGCCCAGCGTGAGCAGGGGCCAGAACAGGAACGGGGCCGCCAGGGCCAGCCCGCCCGCCAGGAGCGAAAACAGCGCCAGCCCCAGCGCCAGGCCGCGCGCCTGCCGGAGGCTGAGCCAGAGGACCGCCTGCCAGCCCGGCCACGGGGCCTGTCGGGCGACGTGGGCGTGGTGCAGGGGCGCGTGAGGCCCGCGCAGGCGATCGGTCTTGCTGTAGACGCGCGCCGACAGGACGAGCGGGGCGACGCCCAACGACAAAACACTCAGAAGCGTGAAGGCGACCGCTCCCCCCCCCGAGCCAAACAGAACTGCAAAGAGCACGGAGATGACGTAGGCCGGAAAGAGGACAATCCCCGCGCTGGCGATTTGACCCAGCACGGCCAGCCCGATGGCGGCGAGCACGCTCTGGCACTTCGCCGAGCACAGCAGCCCCCAGACGTAGCCGAGCAGGCCGAAGCCGACCAGGATGAGAGCGCCGAGCACGATCTCTTCCGGCGACTTGACGATGGCCAGGCTCAGGCCCAGCCCGGCCAGGACACCGAACTGCGCGAGCACGAACGCCCCACCGATGGCGCACTTCCTCCACCAGAGTTGAAGGCGATAGGCAGGCAGGCCGTCGAGAAAGGTTTGCGTGCCGGCCTCGCGCTCCCCGGCGAGAAGCATCCCCCCGCAGACCATGCCGTAGGTCCAGGCGAGCATCAGCGCGATCGCGGACATCACGTCGCGCAGGTCGCGCTCGTTGTCCAGGCCGTGCGGGGCGAACGCCACGCGCAGACCGATGAGGGCGAGGGCCGCCACCCCGGCGAGGGCCAGCCACACGGAGCGGTGTTCGCGATACTCTTTCCAGAGCAGGACAGCCGTCATGACCGACCTCCTTTCTCCGGGACGCTGCCGGCGGGGGTGGTCTCGGGCAAATGCCGGCCGTTGGCCGAGGCGCCGCCTGCCGGCGCGCGGTGATAGCGGGCGAGCAGCGCCGTATACATCTCTTCGAGGCTGAGCGGGGCTTCCTCAAGCTCGTGGACGCCTTCCTGAGCGGCCAGTTCGGCGAGGGCGGCCCGATCGGCGTCGAGGAGGGCCCCTTGCCACTGGCGCCCCGCCGTGTCGCTTTCCAGGACCGTGCCCACGCCGGTCAGGTCGGGAGTGGCACCGTCGTGCCGCAGCCGCACGCGGACGAAGCGCTGGCGCAGCTCGTCGATGGGGGCGGCCAGGAGCAGCCGGCCGTCGGCGAGGAACGCGACGTGGCTGGCCACGCGCTCGATCTCGGCGATGCCGTGGCTGGAGAGGAGGATGGTACGGCCCTCGCTGGCCAGCTCGACCATGCTGGTCAGGAACTCCCGGCGGGTGAACAGGTCGAGCCCCGAGGTCGGCTCGTCGAGGACCAACACCTCCGGGTCGGAGGCCAGCGCCAGCGCCAGGCCGACCTTGGCATACCCGCCCTTGGAGAGCTTGCCGAGCTTGGCCCCCAGCTCCAGGCGGAACCGCTGCACGAGCTCGCCGTAGCGGCCGAGGTAGCCGGGCAGGTGAAACCCGGCCGTAAACTTCCCGATCTCGCGCACGGTCATCCAGTCGTAGAAGCGCGGCCGTTCGGGGACGTAGCCGACCTTGTGCCGCAGCTCGATGGCCGACGCCCAGGCGTCCTGCCCGAGGATGAACGCCTGCCCCCCGTCGGGCGGCAACAGCCCCGTCAGCATGCGGATGGTTGTCGATTTGCCGGCGCCGTTGTCGCCCAGCACCGCGTAGATGCTCCCGCGCGGGACGGCCAGTTCCAGCCGGTCCACCACCGTACGGCCGCCAAAGTGCTTGGTCAGACCGTGGGTGGCGATGACGATGTCCATCGTGGTCTTCCCCCATTCCGAAGGAGAGGGGAGGTGAATCAGGCCTCTTCCTGATTTCGCCTCCCCCCGTCCTCCTTTATCTTGCCGTTTCGCCCGTTGGCACGCGTCAGCTCTTCCTCGACCAGCCGCCGAATGTCCTCTGCCGCCAGGGCGCTGGAGACCGCCTCTCGGAGCGCTTCGCGGATGCGCCCGCGCACCATCTCGGCGCGGAGCCCGCGACAGATGGCCGGCGCCCCCGCCGTCACCTCCATCCCCTTGCCGCGCCGCGTCGCCACCACCCCTTTCCGCTCCAGCTCCTGATAGGCCTTGGCCACCGTGTTCGGATGCACCATGATCTGCGGCCCCAGCTCGCGAACGCCGGGGATCAGCTCGCCCACCTCCAGCACTCCCTTGGCGATGCGGAAAATCACCTGGGCCACGATCTGCTCGTAGATCGGCACCGAGGACTCCGGATGGATGTCGAAGGGAAGCATGCGCGGTCCTCCGTCCGGAAGCGTGTAACACATACATAGTACACTATACTACCAGAACGGAGAAGGCAAGAGGAATTGAACCGAAGGGAACAAAGCGAGCAAAGGAGAGGCGGAAAGGAGGCCGGGGGACAACTGCGAAGAAAGGGAAAGGGGGGGAAGAAGAACTTGAACAGAAGGAAACGAAGGCAACGAAGAAAGAAGATAGAGAAGGAAGAGGGATGGAGACGATGCCCCCGAGGAGGTGAAGGAAGGAGCGCTGTCTTGCTGCCTCCTTCTCTTCTTTCCTTCGTTGCCTTCGTTTGCTTCTGTTCAAGTTCTTCAGATGGCCGCCTCGTACGTGAGGTTGGCGAGCAGCGCGTTGATCTGCTCGCGGGCCCGGTCGCGCTCGGTGCCGCGCTGCTGCGCCTCGGCGGCGATCTCTTCGAGGCGATCTTCCTGCGCCGATAGCGTGCGCACGAAGCGCTCGCGCAGTTCCTTCTCGGAGGAGCGCTCGCCGAGCGAGGCGAGGTTCTGGCGGATGCGCCCCTGCTCGGCGTGGATGCGGTCGCGCTCCTCGTTCAAGCGGCGCACCTGGCCCTCGAGGTCGGCGAGGCGTTGCTGGGCGTCGAGCACCTCGCGCAACACGTGCTCGGTCGCCTCGTCGAGGTAGCGCTGTTCGACCCAGGCGAAGAGTCGTTCGGGGCTCAGGTCGGATAGCGCCTGCGCCTGCTGCGTGACGATCCGCTGCTTCACTGCGAAGGCGCTCACCTTCTTCGCCGGGAGCGCAAAGCGGAAGCGCCAGTAGTTCTCGGTTGTCTCGTGCGGGGCGGGCGTGTCGAAGAGCTGCCACTCGGCCCCGCCGCGCGCGTGGTCGAGGTAGGCCACCTGCTCCACGTCGCCCTTGCTGTCGAAGTGGTAGGTCGTCTGCTGCACCTGCGTCCGATACGTAACCAGGCGCCCCGCGCGGATGACGATACGGTGGACGTTGTCCTGGTGCGTGGCGACGTTGTCGAGCACGCGCACGCTCAGCTCGACGGCGTAGGGCACCAGCCGCTCTTCGTCGGGCTTGAGCGTGTCGAGCATCGCCTCGCCGACGTAGCTGCCGCCCTCCATCACCGTGACGGGCCCGCCTTCCAGGGTCAGGCCGGTGCTGTTCTTCAGCTCCACGCAGCGCATGGGGTTGCCGAGGCGCGTGGCGCGGTTGTGCAGCAGGACGGGCCGGCCCTCGAAGGAGCGCAGCACGATCGGCACGAGGGCGGACTGGTTGCGGCGGATGGTGACCGGGTGCTCGATCTCGTACTCGAACAGGTCGCCGAGCTTCCGCTCGCGCACCTGGGCGGGGGTGGAACTGACCGCCGCAGCGCCGCGCTCCCTCTTGGCCATCCGAGCGCTGGCCATCGGGGCCGCCAGTCCCGCAGACAGGCCGTAGGGCCTCATCTCCGCGTGGGCGGCATCTTCATCTTGGTCTAACATCATCAGGTCGATGCCCTCCTCCACCGTCGGCGGGAGCACGCCCGTCGTCTCCTTCACCTCGACCACGGGGCGACGGATGTATCGCGGCGTGTAGAGGTCGTGGACGAACGACACCGGCAGCCCGGCCACGAGCGAGAGCTGGACGTTCTCCCAGTCCTCGTCCTGGGTGTTATCGACGACCGCCCAGCCCTGGATCAGCGGCGGCTTGCCTTCTTCGCCAAGGAGGATGCGATACGTCGCCTTCCACACCGGCGCCTCCAACGTGTAGCTGATGCGCACCGTGCGGGCCCCCTCGCCCTGGGCGAAGAACGTGAAGGTCCGCGCATCCTTCTTCTTGGCGGAGAGTTGCGTGCGCAGGTAGTAATCCAGGTCGCGCCGCAGGGCCGGGTCGAGCAGTTCCAGGTGGGCGAGCCCCTGCAAGTCGAACGAGCGCACCTCGCCAGCGTCGGTCAGCACCGAAACCAGCACGACGCGCACCACGCCGTCGGCCGAGCGCCGTTCGCCAATATCGACGCCCAGCAGCAGGCCCTCGACACGCGCCTCGCCGGCAAGTTGCAGCCCCAGGCGGGCGCCCTTGATCTGCGGGAGCAGGCCGACCAGGCTGTTCTCGTCGGGGATGTGGAGATCGACCTCGGCGAGGAGCTGGGCGAGCGGCTTGGTCGAGTCGTAGGAGACGGAGGCGACGTGCCCGCCGTCGAGGTCGAGGACGGTGAGCGACTTCAGGACGTCGCTGACCTCCGACTGCTTGAACGTCAGGGCGAGCACGGCATCGCCCTCGACGGCGCCCTGGCGCTCGAAGTAGCCGACGCCGTGCTTGTAGAGGACCACGCGCGCGAGCGGGAGAGGAGGCATCGGGAAGGCCCACGAGTGAGAGAAGGAACGATCGTCTCGTACCATCGTAGCGGGCCTCGGCGTGTCCGGCTGGAAAGCCGACGTACGAGGGCCCGGCTCGTCAACCCCCGGTCGATCTGCTACCCTGGCAACGAGGGCGGGCAGGCCGCCGGCCCCTCGTTCCCGTCCCCTGGGGCCTTCTCGATGTCCGCCGACGTTCCCTCGCGCGACGACCTGGCCGAGCGCTACCTCGCCCAGCTTCCTTACGCCCCTTACCCCGTGCAGGAGTCGGCCCTGCTGGCCTGGTTCACGGCCGAGCAGGGCGTGCTCGTGTGCGCGCCGACCGGGATGGGCAAGACGCTCATCGCCCAGGCCGCCCTCTTCGAGGCGCTGCACACCGGCACCGTCGCCTACTACACCACGCCCCTCATCGCCCTGACCGAGCAGAAGTTCCAGGAGATGCAGGCCTGCGCCGTGAAATGGGGCTTCAGCGCCGACGACGTCGGGCTGGTCACCGGCAACCGCCGCGTCAACCCCAACGCCCGCGTCCTCATCGTCGTCGCCGAGATCTTGCTCAACCGCCTCCTGCACGCCAACACGCTCGCGCTGGCCGCCGGCGACCTGCCCGACGACGTGCCGATCGCCCAGCCCGACGCCGGCGGCGAGACCTTCGACTTCAGCCGCGTCTCCGCCGTCGTCATGGACGAGTTCCACAACTTCGCCGACCTCCAGCGCGGCATCGTCTGGGAGCTCGCCCTCGCGCTGCTCCCCAAACACATTCGCCTCCTTCTCCTCTCCGCCACGGTCGGCAACTCGAAAGAGTTCCTCAACTGGCTGGAGCGCTGCCACGGCCGCAAGCTCGAACTGGTCGAGAGCAAGGAGCGCAAGGTCCCCCTCACCTTCCGCTACGTGCCCGACGAGTTCCTCGGCGACCAGCTCGTGCGCATGGCCAAGGGCGAGGGCGAGGGGCGGACCACCCCGGCCCTCGTCTTCTGCTTCAACCGCGACGAGTGCTGGAGCGTCGCCGAGATGCTCAAGGGGCTCGACCTGCTGGCCCCTGGCGTGCGAGCCCCACTCAACGCCGCCGTCGATGCTCTGGTGTGGCCCGACGGCGTTGGCCCCAAGCTCAAGCAGATGCTGCGCCGCGGCGTCGGCGTCCACCACGCCGGCCTGCTCGGCAAATATCGCCGCGTCGTCGAGGACCTCTTCGAGAGGAAAATGCTCGCCATCTGCGTCTGCACCGAGACCCTCGCAGCAGGGATCAACCTCCCCGCCCGCTCCGTGGTGCTGACCACTCTCGTCAAAGGGCCCCACGGCAAGGAGAAGCTGGTCGATCCGTCCACGGCCCACCAGATCTTCGGCCGGGCTGGCCGGCCTCAGTTCGACGACAAGGGCTTCGTCTTTGCCCTGGCCCACGAGGACGACGTGCGCTTGCTGCGCTGGCAGGAGAAGTTCAACCAGATCCCCGAGGACACGCGCGACCCGGGCCTCCTCAAGGCCAAGAAGGCCCTCAAGAAGAAGAAGCCTATCCGGAGCGACAAGATCGTTTACTGGACCGACGGGCAGTTCCGCCAGCTTCAAAACGCGCCCCCCGGCAAGCTCTACAGTAAGGGCCCCCTGCCCTGGCGCCTGCTCGCCTATCTCCTCAAGATCTCGCCCGACGTCTCCAAGGTGCGGGCCGTCCTGCGCAAGCGCCTGATGGACGAGCCGCGCATCAAGGCCAGCGAGGTCCAGCTCGACCGCATGCTGCACACCCTGGCCGCTCGCGGCTTCGTCGATCTCGATCCGCCTTACGTGGCGCCGAAGGAAGGCGACCCGGAGAAGCCGAAGAGCGCCGTCCCGCCCGTGGTGATCCACGCCTACCCGAAGCCCTCGCTGGACACGCTGCTCGTCTTCCGCAGCATCCACCCGATCTACGGCGCCTTCCTCGTCGAACAGCTCGGGACCGCCGACCGCAACGAGCGCATTCAGGCGATGGAGAGCGTCCTCGAAGTGCCCCGCCCCCTGCTCCGCTTCCTGCGCGTGCCGTTCGAGACGGAGCTACCGCCCGGCCCGCTCGCCACCTCGCGCCTCGACGCGGAGCTCATCCGCCGCGGCCTGATCCTGGCGCCCGTGGCCAAAGACCCGGACGAGGAAGCGGAGGAAGAAGAGGACTGGAAATCGCGCCCGCCGACCTTCGCCGACAAGTTGCGGCTCCTCTTCGACGCCACGCACCCCGACGTCAACGACGTGAACACCCTGCCGATCTGGGCGGCGGGCGAGCTGCTGCGCTACAACGGCAACTTCAACCTCTACGTGCGCACGCGCGACCTCATCAAGCAGGAGGGCATCGTCTTCCGCCACCTGCTGCGCATGATCCTGCTGTGCGGGGAACTGGCCCAGGTGACGCCGCCCGAGACGACGGCCGAGGAGTGGCAGGGCGACCTGCGCGAGCTCGCCGACCGGCTGACGGCAAGCTGCCGCGCGGTCGATCCAACCAGCACCGACGAGGTGATCCAGATGGCGCAAGCCGCGCCCGACGTCGTCAAGGGCGAGGCGGCGACGACCGCCGCGGCGGAGCCGGCGCCGCCGGTGAAAGAAGGGGCCGAGTTCGGCTCGGGGGTCTGGTAGCCCGTGGGAACTCAGGCCGCCGCGCTCAGGCGCCAGCGTCGCGTGGTCATCTCGCCAGGCCGCGCCCCCGGGCGCACCTCCACCACCTCGTCGCCCTCCCGC
Organism: Gemmatales bacterium; assembly: GCA_038239195.1. GTDB lineage: Bacteria > Planctomycetota > Planctomycetia > Gemmatales > Gemmataceae > JBBSEZ01. The sequence continues at coordinate 9,047 of JBBSEZ010000306.1, forward strand.
GCGCCGTAGCCATTTTCGAGCGCCTGCCTTAGCGCCTCCCCAGCCGGCAAGTCCTCGCGGTGGACGACATAGACGTCGTCCGCCCCGCCCAGTTCGATCGCGGCGCTTCCCAGCCAGTCGGCGAGAGACGAGCGCGTGGCCGCGTCCCAGGCGAGCCCGGGAAAAAAGGCGTGCAGAATGCCGGCAAGACAATCCCCCAGCACCGGGCGCGGCGGCATCACGTAGAAGAGCGACACGGTAGTACCTCCAGGAGTGAACGTCCCTCCTTCAGGATCGGTTCCTCCACCGAGCGCCCCTGCGACAAACCCCTCCCCGGCCAGGGCGGGAGGACGGGCCCTCGCCCCCCCAACCCGCGCAGTCTAATTCATCCTTCATCCTTCCTCGGAGCGAGCCGGAACACCGCACCAGCCTGGTTGATGAGCAGAAGCCCATCGGGGGAGACGAAGTTCTCACCGCGAACCGGCGCGCCGAGCGTGGGGCCTGCCTTGCCGAGGAGCAGCGGGCGCACGGCGCGCTCGCCCTCGACGTCGAGGGCGTAGACAACGTTGCCGGCCACACCGGAGCTGCCTAGATAGAGCCGGCGGCGGTCGGGGCTCAGACAGAGGTACGGGCGACCGGGCACCGGGAGGGCCCACTGGCCCAGGACGACGCCCTTGTTCCCGTCCAGCACGGTCACGACTCCGCCCCGTCCGTTCTCGGCGAGGAACACGCGCCCTGCATCGTCGGCCACCATGGCCGTGGGCGACGACTCGATGAGCACGTCCCGAAGGCGGCGCGGCCCGACGGTCTGCACGACAACGACACGGCCAGCCTGGCCAACGTACAACCGACTGCCGTCCGGAGACAGGCACAGGCATCCCGCCACGAGGGAGACGGGCGCGAGCCGGGTGGGCCCCCAGGTCGGCAGGTGAACGCGGCCCAGAAGGGTCAAGTTCAACGCCGTGGCGGCCACGCAGAGGCAATCGCCGTCCGGCGCGAGCGTCAGTTGCCGCACGTGGACGCCGAGAGTCAGGGTGAGCAAGGGGCGAAGGAAACTGCCCTCGGCGGTGCTGCCGTCGAGCAAGGGCGGAATGTCGTAGGCGTGCAGGTCTGCACGGGCGCGCAACCGATCGCCCAGAGGACCGAAGACCATGGCCCCGGGCGCGGCGCTGGCGGCGTAGAGCCGGTCGCGTTTGCGGTCCACGATCACGTGGTACGTGGGTTGAGGAAGTCGATACCGGCCGCGCAACTCGAACTTCGGGTAGGAAAACACCAGGAGGTGTCCGTCGTGCGTGGTGGCGAAGGCGGCCTCGTGCTCGGGCGACAGGACCATGGCCAGGAGGCGAGGCAAGCGCGCCACCATTTGCAGACTATTCCGCTCGGGCGGCCCCTCCGGCACCGACCAGGCCAACAAGGGGGGCTGGGGCGGCCGCGGAGGCATCGTGGGGATAGGCATGACCGGCAGCCCCCCCGGGTGCAGCACGCGCCGGCTGGCCATTTGCACAAGGAGTGGGCGCGGGAACTCCAACGGCTCGCGCGTCAGCGCGTCCTCCTCGCGCGGTCCGGCGCTCAACCAGGGCGGCGCGCCCCCCATCAGGGCCAGGGCCTGGCCAAGCGCCGAGAGGGCCACGACGAGCCAGCAGCGCAGCGCCAGCGACCAGCGCTCGACGCAGAGGAGGCTCACACACAGGGCCGACAGCCCCAACCCCAGGGCAACCCATCGAGCCCCGCCTCCCGCGATCAAGGGGATGGCCAACGGGAGCAGCGGCGCCAGCAGGGGCCAGGCGAGCCGGGGCCCTCTCGAACGGAGAGCGAGGAGGGGGGAAGGAGAACGGGGAGGGTCGTCTTTCCCGTTCGAGCTCGAGTCGGGACAAGCCTTCCCGCGTGCCTCCCACCCGAGCCGAGGGGCCGGCGCAGTCCGATCGCCGGGACCAAGGGGCGCGTCAACTGCCACTTCGTCGGCGACGACGAAGCGGGCCGTACAGCTCGGACAGCGGACGCCCCGACCGCGATGGCGAGCACCCACGCGCAGGCCGCACCGGCACCCCGGGCAGGGAATGGAGAGGAGCATGGTGGGCTCGCGTCGGGCCTTTGAAAGGGCTTCGTCGATGCTACCTTCGCGCGCTCCTCCCGTCCAGCCTCAAGTTGTCCGCGACGAAAAATGGGTGTGGCAACAGTTCCGGGAGCGCCCTCCGTTAGTCACACTTTGAAGAAGGGTGCAGCCGGGCTGGCTGCGCGCTGGCTGTTATCGAGTGGAGAGCGTTCAACGGATCTCCTACCCGGCGTCGCGGCCGACCGCAAGGGGCTGGTACACTTGTTCGCACCGGGCGGGAGCAGTTCGGCCGGCGCCGAAAAGCCCCCCTTACGACTTGACCTCTCCTGCCGCGAGCCTAGAATGTCGATGCTTGTTCTTGTTTCTTCCCCTCGCTCCCAAGGAGGCCAACCATGCGTGCCAGCGCGAAAATCTTTGGCATGGCTGCGCGTTCGAGCCTCCGCCCCATCTCCGCCTGACGGTCGTTCGTCGCCGGGAGCGTTCCGCGCTCCTCCTGCGCCCGTTGCTTCCGTCGGGGCGAAGGCTCACGCGCATCATCCCTTTGCGTATTCGTTCTTTTCCCGCGGCGCAGACTGTCTGCGCCGAGTGAGCGCTATTTGGGAGCGACATGAGCTTCAAACGCATCCGCCGCAAGGACCTGTTGTCGGGCTGCTCCGACGTGGGCCCCGACGATGGCCTCGACCCCCGCTACGACCGCCGAGGCGAGCCCACGCTCGGCGACCGCAAGCAACTGCAACTGTGCGGCCAGGTGGCCCGCACCCTGTCCAGCCTGTTCTCCGGCGAGCTCGGCGACGAGGCCCTCCGCGACCTCCTCGTCGAGTCGGTAGTCCCCGCGCCGAGCTCGGCACGCTTGCTCGTGACGGTCGGCCTCGCCCCCACCGCCACCCCCGTTGCCCCGGAACTGATCGCCGCGCGCCTCGAGAAGGCGCGCGGCCTGCTCCGCGCAGAGGTCGCCGCTGCCGTCGTCCGCCGGCGCGCGCCCGACCTGGTGTTCCGCGTCTCCGCCCCATTGGGCGCGTGACGTCCGCCGCGCGCCGCCGCAGGAGGCCGACCAGGCCGCTTGCGGCGGTGCCGCTTCGCCCCTATAACGATGCTTGGATACAACCGCCCCCATTTAGCCGCCGAGCTCGCCCGGCGCGACCTCGGCGC
>JBBSEZ010000307.1:0-12214 GCA_038239195.1 Gemmatales bacterium
ACGCCGCGCCGCTCGCCAGGACCACGGTTCGAGGTGGAGGAACGATCGTGCCTGCCGTTTCCGTCACCCACAAGGCGCTTCGGCGCATCGCGACGGCGCTCGCGCTGTTCGCGATCCTGGGCAACCTCCTCGCCTGCGCCGCGGTGCAGACAGCCGCCCAGCAGCAGCAGAAGGACAGCAACGACCTGAAGCAGATCGGCGTGGCCTGGCTGAACTACCTCAGCGCCCATCAGGGCAACGCCCCGTCGAAGGCGGAAGACCTGTTCCCGTTCCTGGAGGGCGAGTCGAGCTCGCCCTCGCAGGCCCTCAAGAGCGGAAGGTTCATCCTCTACTACGACGTCAGCATCAGCGACATGACCACGGGCCCGGGCTCCGTGGGGACGGCCTTTGTCATCCTCGGCCACTCGGTGGACACGCCGTCCAGCGGCGGCCTGGTGCTGATGGCCGATGGGACGGTCAAGCAAATGTCCTCTTTGGACTACCGGAACACCCGCAAGGCGATCGAGTTCAAGAAAAAGAAGAAGTGAGGCCGTCCCCGGGCCTCTCCTGGCCCGGTTCGAGGTAAAGCAACGATCATGCCTACCGTTTACGTCGCACACAAGCCGGACCGCAGCGGCAGGGCCCCGGCCAACGCCACGCAGGGCCTCCTCGGCAAGGAGCCCACGACGCTCGTCTCCGTGGAGATCGGCGGCGAACGGCTCAACGCCATCCAGGCCGCCGAGCGCGCCGGCGTCTTCATCCCGCGCTACTGCTGGCACCCCGCGCTGACCGTCGTCGCCTCGTGCCGGATGTGCCTCGTGGAGATCGGCGAGCGCAAGCCCGACGGGACCATCGCGATGGGCCCCAAGGTCGTGCCCGCCTGCCAGACGCCCGTCAAGGACGGCACCGTGATCGTCGCCGCCAGCGCCAAGGCCAAGGGCGCCCAGGAGCAAACGCTCGAAGGGCTGTTGCTCAACCACCCGCTCGACTGTCCGGTGTGCGACAAGGCCGGCGAGTGTACGCTGCAAGACTTCAGCTATGGTTTCGGCCGGTCGCAGAGCCGGATGATCGACCGCAAGAACACGCCGCCCAACAAGCCGCACATCGGCGAGAACGTCACCCTGTTCACCGACCGCTGCATCCTGTGCTCGCGCTGCGTGCGCTTCACGCGCGAGGTCTCGGGCCAGGCCGAGCTCCAGGTCGTCAGCCGCGGCGACCACTCCGAGATCGACGTCTTCCCCGGCGATCCGCTCAACAACAAGCTGGCCACCAACGTCGTCGATCTGTGCCCGGTCGGGGCCCTGTGCAGCAAGGACTTCCTTTACAAGCACCGGGTCTGGAACCTCAAGACGCAGAACAGCGTCTGCGCCGACTGCTCGACGGGGTGCAGCATCCACCTCGACGGCAACAAGAACATCGTCTACCGCCTTCGGCCGCGCTTCAACCCGCAGGCCCAGGGGCATTTCATGTGCGACGACGGCCGACTCGGCTACCACTACGTCAACTCCATCGAGCGCTACCTCCGGCCGATGATCCGCCGCGAGGGCAAGCTGACGGCGGCCCCCTGGACCGAGATCGTGAGCGACGTGCGCTCGGCGCTCACGGCGGCGGCCAGCAAGGGCGCCGGGGCCCTCGTCGGCGTCGTCTCGCCGTTCCTCACCTGCGAGGAGGCCTATCTGTTCGCCCGCTTCCTCAAGGGCGTGTCGCCCGACGCGCGGCTGGCGCTGGGCCCGGTGCCGGTCGTCGGCGAGGACGACACCTACCCCAAGGACCGCCGCGGCAACCCGACCCAGCCGGTGAAGTTCACCATCCGGGCGGAGAAGTGCCCCAACCGGCGCGGCGTCGAGGAGGTGCTCAAGCACTTCCAGGGAGAGGTCATCGCCTTCGACCAGATCGTGCGCGAGGCGGGGGAAGGGCGCGTGCAGGCCCTCTATCTCGCCGCGAGCTACGCGCCCCGGCCGGGCGGGTGGGTGACCGAGGAGCAGGCCAGGGCGCTGCAAAAGGTGCCGCTCGTCGTGTGCCAGGACCTGCTGCCGTCGCCGGTGAGCGCCTTCGCCCACTACGTGCTGCCGGGCGGCGCCTGGGCGGAGAAGGCCGGGACGTTCGTCAACCACGCCGGCCTGGCGCAGGAACTGCACTGGGGCGTGACGCCGTCGGGCGAGTCGCGCTCCGATGGGCAGGTGTTCGCCGACTTCGCCGAGCGGCCCGGGCTGGCGAACGCTCGGGGCGTGCGCAAGGAGCTGGCGCGCGAGGTAGCCTACTTCGCGCCTCTGGCCGAGCAAGAGCTGGGCGAATATGGCATTCCACTGCAAGCCCAGGCCGGCGGCGCCTGACGCGGGATCGTGAGGGCCGACCTTACCGCGGGAAGAAGGCGACGGGACTGATGTATTTCGACTTCGCGTGGACAACCTTCTGGATCACCCTGATCTTCATCGCCGTCCTCATGGGCGCGCTCCAGGGGACGTGCGCCTATCTGACGTTCCTGGAGCGGAAGATCGCCGCCTGGTCGCAGGACCGCCTCGGGCCAAACCGCGTCGGGCCCTACGGGCTGATTCAGCCCCTCGTGGACGGCATCAAGTTTTTGCTCAAGGAAGAGGTCATCCCCGCCCACGTCGATCGCATCTTCTACTTGCTGGCGCCCGGCATCGCCTTGAGCACGGCCACGCTCGCCTTCGCCGTCGTGCCCTTTGGCCGCACCACCCCGCCCCCAGCCCTCGAAGACCGGCGCACGGACGCCATGATCGCCAGGTCGCAGACGTCTCTCGGCGAGGACGCCCGCAAGGAGTTGCTGGACAAGAACGCCGACTTTCAGGAGGGGCCGCGCGGCACCATCTGGCCGCAGACCGAGACGGAGATGGCCTACGTCCTCGCGGCGGATCGGGCCTATGCGAAGGCCGAGGGCAAGAAGTCGTTCGAGGACCGATTGAAAGCATACAACGAGACGACGCAGTTCGTCATCGCGCCGCACGCCGACGTCGGCGTCGTGTGGGTGTTCGCCATCAGCAGCCTGGCGGTCTACGCCATCGTCCTGGGCGGGTGGTCGTCGAACAACAAGTACAGCTTCCTGGGCGCGCTGCGCTCGAGCGCGCAGCTCATCAGCTACGAGATCCCTCTGGGAATGTCGGTGCTGGGCATCATGCTGCTGACGGGCTCGCTGAACCTCGAGCGCATCATCGACTACCAGGCGACGCACGGCTGGAACGTCCTCTTCCAGCCGCTGGCGGCGCTGCTGTTCGCGACGAGCGTGTTCGCGGAGTGCAACCGCCTGCCGTTCGACCTGCCGGAGGCGGAGCAGGAGCTGGTGGGCGGGTATCACACGGAGTACGGGGCCCTGAAGTTCGGCCTGTTCTTCCTGGGCGAGTACACGCACATGATTACGACCAGCTTCCTGGTGGTGATCCTGTTCTTCGGCGGCTGGCAGTTGCCGTGGCTGGTCACGCCGGAGGGATCGGGCGTGGGCGACGCGATCGCCAAGGTCGTCGTGCTGGGCGGGAAGATGGGGCTGTTCATCCTCTTCTACATGCTGGTGCGCTGGACCATCCCGCGCTTCCGGTTCGACCAGCTCATGGGCCTGGCGTGGAAGGTGCTGATGCCGCTGGCCCTGGTCAACCTGGTCTGCGTCACGGTGGTCAAGCAGTTCGCGCTGAGCCCGTGGGCCCTGCTGCCGGCGTCGATCGTGACGTTCGTGGCGGCGGCGGCGATCTCGCTGTCGATGCCGAAGCCGCCTGCTCGCGGGCCCCTGCCGTTGGGCGGCCGGGCCGCGATGCTGCGCCAGAAGGCGGAGGCGAACTGACCCGTAGGACAGGCGGCTCGCGTGTCCACCCTACGTGAGACTTCCCCAGAGGCGATGAGGAAAAAGAGGAAGACCGCCATGCCGATCGCCGACCGCGACGTGAGATGGGTGACGCCCCCGAAGATTGGCATCCTCGAGCAGCTGTACGTCCCGGCCATCGTGCAGGGCTTGCAGACGACGATTCGCCACACGTTCGGCACCCTCTTCGGCAAGGGGTCGATCACGCAGGAGTTCCCCGAGGTTCGGCCGCAGTTGCCCGCCAACTACCGCGGGGTGCATCGGCTCAACCGCGACGAGGCCGGCCGGGTCAAGTGCGTCGCCTGCTACATGTGCTCGACCGCGTGCCCGGCCCACTGCATCGACATCGTCGCCGCCCCGGCGCCGGAGGCGTGGCAGAAGGACGGCCGCGAGAAGTATCCCGAAACGTTCGTCATCGACGAGCTGCGCTGCATCTACTGCGGGATGTGCGAGCAGGCCTGCCCGGTGGACGCCATCGAGCTGACGACGCTCGGCTGCGACTTCACCGGCATGAGCCGCGAGGACATGATGTTCGACAAGGAGAAGTTGCTGTCCGTCTTCGACCAGACCACCAAGGCGGGCACCGACCCCGTGCGCACGCGCGGCGGGCCCCTCGGGGTCGCCTCGGAGCTCCCGGCCGACACGGGGCTCACGCGGTCGTCTACGGCGCAGAGTTGAGTCATCGTTTCGCAGCGCTTCGCAGAAGCGCTGCGAAACATTGGAGAGGGGAGACGCGTTGTCCAGAGTTGAGCACCTCCTGAACGACTTGCTGCGGTTCGCGCCGATCTGGGGGCCCCTGCTCGCCGGCGCAGCCGCGATCTTCCTGCTGCTGCCGCGGCCGCGCGCCTACCCCGTCCTCTGGGGCGTGCTGGCCGCCGGCGCCGCCCTGCTCCTGGCGGGCTTTCTCCTCGTGCGCCTCGACGCGCTCACGCCCGAGGCGTTCCTGTTCTACGCCTTCTCCGCCATTGCCGTCGTGTCGGGCGGGCTGCTCATCACCCAGCGCAACCCGGCCCGCGCCGCGCTCTCCTTCACCCTCGTCGTGCTGAGCACGTGCGGCCTCTTCCTGCTGCTGGCGGCGCCGTTTCTGATGGCGGCGACCATCATCATCTACGCCGGCGCCATCGTCGTCACGTTCCTGTTCGTCCTCATGCTCGCCCAGCAGCTCGGCCTGTCCGACGCCGACGCCCGCTCGCGCGAGCCGTTGCTCGCCACGATCACCGGCTTCGTTTTGCTCGGGGCGCTGCTCTACGTCTTGCAGATGAACTACCCTCGCCAGCCGGACGAGGACCTGAAGAAGTTGCGCGCGCGCGCCGCCGAGGCGGCCTCGAAGGAGACGGTGGCGGAAATCAACGACCTGATCGGCGCCAACCCCGAAGAGGGCACCCTCTTCAAGGATTATCGGACGGCCCTGAAGGCGCGCGGGCTGCCCAACCTCGTGCGCGAAGTGAGCGCCATCGAGGACACCCTGAACATCGCCGCCTCGGCCGACCAGGAAACGCTCGCCCCCTACCGGACGGCCCTCCGCAAGCTCGAAGACGTTGCGCTGGCCGCCGAGGGGCGGGCCCATGCCCCTTCCCCCCCTGAAGGGGCCCCCCTGTCCAACCTGAGCGGTCCGCCAGCCAACGTCCACCCCGGCGAGGTGCGCCGCGACAAGGAGACGGGCCGGCCGCACGTGCCGGCCGAGAACTCGGCCTACTTGGGCCGTTCGCTCTTCACCGACTTCCTGCTGCCCGTGGAACTGGCGGGCACGCTCCTGCTGGTCGCCACCATCGGCGCCATCGCCATCGCCCACCGCAGGGCCTCCGCTATCGAGAGGGCGCCATGAGCTCCGTCCCCCTGCACCACTACCTGGTTGTCGGCGCCGTGCTGTTCGCCCTCGGGACGATCGGGTTTCTGGCGCGGCGCAACCTCATCGTCATGTTCCTCTCGGCCGAGATGATGCTCCAGGGCGTCGCCATCAACCTCGTGGCGTTCGCCCGCTTCCGCGGCAACCTGCAAGGTCAGGCGTTCGCGCTGTTCATCCTCACGGTCGCCGCCTGCGAGGCGGCCCTGGCGCTGGCCCTCATCCTCATGCTCTACCAGCGCAAGGGCTCGCTCGACGTCAGCCTGTGGCAGGACCTGCGCGAGGCCGACCTCGAGCCCAGCGACGAGGAAGAGCCGCTGCCGCCAACCCCGCCCGAGGCGGCCGACCCCAAGCTCGTGCCCACCGGCAAGGAACCTCCCCGCGTGCCAGAGAAGAGCCATGTCTGACGACCTGCGCCCCTACCTCTACCTGATCCCGCTGCTGCCTCTCCTGGCGGCCGCGGTGACGGCCCTGCTCGGCCCGCTCTTCCTCCGCAAGCAGAGCCACTGGCCGTGCGTCCTCGCCATCGTCGCGGCGTGCCTGCTCTCGGTGCGCGTGTTCCTCGCCGTCTACGCCGAAGCGCCCAGGCACGCGGAAGAGCGCCCCGCCGAGTACGTCACCGTTGGGGGCGTCGTTCACGAAATCAAGGGCGAGTCGCCCCGGTTCGTCACCATCAAGGGGATCGCCTACGAGGTCGATGACGACGCCACGCCCCCGGCCGTCACGATCGAGGAAACCTCCTACGAGGTCCAGGCCCCCCCGCCCTCGCAATTCATCACCATCAAGGGCATCCAGTACGAGATCGATGGCTCCGCCCCGGTGCAGGCCGTCGTGAACTACTTCACCTGGTTCGCTGCCGGCGAGCGCGGCAAGGGCCCGAGCATCGACGCCCGCTTCGCCCTTCGCGCCGACGCGCTCAGCGCCATGATGCTGGTGATGATTACTTTCATCGGCAGCTTCATCGCGATCTACTCCATCGGCTACATGCACCACGACGAAGGCTACCCGCGCTTCTTCGCGGAGGTGGCGCTGTTCGTCTTCTCGATGACGCTGCTCGTGCTGGCCGACAACTTCCTCCTGCTCTACGCCGGCTGGGAAGGCGTGGGCCTGTGCAGCTACCTGCTCATCGGTTTCTGGTTTCACAAGCCCTCGGCCGCCCTGGCGGCGCGCAAGGCCTTTCTGGTCACGCGCATCGGCGACGTCGGCCTGTTCCTGGGCATCCTGCTCCTGTGGGTGACGTTCGATTACCGCCTCGACTTCTCTTACATATTTCAGTCGGTGGAGCTCCAGGGCCGAGCCGACGACCTCGACCGCTACACGCTCTGGGTCGCCTGCCTGCTCCTCTTCTGCGGCGCCGCGGGCAAGTCGGCCCAGTTTCCGCTGCACGTCTGGCTGCCCGACGCGATGGAGGGCCCGACGCCCGTCAGCGCCCTCATCCACGCCGCCACGATGGTCACGGCCGGCGTCTACCTCGTCGCCCGCTGCACCCCCCTGTTCATGGCCGTCCCCGAGGCGCAGGTGGTCGTCGCTTCTGTCGGCGCTTTCACCGCCCTGTTCGCCGCCCTGATCGCCCTGACGCAGAACGACCTCAAGCGCGTGCTGGCGTACTCGACGCTCTCGCAGCTCGGGTACATGTTTCTCGCCCTGGGCTGTGGCCTCGCGGCGGGGGGCGAGGGGCTGGTGACGTTCGCCGTCGTGGCCGGGATGTTCCACCTGTTCACCCACGCCTTCTTCAAGGCCCTGCTCTTCCTCGCCGCCGGCAGCGTCATGCACGCGATGGGCGACGTGATCGACATGCGCCGCTTCGGCGGGCTGCGCAAGGTCTTGCCGACGACTCACTGGACGTTCCTGTGCGGCGCCCTCGCCCTGGCCGGCTTCCCGCTGCTGTCGGGCTTCTGGAGCAAGGACGAGGTGCTCGACGCCGCCTGGCGGGCCAGCCGGACGACGCCCTACGGCCCGGTGTACCTGGTCCTGCTCGTCTCCGCCCTCGTGACGGCGGGACTGACGGCGTTCTACACCTTCCGCGCCTACTTCAAGACCTTCCACGGGCCCGAGGTGATTCCCGAAGAGGCCCACGGCCATGCGCACGAGTCGCCTCCCGCGATGACGGTCCCGCTGATGGTGCTGGCGGTGTTCGCCGTCGGCGTCGGCTTCCTCCTGGGGCCGTTCGGGCCCAAGGCGCTCCAGTTCGCCCACTTTCTGGAGAAGGCCCCCGGCTTCCCGCCCGCCGACCACGCGCACGACGTCAACTGGCTACTGATGGCGGGCAGTACGGCCATCGCCCTGGCCGGGATCGCGCTGGCCTGGCTGATGTACGTCAACCAGCCCGACCTGCCGGGCAAGATGGCCCAGGGCGTTCAGTCGCTCTACCAGCTCTCGCTCAACAAGTTCCACGTCGATGAACTGTACGTGGCCTTCATCGTCAAGCCGCTGCACGGCGTGACGATCTTCGCCCGCGCCCTCGATCAGCACCTCGTCGATGGCTTGGTGGACCTGATCGGCCACGTGCCGCGCCTGGTGGGGGCGCTGTTCCGGCCGGTGCAGAACGGGCTGGTGCAGTTCTACGCGCTGGCGATGGTGCTCGGCCTGACGGTGTTCCTGTTGTCCCTGCTGCGCTCCCTGTAGGATAGCCATGCCGACCCTCCTGCTGATCCTGCTCGCCCTTCCCCTGGCCACGGCGGTCGTGGTGGCCGTGCTCGGCTCGCTCGGCCGCCGGCCCGCCACCGAGGGCGAGGCGAACGACGTCCCCGCGCCGGGGGCCAACGACGACGCGGTCCGCTGGGTCAGCCTGGCCAGCACCGTGGCCAGCCTCGTCGTCGCGGCCATCGTGGCCTTCACCTACGCGCGCTCGGAGGAGATGCAGCATCGGCCGCCCGAGCATACGCTCCCCCGCTCGACGGGCTTGCCCAACGAGGCCCGCTTGACGCGCACCTTCCAGCCGCAGATGGTGCCGGGCGTTGGCGGCGAGCGCGGCAGCGACCCGCACGTCACGACCTGGAACGTCCTGACGTTCGGCGATTCGTGGGGCAGCGGAGGCGCGCCGTCGGTCCAGTTCTACGTTGGCATCGACGGGCTGAACGTCTGGCTGGTGCTGTTGACCGCAGTGTTGATGGTGCCGGCGGTGCTGGTGTCGTGGAAGTCGATCGGGCAGCGGGTGCCGGAGTTCCACGCCTGGCTGCTGGTGTTGCAGATGGCGATGGTGGGCGTGTTCCTCGCCTTCGACGTCGTGCTGTTCTACGTCTTCTTCGAGCTGACCCTGGTGCCGCTGTTCTTCCTGATCGGCATCTGGGGCGGGCCACAGCGCCAGTACGCCGCCCACAAGTTCTTCATCTACACCCTGGCGGGGAGCCTGTTCACCTTGCTTGGCGTGCTGGGGATCGTCCTGACCATCGCCCGCGATGGCCCCGACAAGAAGTTCACCTTCGCCATCCCCGAATTGGTGCGGCAGGTCGATCGCCACGGCAAGGCCCTGGAGGGCACGGTGAACGAGGCGCGGGCGCGGGTGGCCGAGGCGGGGGAGACGGTGCCCGACGAGACGAAGAACGCGCTGACCCGCGCCGAGCAGGATTACGACGGCTGGCAGCGGATTCAGTTCTGGGTGTTCCTGGCGATGATGTGCGGCTTCGCCATCAAGGTGCCGCTGGTGCCCCTGCACACCTGGCTGCCGCTGGCCCACGTCGAGGCGCCGACGGCGGGGAGCGTGTTGCTGGCGGGGGTGTTGCTCAAGATCGGCGCCTACGGCTTCCTGCGCCTGTGCCTGCCGCTGGTGCCGGACGCGTCCCTGAACTTCGGCGCCCCGCTGCTGGGGGCGCTGGCGGTCGTCGGCATCCTGTACGGGTCGTTCTGTGCCCTGGCCCAGCACGACGTCAAGAAGCTGGTGGCGTACAGCAGCGTGGCCCACATGGGCTACTGCGTCCTTGGCCTGTTCGCGCTCAACGAGGTGGGCATCTCGGGCGGGGTCTTGCAGATGCTCAATCACGGCCTCTCGACGGGGGCGCTGTTCCTGCTCGTCGGCATGCTCTACGAGCGCTACCACACGCGCAAGATGACCGACTACGGCGGGATGGCCTCGCGCCTCAAGCTGCTCGCCGTCTTCTTCGTGTTCATCACCATGACCAGCATCGGCCTGCCTGGCCTGAACGGCTTCGTCGGCGAGGCGCTGGTGCTCTTTGGCACGTACAGCTTCGAGGGGCCCCAGGTGTCCGGAAAGTTGCTGGCGGGCCTGGCGACGGTGGGCGTGGTGCTGGGCGCGTGGTACATGCTGACGATGGTGAAGAAGGTCTTCTTCGGGGAGCTGCGCGAGCCGGCCGTTCACAACAACGGGCACGCGGTGCCGGACCTCGACTTCCGGGAGGTGTCGGCCCTGGCGCCGATCGCGATCCTGTGCGTGGTGCTGGGCATCTACCCGCAACCGGTCATAGACTCGATCAAGCCCGACGTGCAGGTCATCCCCGGCATCTCGCGCGAGGCGCAGCGGCGGGCGGAGGCGCAGGCGCCTCCGCGCGCCGCCGCACGCACGCAAGACGCCCCGGCGGCGGATGGAGAACAGGCACCGTGAATCCGAACATCGTCAACGCGCTGACGGGGTTTCTGCCCGCCGTCCTTCCCGAGGTCGTGCTGGGCGTGGTCGCCTGCGTCCTGTTCCTGGGCGGAACGTTCAAGGCCGACCGCAACCTCTGGGGCCTCGTCGCCTTGCTCGGGCTCGCCGGGGCCGGCCTGGCGCTCTACGCGGGGGCCCCCCCCACGGCGGAGCAGCGCCGCGAGCGCGTCGCGGCGCTCGGCGCGGAGGCCAAGGAGGCGGAGAAGGCGCTCAAGAAGGTCGAGGCGGAGGAGCCGAAGCAGGAGGCGCTCCAGGCGATCGTGGCGGAACTCAACGCGGAGCGCGACGCGCTCCAGGCGATCGTCTACGCCGCCCCGGTGGTGCCGACGCGGCTGGCGGTCTTCCTCAAGCTGGTCGCCCTGGTCGGCGGGGCGGTGCTGGTGCTGTTTTGCTGGGACGAGATGCCTCCCGACCACGCTTCCGACTACCACGGCTGCCTGCTCGTGCTGGTGGCGGGCACCTGTCTGGTGCCGTCGGCCAACGACCTCATCACGCTGTTTTTGGCGCTGGAGCTCATCAGCATTCCGACCTACGTCCTCCTCTACCTGCCGCGCGCCGACGCGCCGGCGCAGGAGGCGGCGATGAAGTATTTCCTACTCAGCATCTTCTCGTCGGCGCTCCTGCTGTTCGGCTTCAGCTACCTCTACGGCCTGACGGGGACGACGAACTTGCCGGCCCTGACCGAGGCGCTGGGCACGGCGCAGGCGGAGACGGACGGCGCGACGGCGGAGCTTCGCCGGACGGCGGGCGGCTGGCAGGGGATGGCGCTGGTGGGGCTGGTGATGGTGGTGGCCGCGCTGGGCTTCCGCATCACGGCGGTGCCGTTCCACTTCTACGCGCCGGACGTCTACCAGGGCACGACGACCGGCATGGCAGCGCTGCTGGCGTTCTTGCCCAAGGTGGCCGGCTTCGCCGCGCTGGCGAAAGTGCTGGGGCTGCTCCCCCTCACGGGGCCCGAGACGGCGCCGTTGCTGGGGGAGAAGGCGCTCTATCTGCTGTGGATCATGGCGGCCGTGACGATGACGCTGGGCAACCTGCTGGGCCTGTTGCAGGACAACGTGAAGCGGATGCTGGCCTATTCGAGCGTGGCCCACGCCGGGTACATGCTGATCGGCCTGGCGGTGGCGCCGCGGCTGGGCGGGGCGCCGGGCGGGGCGGTGGGCGGGATCGAGGCGCTGTTCTTCTACCTGGTGGCCTACGGGGCGATGACGATAGGCGCCTTCGCGGTGCTGCACTATTTGAGCGCGCCGGAGCGGCCGGTCGAGACGATCGACGACCTCGCCGGGGTGGGCCGCACGCACCCGGGGACGGCGCTGTTGATGGCGCTGTTCCTGTTCAGCCTGATCGGCATCCCGCTGACGGCGGGGTTCGCGGGCAAGATGCTGCTGTTCTTCGACGCGCTGGGCCTGACGCACGCGGTGAGCGGCGGTACGAGCGAGGAGGTGCAACGGTTGCAGGCGCAGGCGGACGAGCAATCGCGGCTGTTCCTGATCCTGGCGGTGATCGCCGCGCTCAACGCGGCGATCGGGGCGTGGTATTACCTGCGCCTGGTGGGCGCGATGTATCTGCGCGAGGGGCTGTACCCGCTGGCGCCGAGCAAGGCGCGGCCGGTGCTCCCGGCCATCTGGGCGTGCGCGGCGCTGACGCTGGCGTTCGGAGTTTACCCGGCGCCGTTGCTGCGGGCGGTGCGCGAGGCGGTGGCGCGGCCGGCGCCGGTGGCTCAGCCGGTGGCGGAGCGGGCGGCGGCGGACGAGGGGCGGTGAGTTGGGAGGGCCCCCTCCTACAAGACCTCCGGATTGTTCGCCGTGAAACTGACGATCTCAGGTAACCGAAGCGCTCGAACTCATCTTTCGTGTAACGGTTCGGGGACTATCCAGTATTGGGCGCCAACCCAGTATAGAGAGTTGATGACAGCCCTACCAATTCCAAGACACGTAGGAGCAGCGCTGGCAATGCCGACACGTACCGGCGTGAGTCATCG
>JBBSEZ010000308.1:0-12099 GCA_038239195.1 Gemmatales bacterium
ACGGCTCGGGAGGGCCGTCCTACAAACATGCCTTTTCCTGCCGCTCGCCCAAGCCCCCAACGGCGGACCAGCGGGGGCGGCGCGTGCGGCTTCGGGGGGCCCCGCGCGGTGTCTCTCCGGCCTGCGCCTTGCACAGGGCTTTCTGTGGATCGCGCGTCCCTCGCTCCTGACTCGAGCGCGAACAACGACACCAGGGCCTTGGCCGCTCCTGGCAGAGAAGGGGGAAGATCATGGCGCGTTCGGCGCCTGGCGTTTCGCCGTTGAAGGTGGTGATCGCGGAAGGCGATGCCGAGGCGCGACATGCTCTCAAGGAGATGCTGGAGGGCAAACTCGAGCAGCGCGTGGTCGGCGAGGCCGCCACCGGGACGGACATGGTCCGCATCGTGCGGGAGACCGAGCCGGACGTCGTCCTCTTCGACCTCCATCTGCCGCCGTCAGGCGGGCTCGACGCCCTGCGCCAGGTCAACGACGCGCGGCCCGTGGCCGCCGTGGCCCTTACCGCGGGCGCCGATCCCGAAATGCTGCGCCGGGCCGTGCAGGAAGGCGTCTTCGCCTACCTGATCGAGCCGGTCGAGGCCCACCAACTCGGCCCGATGTTGCACGTGGCCTGGGACCGCTTCGCCGAACGGCGCGCCCTCGCCGACGAGAACGCAGCCCTGAAGCAGAGCATCCAGGAGAGCAAGCTCTTCGAGCGCGCCAAGGGCGCCCTCATGAAGCGCCACGGCTGGACCGCCGACGAGGCGCTCCGCCGCCTGGAGCGCGCGGCCCTTGCGCGCGGCGCCACCCCGGCCGAGGTCGCACGGGACTTCCTTGCGGGCGTCGAAGTCAACCTTTGAGGCAGGGCCCATCCGCCCGTTCAGGCGAGTGGTTGCTTCGCCTTGCCCTCGGCCCCGCGAGCCGCGAGCCAGAGCCGGGCCAGCGCGACGACGACCGCCTGCGGCCCCGCCCCGCCCGTCCCCACCGTTTCGACCGTCACCCCGCCGGCAGAGAGGGTGCCGGCCCAGGCCCCGTCGGCCTGGAGAGTCAGGGACGCCTGCGTCCCGGGCGGGAGGGACTTGAGCGCCTCCCCCTTCGGCGGGGGGGCGGCCCGCCGCTGCTCCTCGGCCAGCTTGGCGACGCACGCGGGGCACCGGCTCCCCTGGAACTTGGCAAGCCGCTGCGCCCGGTACTTGTCCACCGCGTAGTGCTGGAACTCTTGCAGACAGCCGCACGCGCGGACCACCATCGGCCGGGCCACGATTTCGCCTGTTGGCGGCAACCCCATTGCTCACCCTCCCCGCGCCGGGCCGTCTGCGGACGGTTGCCCGCACCGGGCCCGGCCCCACGAATCACAACTCCACTTCCGGCAATTCGGGCCCGCGATCGCCCTTTTGCAGCTCCGCCTTCACCGTCGCCGCCAGCGCCCGGTACGCCCCCGCCACCACCGAATCGGGATACTTGTGGACGATCGGGTCGCCCTCGTCGCCGCACTCCGCGACGCGCGGGTCGATCGGTATCTCGCCCAGGAACGGCACGTGCGCCGCCTCGGCGAGCTTCTTGCCCCCGCCGTGCCGGAAGATGTGATAGCGCTGGCCGTCGTCGGCGACGAAATAGCTCATGTTCTCGACGATGCCCAGCACCGGCACGCGCACCTCGCGGAACATCTCCAGCCCCTTGCGCGCGTCCACCAAACTGACGTCCTGCGGCGTCGTGACGATGATCGCCCCCGTGAGCGGAGCGTGCTGCGTCAGCGTCAGCTGCGCGTCGCCGGTCCCCGGCGGGAGGTCGATCACCAGGTAATCGAGCGTGCCCCAGTTCAGTTGCGTCAGAAACTGCCGCAGGGCCCGATCGACCATCGGGCCGCGCCAGATCACCGCCTTGTCCTGCGGCACCACGAAGCCGATCGACATCATCTTGATGCCGTGGCGCTCCAGGGGGAACGGCGTCGTCGCCTGGTCGATGGTGCCCTGGACGCCCATCATGATCGGGACGCTGGGCCCGTATATGTCGGCGTCCAGCAACCCGACCCTGTGCCCCGCCCCGGCGAGGGCGAGGGCGAGGTTCACGGCCACGGTCGATTTCCCAACCCCGCCCTTCCCGCTGGCGACGGCGAGGACGGACTGGATGTTGGGCAGGGCGATCTTCTCGGGCTGCCCGCCGGGGG
Source organism: Gemmatales bacterium (assembly GCA_038239195.1). Taxonomy (GTDB): domain Bacteria; phylum Planctomycetota; class Planctomycetia; order Gemmatales; family Gemmataceae; genus JBBSEZ01. Next base: position 2,144 of record JBBSEZ010000308.1, read on the forward strand.
GGCGCATGGTTCTCTCCTCAGCTTGGGCTCGCGGGACGGCGCGCACCGTCCGCTGCCTTCGCGCAGACGGGACATTGACACAGCGAACGCAGGTGCTGGAGGGTGTAGATGCCGGCGTCGTGCCCGTCGCTCCAAACGATCTTGTAGGCGTAGCGGCCGACGCGCGGCATGCTGACGGGGGCGAGCGCCACCAGTTCGTTCGGCTTGAGGATGCGGAACGGGTCGGGGGGCTTGTCGCGCTCCTCGCGGCAGCCAGCGCAAGGACAGTGGGCGCGCAAGTGGGGCCAGGCGTAGCTACTGCGGTGCCCGTCGTTCCACTCGATGAGGAGCCGGTCCGGCCCGTCCCGGCGGACGCTCAGCGGAACCAGCGCCTCCGCGTCGGGCGCGGACATCGTGGCGTTCTCCTGAGGATGAGGCTCAGCCCTTCTCGATTCATTATACAGAACCAAGACGCACTGCCACCCATCGTCGGAGAACGAAGAGGGGAAAGGGCCCGGGCACAGGTCGGGGGAGTTGGCCCTTGTTGCTCGACACAGGGGAACGGTCAGGCCGAGCGACGCAACTGCTGGCGCGCCAGCTGCAAGAGCTCCTGGGCCATCTCGTGGGCGCGGAACGGCTTCTGGAAGAAACGCAGGGCGCCCCGCTCTTCGAGGTCCTCGAGGCTGTAGTCGCCCGTGTAGCCGCTCATGAAGCAGCACGGCACGAACGGATCGACGGTGCGCAGCTCGGCCAGCGTTTGAGGCCCGTCGAGGACCGGCATGCGCACGTCCAGCAACACCAGATCGACGTTCGCCCGATTGTGCCGAAACAGCTCGACCGCCGTCGCGCCCGAGGGCGCGGCCCACACCCGGAAGCCCGCCCCTTGCAACACCGTCTTCAGCAGCGCCAGCAACATCATGTCGTCATCGACCACCAGAATGCCCGGCTCCTGTTCCGCGCCCGGGCCCGAAAGTGGCGTGGAAGTCAGCACCGAAGGTCGGTTCGTCACGGGAGCATCCTTTCTCAAAAGGAGGGCCCCGCAAATGGGGGGGCCGTTCAGCGACCATGCGTACCACCCATTTTCCCGACCTTCTCCTCTTTGTCAACGTCTCGCCAGCGAAATAGTGTCGATTCGTGAAATGTCAGCGTGCGCCGAGGGAGGAAGGGCCACTGCTGCGAGGAGCGCGTCGAGGGCGCCGGGGTGAGGGGGAACGAGTTCGCGCTCCATGCGGCTTACGAGCTGGTAGACGAGCTGGTTGAGGGGGCAAGGACCGCCGTCGGCGAGGTCGATGAGGTGGCGATTGTAGTTGTCGATCTCGGTGCGCCCGGCGGGGAGGTCGTTGAACATGGAGCAGTAGGTGCCGCGCAGCGAGGCGCGGAAGAACCGGGCCAGGAGGTTGGCCAGCCAGGGCCGGCGGAGGATGCGAGCCACGGTCGATGGGTGAAAGGGCCCGATCTTCCCGAGAGGCACTCCGGCGCGAGAGAGGATGGCGTGGTTTTCGCGCAGCAGGGCGAAGAAGAGGGCGCGCACGCGCGGGAGGCGCAACACGTCGCCGTTGTCGAGCCCCGCGGCCGCGGCCAGGGGGCTGATGGCGGCGTTGTAGAGGAGCTTGGTGTATTTGTAAGGTAGGACGTCCGGCACGACGACCGTCGGGAACGGCGCCTGGCGGAGGAGCCCCGCCAGGGCGCGGGCGTGGGGCAAGAGGGCGGCGTCGCCTCCCCGAGGGCCCAGGTGCAGCCGGCCGGGGCGGGTGATGCGCACGTGCGGCCGGTCGGGGGCGCACTCCGAGACAAAGGAGGCGATGCCTTCGAGATGGGGCGGGCGATCCCGCAAGTCGTCGTCGAAGCCGTTCTGGATGGGCACGAGCGAAACGGACGGCGGGAGACGCGCGAGGACGGCGCGGTTGTCGTAGCACTTGGTGCAGAGCAGGACGGTGGCGCCAGCCGGCGGCGCCCAGTCGGCAAAGGCGACAAAGGGGGCCCGCTGGGGGGGGAGGTTATCGACGGCGACCCCGTGTTCGCGGCCCCAGGCGAGTTTGGCGGGGTTGGTCTCGACGAACGTGACGGGGGCCCCGGCGCGGGCAAGGGAGTGCCCGACCGCACAGCCGATGCCGCCGGCACCGACGACGTGAATGGCGTCCATGCTCGATTCTCCGTTCCGCGCGAACCGACAAGCAAGAGAGGCGCCGCCCCGGCTACCGGCCGAAGGCGAGCTTTGCCTTCTCCGCCTCGGTGCGAATCGTGGCGTTGCGGTGCTGGGCCAGCCGGTCGAGGGCCGGGCCGAAGCGCTCGCCCAGGCGCGTGTCCTCGGGGCGCTTCTCGCGCAGCCGCGCCAGTGCTTTCAGCGCCTCGGTGACGGTCAAGGCGACGAGGTTCTCGTCGGGGACTTCCTCGCCCGTCTTCTTGTTCTGCAAGACGTAGACCTGGCGCAGGCCTTCGTCGTCGAGCATTTCGGCGAGCAGGTCCAGCGGGGCGTGAGGGCTGCCCCGGCGGGCCAGGGCGACGGCGGCCTGGGGCCGGACGTGGAAGCCGCGCCTTTTCGTCAAACTGCGGCTGATCTTCGCGTCGGGGTTGTTTTCCTGGCGCTCGTGCAGTTTCTCCTCGCCCCGCCCGTTGTCGTGCGCCAGTTTGACCAGGGCCTTGACCATCGCCTCCTCGTCGGCGCCGCGGCCCACCCAGAAGGTCATGGCGAAGGCGGCCTGGAAGCGCAACGAGGGGTCTTCGGCCTCGGCGCAGCGCACCAGGACGGCACCGATGCCCATCGTGTCGGGCTGGCCTTTGCGGCGCAGGCTCAGGTGGTTGCGCACCAGACTGGCCAGTTTGCGCTGGGTGCCGCTGTCGATGGCCGACTGAAGCTGGGCCATCACCTCGTCGCGCTGTTCGTCGGAAAGTTTCTCGTCGAAGCGCTTGACGCTCTCGCCGAGGATCGCCAGGGCCAGCAAGGCGCGCCGGCGGCGCCGGAGGAGCTCCTCCATCTCCATGCCCTCTTCCTGGAGGGCCATCGCCTTGAGCTGTTCGACGCCGACGGGGACGAGGAAATGGCCCATGCAGGCGGTGAGGTAGGTGACGTAGGTGCGGTCCGCTTCGAGCTTCTTCAGCTCGCGCGCCTTGTCGCCTTCGCTCAAGCCGTCGTGGCGCTGGGCGAAGGACTTCTCGGCGTCGGCGCTGTTAGCGCGGGCCTGCTCGAGCCGGTCGGCGAGCGCGAGGCCAAAGCCCACGTCGGAGGCGAGCCGATCGTCGCGCACGAGCACCTGGGCGAGGTCGGACGCCGCCCGGTAGCGAATGTCGAGGTTGGCGCTGTCGAGGTCGCGCAGGAACTGGTCGGCGGAGCGGGACTGGCCCCAGGGCCGGCCGACGATCTTGCCGGCCCAGTTGGCGAGGGTGGGGCCGAGGAGGAACAGGCCGACGAGCCCGGCGACGATCAGGCCGGGGACCAGAAAGAGGCGGAAGATCATCTTCCCCGAGGGCGGCTGCACCGTCGGCAGGCCCGGGTCGGCGGAAGCGGGGAGCGGAGCGTCGGACTGCATGGAGGAAGGCCCTTCGCATCGAGGCGCGTCCAGAGCGAGGCGAACACCCGGTTCTTCTTAGCGAAGCGGGGCGAGGCCGACGAGGCCTCAATGCGCCTCCCCCAGCGCCTGCCCGATCGGCTCGCCGCTCGCGAGCAAGCGCTGCACCTCGGCGCGCAACCGAGCCAGCTCGTGGCGCACCGCCTCGACGGAACTGCCTGGCGGCAGGGGTGGCCCCCCCACGACGTAGACGCGCTCCTGCCCTCGCGCGCCCGCCACGACCGCGTAGTGGACCGGCAGCACTGGCGCCGACAGCTCGGGGAGCAATCGCGCCGCCGGCCCCTCGGGATCGCTCGCCGACAGGCCGATCACCTCGCCCTTCGCGAGCGCCTCCTTCGCCTTGCGGGCCACCTCCTCCCAGGCACCGGGGAGGGCGTTGTTTGGCACCACGGCGAGATGATGCCCGGGCAGCGCACGGCCGTCCTCGTCCTGGACCAGGACGAAGTGCGTGGCGCGATCGGTGGCGCTGATGATGCGGGCGCACGCCTCCGCGGTGGGCGCATCGGTGACGAGCACGATAGGCCCGACCGCCGGCAGGTTGCTCATGCCGGCCACCTCCATGCGGTAGGCCCCCAGCGAGCGCGCCCAGATTCGGGTGCGCGCGAACAGGTCGGGCAAGCGCCACCACAGCAGGCCGAGCGTGCCCAGCGTCAGCACGCCGACGCTGAAGAAGAGCAGGCGCGGCATCTTGCTCTTGTCGTAGACTGGCCGTGCGACCGAATCGCCGAGCCGGACGCGCACGTAGGTCACGTCCTTCTCGCTGTAGTAGCGGGCGACGACCTCCTCGCCCTCCTTGACCCTTCGGGAAACGCGCAGGATCACGTAGGGGGGGGCCTCCTCCTGCGCCTCGATGGTCTTGTCTCCCACCACAACGCGAGTCACGTGGCCCTTCTCGTACTTCAGTTCGCGAACGGTGCCCACGTCCTCCTCGCCGGTCTTCTCCAGCGCCAGCGTCAGGCCCGTGCGGATGGCGGTGACGTCCATGGCGAAGAACACCACCGAGGCCAGGATCGCCCCGGTGACGTTGATGAAGTTGCTCGTGGCGATCGAGTCTCCCTTGCTCGCCTTCGGCGCGCGGTGCTGGAGCAGGGTGAATAGCGGGACGAGGTAGAAGCCGGTGAAGAAGCCGATGAAAATGATGCAGACGATCAGCACCGGCACGTTGCCCAGCGCCAGCGCGGCGACGGTGGTGGCGAGCATCATGCCCAGCGCGCCGATGGGGACCAGCCCGAGCTCGACCTTGCCGCCCGAGAGGAAGCCGACGAGCGGGCTGCCCAGGCCGATTCCCAGGGCGACCATGCCGGCGATCTGGCTGGTGAAGGCCTCCGACCACTGCGGCACCTGCGATTGGCCGTGCATGTAGACCGTCGAGCGCATGAAGGTGACGAGGAAAGTGAAGAAGGCGATGCCAACCACCGCGACCGACAGCGGCCGGGAACGTAGCAGCACGCGGACGTTCTGGATCAGCGGCTGGTAGACGTAGGGCGGGAACGACCGCGTCGGGTTGGCGGCCGGCATGCGCTGAATCATCAGGCTGGCGGCGGCGCCGATGAGCGCCAGCACCGTCAGGATGATGCCGATCACGTACTCCTGCCCGCGCAACACGGTGGACAACACCCCGCCGACGACGGTGCCGAGGATGACGGCGAGGAAGGAGAGCGATTCGAGGATGCCGTTGCCGCGCGAGAGCATTCGATCGGTGAGGATCTCGGGCATGGCGCCGTACTTGGCGGGGACGAAGAAGGCGCTGTGGGTGCCCATGAGGAAGACGCAAGAAAGGACGATCCAGGCCCCTGCCACGGGGTGCTGCCCCTGCCGCCCGAACCAGAAGCCGAACAGGGCGAAGAGGGTGATGGCCACCTCGGCGACCTTCCAGAACACCAGCGAGCGCTGTTTGCTGTAGCGGTCGGCGAGGTAGCCGGCGAGGGTGCAGAAGATGGCCCAGGGGGCGTAGAAGAGGACCGGCATGAGGGTGATGGCGGCGCGCTCGCCCATCACGTCGGTGTTGATGGCATAGAACATCGCGGCGGCGTGGATGGCCTGATCGTTGAACGCGGCCAGGAACTGCGCGACCAGCATGCCGAGGAAGGTCCGCGAACGCAGGTTGTCCGCAGGCTGAAACGTGGACATGGGCATCCCTGACAAGAGGCCTCTCCCCTGGCTCGCGCTGCGCCCCGCTGCGGGGCGGGCGCCCGCGGAAAGGTAGTAATATACCACTTTGACAAGGAAGGGGCAGAGGGGGCGCGACGCCGGCTCACGAGTCGGAGCAAGCGGCAGCCCCGAATCGGTCGATCAGGGCCTGCGAGCCTTTCTTCGTCAGGCGATACTTGTCCACCTGGAGTCGGAGCAAATGCGTCAGGTAGGGGGACGCCGCCAGCGCCTCCGCCCCCGCGTCGCCCATCGTGTTGTTCCGCAGGTCGAGGCTCACCAGGCTGGCCAGGTGGGGCATCGCGGCCACCGCCGCCACGCCTTCGTCGCCGAAGTAACTGCCCTGCAGCGACAGGTGGGCCAGGCGGTTGAGGTGAGTCGCCTCGCCCAGGCCGCTGACGTGGTGCGGGCCCAGGCGGGTCTCCGTCAGGCTCAGGGTGGTCAACTGACCCAGTTCGGGTCGCGCCAGCAGTTCGGCGGCGCCTTCGGCCGCCGTCTCTTTTTTCACGCTCAGCGCGAGGTGGCGCAGCCCTCCCAGGACGGCCGAGCCTGCCAGGGCGCGGGCGCCCTTCAGGCCGACGTCCATGCGGCCCAGGTCGAGGACCGCGAGGTTCGTCAGGTACGGCGATTCCGCGAGGGCGATGGCGCCTTCGTCGGTGATGCGGTTGCCCTCCAGGTTCAGGTGCCTCAGGTTCGCCAGGTGAGGGGCCCGCGCCAGGGCCGCGAGGCCGGCGTCCGTGAGGGCCGTATGCCCCAGGTGCAGTTCGCGCAACCCGCCCCAGCAGTCGCCCCCCGCCAGGGCGCGGGCAAAGCGATCACCGCTTCCAAGGACCTGCGATAGATCGAGGTCGATCAGTGCCAGGTTCGACACGCCCTCGAAATGGCGCAGCCCTGCCTCTGTGATCGCGTTCTTGCCCAGGTTGAGGCGCTTCAGCCGGCCCATCAGCGGCGACCGCGCCAGCGCCTTGCACGAGGCGTCAGTGAGCTCGTTCAGGTTGAGGTCGATCCCCGTCAGCGAACCGAGGTCGGCCTCCCCAAGGGCGGCGAGCCCGCTCGGCCGCACGCTATTGTTGCCCAGGTTCATCTCGCGAATGCCGCCGAGGTGCGGCGACGCCGCCAGCAGCACGGTCCGCTGCGCCCCCAGCGCCGCCGAGTGGAGGTCGAGCTCGGCGATGCGCCCCAGGTGCGGGGACGCGCAGAGCGCCTCGATGGCAGGCTTGACCATCAGCAGCCGCACGCGGCGGATCGGCGCCCCCGCGAAGAGCCGGTCGGCCACATCGAGGAACTTGGCGCCGTTCAGCGTCACCTTGTCCACGAAGCCTCGCCCGAATTCGTAGCGCTGGGTGATGCGCGAGGTCGGCTTCGCCCAGGCGACGCCGTGGCGGCGGAGCGGGTCGCCCTCCTGGAAGAGCAGGTCGGCCGGCCTTTCTTCGGGAGGTAGCTTCGCCAGCTCGATCTGCGCGCGGATGAACGCGGCCCGGTCGATCTCGGCCGGGCCCTTCCCGTGCTCTTCGAGCCAGTCGGCGTACACGAGCCGGGGCGTGTCGTCGTCGGGCGCCTCCACGATCGACTGAAGGAAGGCCTCTTGCTGCTTCATGGGCCCCTCACGCGAGCTTCTTGAGCAACACCAGCGAGCGCCGCCCGCTCTTCTCGTAGCGCTCGCGCCGCCCCGGCGGGAGGTCGTCGGGCGTGCCGGGCAGGAACCCGCCCTTCTGCTGGAAGAAGTTGAACGCCTGGGTGGACAGGCAGAACAGCACCGCCACGCCGAGGGCGCGCGCCTGGGCCTCGGCGTAGTTCATCAGCTTGCCGCCGATGCCCTGGTTCTCGTAGCGCGGATCGACGCACACCGCCGCGAGCTCCGCCTTGTTCTGCTCCGGGTAGACGTGCAGCGCCGCGCAGGCCACCGGCGTGCGATCGACCTCGAAGACGAAGAAGTCGTCCACCTGGCGCTCCACCTCGGCGCGCGAGCGGCGCATCAGCTCGTCGCGCTCCACGCCCGTCGCCAGGAGGGCCAGGATGGCGCGCGTGTCGCGCTTCTGGGCCCGGCGGATGGCCTGATACTCGTTGGCGTGGATGAGCGTGCCGATGCCCTCGTTGGAGAAGACCTCGGCGAGGAGGCCCTCCTCGACCCGGCCGTCGATCACGTGGACGCGCGGCACGCCGGCGCGCACGGCGCGCACGCCCTGCTCCAGCTTCGACTGGAGCGTCGGCGGCAGGGAGGCCCGGTGGCGCTTGAGGAAGAGCTCCGCCTCGCCGGCGGGGAAGTGGCGCAGCAGGCCGTCCTCCTCGTTGGGCTCGCCGAGAGAAGGGATGCCGCGGTAGGTGGTGAGGTAGATGAGCTTGACCGCCTGGAGCGCCCGGGCGACCTCGCAGGCGACGCTGTCGGAGTTAAGGCGGTACGAATGGCCCTCGCCGTCGCTGCCGATGGGCGGGACCACGGGCACGACGTCCTTTTCGAGCAGCGCCTGGAGCATGGCGACGTCGACGCGCTCGACCTTGCCGGTGAACTGGTAATCGACGCCGCCGAGGATGCCCGCGGGGTGCGCCACGAGCGCATTGCCGATGGCCCCGCGCAGGTCGGTGGCGGCGAGGCCTTCGAGAAGGTCGGCCGAGACGCGGAAGGCCGCCGTCATGGCGAGCTGCAAGGTGATGGCGTCGGTGACGCCCATGCCGTCGAGGTCGGAGGGCGTTTGGCCGGTGAGCTCGGCGAGGCGGCGCACCTGGTGCGCGGCGCCGTGGACGAGCGCGACGCCGATGCGCAGGCTGCGCAGCAGGGCGATGTCGAGGAGCAAGTTGCGGAAGTTCTCGCCCTCGACGATGGCGCCGTCGAGGGCGATGACGAAGACGCGGTCGCGGAAGCGCGGCACGTAGCGCAGGATCTCGCGCAGATCGGTGAGCCGGAGCATGGCGGGCCTCTCGCGGGGGCGGCGTTGTCCCTCCCGCTCGCCCTCCTAGAATGATAGCAAGAGTGTACGGCAACGCACGCCCGCGAACAGGGAGGGGCAAGGCCCCTGCCTCGATCCCATCGACTTCGGAGAAGGGGACAAACGCTCATGCCGATCGTGGAGAAGGTCATCATCATCGGCTCGGGGCCCGCCGGCTGGACCGCGGCCATCTACGCGGCCCGCGCCAACCTCCAGCCGCTAGTCTTCGAGGGGGCCATCACCGCCGAGAACCAGGTGCAGGGCACCCTCCCCCTGGGCCAGTTGGCCCTCACCACCGAGGTCGAGAACTTCCCCTCCTGGCCATCGGGGCAGTTGCGCGAGTATCTGAAGACGGCGCTGCCCGAGGAGCGCCGCCCGTACTGGGTGCAGGACAACGGCAAGCAGGAGCACCACGGGATCACCGGCCCCGAACTGATGGAGCTGATGCGCCAGCAGGCCCTCAACTTCGGCACGCGCATCGTGACCGACGACGTCGTGAGCGTCGATTGCAGCCAGCGCCCCTTCACGCTGACGTCGCGCGACAACGGCACCGCGCAGGCCCAGGCCGTCATCCTCGCCACGGGGGCCCGCGCCAACTACCTGGGCCTGCCGTCGGAGGACGCCTACAAGAACCGCGGGGTCTCGGCCTGCGCCGTCTGCGACGGCGCGCTGCCCCGCTTCCGCAACAAGCCGCTCGTGGTCATCGGCGGGGGCGACTCCGCCGTCGAGGAGAGCACCTACCTGAGCAAGTTCGCCAGCACGGTCTACCTGGTGCATCGTCGCGACAAGTTGCGCGCCGCCATGATCATGCAGGAGCGGGCCAGGTCCAACCCGAAGATCGCCTTCAAGTGGAACAGCGGCCTCGACGAGGTGATCGGCACCGAGAGCGAAGGCGTGACGGGCGTGCGCCTGAAGAGCACCAGCGACGGCAAGACGGAGCAACTCGACGCGAGTGGGGTGTTCCTGGCGATCGGCCACACGCCCAACACGGCGTTCCTGAAGGGCCAGCTCGCCACCGACGACAAGGGCTACGTTACGTGGACCAAGCCGTTCCGCACGTGGACAAGCGTGGAGGGCATCTTCGCCGCGGGCGACGTGGCCGACAATTACTACAAGCAGGCGGTGACGGCCGCGGGGACGGGCTGCATGGCGGCGCTCGACGCCGAGCGCTGGCTCGCGGAGCACGGGATGCTGTGATGCGCTGGTGCCCCCGTTTACCTACGATTCGACCACGCGGTGCGGCTGGGACGATACTGCGAAGCGCCGCTAAACGAACGCGAGCGTTACTTGCCCTTGTTGGCCTTGGCGTGCTTCGTCTCGACCTCTTTGTGGAGCGCCT
>JBBSEZ010000309.1:0-12082 GCA_038239195.1 Gemmatales bacterium
CGAGCTCGGCGGCTAAATGGGGGGGCCGCGAACGTCTGCCGCGGCCGACTGTCTTTTGATAAGATCACGTTGGAAGCAGCGGGCAAGCGAGGGCCGGACATGCCGTTCGACAAGGTAGAGACGCAGAAGGTCGATTTCCCCGCTCAGGAGCGGGCCGTTCTCGGCTTCTGGGAAGAGCACGGCATCTTCGAGCAACTTCGCGCCAAGAACAAGGGCGGCCCGCGCTGGTCCTTCCTCGACGGCCCGATCACCGCCAACAACCCGATGGGCGTTCACCACGCCTGGGGCCGCACCTACAAGGACGCCTACCAGCGCTACCACGCGATGCTCGGCCAGGAGCTGCGCTACCAGAACGGCTTCGACTGCCAGGGCCTCTGGGTCGAGGTCGAGGTCGAGAAGGAGCTCAAGCTCGCGTCGAAGCGCGACATCGAAGCGCTCGTCCCCGGCGACCCGTTCGCGTCCATCGACCGCTTCGTGCATCTCTGCAAGGAGCGCGTCGATAAGTACGCCCGGGTGCAGACCGAGCAGTCGGTGCGCCTCGGCTACTGGATGGACTGGGACCGCACCGACGAGGACTGGGCGAGGCCGCCGGGGCAGCGCAAGTCGTACTTCACGATGTCGGAGGAGAACAACTACACGATCTGGAGCTTTTTGAAGAAGTGCCATCAGCGCGGGCTGGTTTACCGCGGGTTCGACGCCATGCCGTGGTGCCCGCGCTGCGGCGTCGGACTGAGCGAGATGGAGGTCAAGGAAGGCTACAAGCAGGTGGCCCACAAGTCGGTCTTCGTCAAGTTTCCTCTCCGCGGCCGGCCGGGCGAGAACCTGCTCGTCTGGACGACGACGCCCTGGACCCTTTCGAGCAACGTCGGCGCCGCCGTCAACCCGGAACTGGCCTACCTGAAGGTCCGCCAGAAGGGCGAGGTGTATTACGTCGGCAAGATCGCCTTCACGACTGCCCGGTCCGAAGAGGGCGCGGCGGAGGACGAGGTCGAAGTCGAGGTCGAGCGGCCGCAGGGGAAGAAGGCGGCGGCGCCGCGCCTCAAGACCATCGAGCAACTGTTCAAGGAGAAGGGCAAGGAAGGCTTCGAGGTCGTCGGTGAGGTGCGCGGGGCCGAGATGGTCGGCTGGGAGTACGACGGCCCGTTCGACGAGCTCCCCGCCCAGGACCATCCCTCCGGGTATCCGCAGGCCCTGGCCGAAGTGGTGCGCCGGCAGAACTGGGCCCCCGCCGTCTCGGCCAAGGCCGCCCACCGGGTCGTCGCCTGGAAGGACGTCACGCCCACCACCGGTACCGGCATCGTCCACGTGGCGCCGGGCTGCGGCAAGGAGGACTTCCACCTCGGCAAGGAGCAGGGGCTGCCGCCGGTCGCGCCGCTCGACGAGGCGGGCGTGTTCCTGCCCGGCTTCGGCGCGCTGGAGGGGAAGTCGGCGGTCGATCCCGCCACGGCCGACGCCGTCCTCGAAGACCTGAAGCAGAAGGGCCGGCTGTTCGCCTCCGAGCTCTACCCCCACAGCTACCCGCACTGCTGGCGCTGCAAGACCGAGCTACTGTTCCGCCTCGTCGATGAATGGTTCATCGACATGAAGTGGCGCGGCGAGATCATGGACGTGACGAAGCAAGTGAAGTTCCTGCCGACGTCGATCAATGGCCAGGCGCGCGAGCTGAAGTGGCTCGAACAGATGGGCGACTGGATGATCTCCAAGAAGCGCTTCTGGGGGCTTGCCCTGCCGATCTGGGTCGATGAAGAGACGGGAGACTTCGAGGTGATCGGCTCGCGCGCCGAGCTGAAGGAGCGCGCCGTCGAAGGCTGGGAGGAGTTCGAGGGCCACACGCCGCACCGGCCGTGGATCGACAAGGTGAAGGTGCGCAACCCAAAGACCAGCAACCTGATGCGCCGCATCCCCGACGTCGGCAACCCCTGGCTGGACGCCGGCATCGTGCCCTATTCGACGATGGGCTACAACGCGGATCGGGCATACTGGGAGAAGTGGTTCCCGGCCGACTTCATCACCGAGAGCTTCCCCGGCCAGTTCCGCAACTGGTTCTACGCCATCCTGGCCATGAGCACCATGATGGAGAAGCGACCGCCCTTCAAGGTGTTGCTCGGACACACCCAGGTGCGCGACGAGCACGGAGCGACGTTTAGCAAGTCGGGCAACGCCCTCGAGTTCAACGCGACGGCCGACGAGATGGGTGCCGACGTGATGCGCTGGCTGTATTGCCGCAACAACCCGGCGGCGAACATCAACTTCGGCCACGGCCCCGCCGAGGAGCTGCGCTCGCGCTTCGTGCTGAAGTTGTGGAACACCTACGCCTTCTTCTGCAACTACGCCCGGCTCGACGGCTTCGACCCGCTCGCCCCCCCGGTGCCCGTGACGGAGCGCACCGACCTCGACCGCTGGATCCTGTCCGACTTGCAGGAGCTCGTGACGACCGCTCGCAAGGCGTTCGACGAGTTCAACGCGATGGCCTTCTGCCTGGAGGCCGAGAAGTTCGTCGATGACAAGCTGAGCAACTGGTACGTGCGCCGCAGTCGGCGGCGCTTCTGGAAGAGCGAGCAGGGCGCCGACAAGCTCGCCGCCTACCAGACGCTCTACACGGTGCTGCTCACGCTCGCCAAGCTGTTCGCCCCGATCGTGCCGTTCCTGAGCGAGGCGATGTATCAGAACCTCGTTGCGAAAGACGGCAAGGCGCCGGCCAGCGTCCACCTGTGCGAGTATCCGTCCCCGGACACGGCCCTTCTCGACGAGGAGCTTTCCAAGGACACCGACGCGCTGCTCTCCCTGGTCACGATGGGCTTCGCGGCGCGCAACGGCGCGAAGATCAAGGTGCGGCAGCCTCTGGCGGAGCTGAAGGTGATGCCGTGCGGCGACGCCGAGCGGCGCGCGGTGGGGCGGTTCGCCGACCAGTTCATGGAGGAACTCAACGTCAAGAAGGTGACGCTCCACGAGCCGGCTCAGGGCCCGCTGCTGAAGGTGGAGGTGAGGGCCAACCCCAAGGCACTGGGCCCGAAGTTCGGCCCGCGCTTGAAAGACGTCCAGGCTGCTCTCGCGGCGATGCCGGCAGAGGAACTGGCGGCGAGGGCGCGCGCCGGCCAGCCATTCAGGGTGGGTGAGTTCGACCTGGAGCCGGCCGACCTGTGGGTGACGGAGGTGGCGCCCGAGGGCTGGGCCGGTGTGACCGATGGCGGCACGCAGGTGGTGATCGACGCCCGCATCACCGAGGAACTGGCGCGCGAGGGCATGGCCCGCGACGTGGTGCGGCAGGTCCAGGAGCTCCGCAAGCAATCGGGCTTGCAGGTGGAAGACCGCATCACGCTCTGGCTCGACACCAGCGCCGAGCCGCTGCGCGAGGCGATCGCGGCCCATCGAGCGTACATCGAAGGCGAGACCCTGACGGCGAACTGGGCGGCGCGGCCGATAAACGGCGACGGCAAGGGGGCTCGCGTGAAGGTCGAGAAGCACGAGTTGTACATCGAGCTGGCGCGGGTGAACGGAGGAACGCCATGAATCGAGCCGAGGTAGTGGTTCGCGGCGTGGTGAAGCCGGACGAGGCGGCGCCGCCGGCCGATTGGCAGCGCTACTTCGAGGGGGTGCGGGCCGAGCTGGAAGCGAGCGGGGCGCCGTTCCGCAGCGACGCCGAGATCGAGGCGGAGCGAGAGGCATTTCGGTCCGGAGATGAGCGGACCGAGGAAGCGTTTCGGCAAGGGCGATAGCGTCATCCAGCACGCTCTTGCCGGCCCGGTTAACTCCACCCCTCCTCCCCGGTTCTCTCTTCAGAGTGAGAGTTGCAAACTGTTCCTCCGGCCACAAAGCTATGCGCGGGAGGGGCCGTTTTGGAGTGCGGTGATTTATCACCGCTTTGGTCTTCTTTTCTCTTCGGCGTCCGAAAAGAAAGCGGCGTTAAAAGCGCCGCACTCCAAAATGGCCCCCTCCGCGCATGGTTTCGCGGCTACCGGGGAATCGTCGCAACCTGCGGAGTGCTGGCAGGCCCGCCCCTCCTTCGCTAGAACGAGTCGGGCGGGACCGCGAGAATCGAGGGCGAGGCAACGATGAACGAGTTCGACAGCGAGGCCCGCTTGGGGGCGATCCGCGAGAAGGTGATGGCCGGCGATCGGCTGTCGTTCGACGACGGCCTCTACCTCTACGAGAGCGCCGACCTGTTCAGCCTGGGCGAGCTGGCCAACGCGGTGCGCGAGCGCAAGAACGGGCAATTCGCCTACTACAACGTCAACACGCACCTCAACCCGACCAACGTCTGCGTCTACCGCTGCACGTTCTGCGCCTTCCGGGCCGACCTCAAGAGCCCCAAGGGCTACGTGATGACCGACGAGCAGATCGTCGAGCGCGCCGCCGAGGCGGAGCGCAAGGGCGCCACGGAACTGCACATCGTCGGCGGGCTGCACCACCAGCTCCCCTACGAGTGGTATCTCAACGTCATCAAGATCATCCACGAGGCACACCCGGCGCTGCACCTCAAGGCCTACACCGCCGTCGAGTGGGACTGGTTCGCCCGCCTGACGGGCCGGACGACCAAGGACTTGCTGGCCGAGTTCAAGGACGCCGGCCTGGGCAGCCTGCCGGGCGGCGGGGCGGAGATTTTTCACCCCGAGGTGCGCGACAAGATCTGCGAGCACAAGGCCGACGCGGCCGAGTGGCTGCGCGTCCACCGCGAGGCCCATCAACTTGGCCTGCGCACCAACGCCACCATGCTCTACGGGCACATCGAGAGCGCCCGGCACCGCGTCGATCACCTGGTCCGGCTGCGCGAGCTCCAGGACGAGACGGGCGGGTTCCAGACGTTCATCCCGCTGGCGTTCCACCCCGACAACACGCGCCTGGCCGACATCCCCAAGCCGAGCGGGATGATGGACCTCAAGACGATGGCCGTCAGCCGGCTCATGCTCGACAACTTCCCGCACGTCAAGGCCTACTGGGTGATGCTCGGCATCAAGACGGCGCAGGTGGCGCTGAGCTTCGGGGCCGACGACCTCGACGGCACCGTGGTCCACGAAAAGATCTACCATGACGCGGGCAGCGATTCGCCGCAGGAGCTGAGCATCGCCGAGATTCGCCGACTGATCCAGGAGGCGGGGCGCGTCCCCGTCGAGCGCGACACGCTGTATCGCGAGGTGGTCCGCGAGGAGGGGCGCTGGCGCACGGGGCGGTCGCTGCAGATGGTCAGCGCCTGAGGGCGCTGGCGACCTTGCGTCGCACGACCACTTCGTCTCCGCCCTGGTAGGTCAACAGCAGGGCGCCGGCGCGAGCGTGGCGCTCGAACACCTCCGCGACGAAGCGCTGCTCGTCGGGCCAGGGGTAGGCGAAGATCGCGTCGAAGTCCTCCGGCCTGCGCTCCAGTTCCTCGTAGCCGCTGGCGCCCCCGGCGAGCCAGGCGTGGGCGCCCTCGACAAGTTCCTCCCCCTCGGGGAGGAAGCTGCCGCAGGCGAACCCGACCGACACCTCGAAATCGTCGGCGAGCCTTTGAGCTTCCTCGACGAGGTCAGGATCGATCTCGATGCCGCAGGCGTCGTGGCCGAGCCAGGCGGCGAGGCAGGCGACGACGCCGAAGCCGCTGCCCCACTCGCAGAAGGCCGGCCCTGGCGCCAGCTCGCACTCGTCTAAAGCGACCAGGGCCGCGTAGACGCTGACGAAGTCGCTCGGGACAAAGCGGGGCACGTGGCAGTCGCGGCAGAAGCGGCGGATGCGCCGCTCCGCCACGCGCAGGAAACGGCGGACGTCGGCCGGGAGGGGCCGCGGCCGGGGCGACAGGAGGACGGGCTCGAGGGGCATGGCGGGGGCCTCGGCTTCCCGTAGGACAGGCGGCTCGCCTGTCGTTACGGCTCCTTCCACTCCGGCAAGCGCCCCGGCGTCCACGGCGCCCCCGCCGCGTCGAGCGCCTTCTCCAGTGCGCGCAGATCGCCGTCTATCAGGGCCCGCAATTTGCCCAGCTCCGCCGCCAGTTCTGCGCCCGCGATCGCATACGCCTCCTGGTGCGTCTTCGTCGGCCGGGACAGCGAGAAGCGCTGCTCGCTCGCGATCTTTCCGACCCGGCCGGCGATGGAGAGCGGGACGTTTTCGGCGTGCTTGCGCAAGACCACGTCGCCGCGCAGGGCGCGCAGGACGGCGCGGTTGCGCTTCTCCAGCGAACGCGCCAGGGCCTTGTCCTTGGCGGTCGCCCCCGGCACGTGGTCGAGCGCCTGCTTGATCTGGCCCAGCCGCTGCTCCAGCCCCTGGGCTGCCTCCAGCGCCCCCGCCACCGCCCGCTGCAAGCGCGTCACCTTGCGCTGAAACTCGAACAGCTCCTTGCGCTCGGCGGGGGTGGCCGTCGTGGGGGCTGGCACGACGACCTTGAATTCGCGCGCCTCTCCCAGGGAACGCACCGTACCCTGGGCTCGCACCGCCAGCGCCACCTTGTAGGTGCCCGGCATCACCAGCGGGCCGCCCGGCGGCTCGCGGAACACGTCTTCGTCCCCGCCCGGTTGCGGGCGCGGCAAGGTCGCGGCTGGCTCGCGCAGGTCCCACGCCACACGGTGAACGCCCTTCGTCACCGGGCCCGTCAGCGTTCGCACCACCGCTCCCGTCGAGTCGGCGATCGTCAGCAGCACGGCGGGGGCCTCTTCCTCCTCCTCGTCTCGCAATTGTTCCTTCGTCGGCGCGGCGGCCTTGCCCTCCTTCTCGGCGGCCTGGCGCTTCTGTTTCGCCGTCAACAGGGGCCCTTTGAGGTGGTAGGTAACCGTGGCCCCGAAGGGCGGGTTGTCGGCCACGTAGAACGCCTCGCCCAGGAACGACTTGCCGCGCAGGCCGTACTGGCGCGTTGGGACGTAGAGGAGAGCGTCCTTGACCGGGAAGAGGTGGGCCTCGGCCTCCAGCACGGGGGCCTTGAAGGAGCGAAGGGGGGAGTAATCGTCCAGGACGTAGATGCCGCGGCCGAAGGTGCCGACGATCAGGTCGTTCTCGCGCCTCTGGATGGCCAGGTCGCGCACCGCGATGGTGGGGAGCCCCCCTTTGAGGCGGGACCAGCGCTTTCCGCCGTCGGCCGTGAAATAGAGGCCGCGCTCGGTGCCCGCGAATAGCAGGTGCGGCTCGACGTGGTCCTCGGCGAGCGCGAGCACCGGCTCGTGAGGGAGCTTGCCGTCCAGGGCGCTGCCCGCGAGAGAGCGCCAGGTCTTGCCGAGGTCGTTGCTGACGAGGAGGTAGGGGGCGAAGTCGCCGTTCTTGTGGTTGTTGGAGACGGCATAGACCGTCGCCGCGGCGTGCTGCGACGCGAGCAGGCGGGCCACGTAGGTCCCGGCCGGGACGCCGGGGAAGCGCTCGATCTTGCGCCAGCTCTTGCCCCCGTCTTCGGTGACCTGGAGCAGGCCGTCGTCGGTGCCGGCATAGAGCAGGCCTTCCGTCTTCGGCGACTCGGCCAGGGCGACGACGTTGCCGAAGAACGAGGTGTGGTTGTGGCGGGCGACCGCGTCGGGGCCCCAGACCTTGCCCATGACGGGCAACTTGTCCCGGTCGATCTGGCGCGTCAGGTCGCCGCTGATCGTCTTCCAGGAGTCGCCGCGGTCGTCGGAGCGGAAGACGCGGTTGGCGGCGAAGTAGAGGCGCGTCGGCGCGTGCGGGCTGAGCACCAGGGGCGAGCTCCAGTTCCACCGCAAGGGAGGTTCGCCCTTGCCCGGTTGGGGCTGGATGCCGAGGCGCTCGCCGGTGCGCCGGTCGAAGCGCGCCAGCCCGCCGTACTGCATCTCGGCGTACACGGTGTTCGGGTCGCGCGGATCGACCTTGCAGTGGAAGCCGTCGCCGTCCTGGAAGACCCACCAGTCGGCGTTTGTGATGCCGTGAACGCTGCGCGTGCGCGCCGGCCCGCCAAGGGTGAAGTTGTCCTGCGTTCCGCCGTAGACGTTGTAGAAGGGCGCGGCGTCGTCCACGGCGACCTCGTAGAACTGCGTCACGGGCAGGTTGGCGTGGTGCTTCCAGTTGGCGGCGCGGTCGTGGCTCTCGTAGAGCCCGCCGTCGCAGCCGACGAGGTAGAAGTCGGTGTCGTTCGGGTCGATCCAGATGCAGTGGTTATCGACGTGCGCGTGCCGCTGGCCGAGTCGCCGCAGCGACTTCCCCCCATCGTCGGAGACCATCACGTAGACGTTCATCACGTAGATGCGCTCGGCGTTCTTCGGATCGACGACGAGGTGGGAGTAGTACATGCCGATCTGGTCGAACGGGTTTCTGCGCTCCCAGGTGATGCCCCCGTCGAGGGAGCGGAAGACGCCGCCCTTGCCGTCGGCGGCCTCGATGGTGGCGTAGACGATGTTGGGATTGGACGGCGCCACGGCGAGGCCGATGCGGCCGAGGTCCACCTTCGGCAGGCCGGCCTGCACGGGGGCCCAGGTCTTGCCGGCGTCGGTGGAGCGATAGAGGGCGCTTTCGGGCCCGCCGTTGAGGAGCGTCCAGACGTGCCGGCGGCGCTGGTGGGCGGCGGCGAGCAGCACGTCGGGGTTGCGCGGGTCGAGGACGATGTCAGTGACGCCGGTATCGGCGCTGACGTTGAGGATGCGCTGCCAGCTCTTGCCGCCGTCGGCGGTCTTGTACAGCCCGCGCTCCCCGCCGGACTTCCAGAGCGGGCCCTGCGCGGCGACGTACACCGTGTTCGAGTCGCGCGGGTCGATGAGGATTTTCCCGACGTGCTCGGAGGTGGTCAGGCCGACGTTCTGCCAGGTCTTTCCGCCGTCGAGCGACTTGTAGACGCCATCGCCGTAGCCGACGCTGCGCTGGCTGTTGTTCTCGCCGGTGCCGACCCAGACGACGTTCGGGTTCTTCGGATCGAGGGCGACGCAGCCGATCGAGTAGGAGCCCTGGGCGTCGAAGATCGGCTGCCAGGTGGTGCCGGCGTTGGTGGTCTTCCAGACGCCGCCGGAGGCGACGGCGACGTAATAGTGGGCGCGGTTGCGCGGGTGGACGGCGAGGCCGACGATGCGGCCGGAGAAGGTGGCGGGGCCGAGGGAGCGCAGGCGAAGGCCGGCGAGCGCCTCGGCGCTTGGAGCGGGCAAGACGGGCTCTTTGGGGATAGGGCGAGAGACGTCGTTGATGTTGTCGATCTTTTTCGGGGGCGTATCGGGGACGGCGGCGAGGGGGGCGACGAGGAGCAGCGGCAGCAGGAGCAGGCGTCGCAACACGGGGCAACCTCCGGTCGAAGGGGCGCGTCGCTCGGCGAGGAGCGGGGCGGTAGTGTGGGCGGACTTCGTTGTAACCGGCGCGGCGGTGGGGGTCAATGCGCCGGGCGCTGCTCGCCAAGCCGCAAGCGGCGAACTTCCCGGGCCCGCCGCTTGCGGCTTGGCGATCCCGCTCCCCACCCCACTTTTTCGATGACGCGCCGCCCCTCTCGCCGTTATGCTAATTCTGTCCACGCTCCGCCCTCGCGGGCCGTACCGGAGACCGCCTTCATGCAAGCCATGCAGCAATCCTCGCGTCTCGTGGCCCTGGCGCTGGTCGCCCTTCTCGGCGCGCTGTTCGCGGCGCCTGGCGGTAAGGGGCAGGTGGAAAAGAAGGCCGAGGCCTCCAAGGGCCGGCAACTCGCCCTCGTCGTTGGCGTGCGCCAGTACAAGAAGGGCGAGTTGCGCCCCCTCAAGTACGCCGACAAGGACGCCGCCGCGCTGGCGGAGGCCCTCAAAAACGGCGGCTACCGGCGCGTGGTGCTGCTGACCTACGAAGCCGCCGCGGAGGACGCCGACCTGCTGCCGACGGCGCGCAACATCCAGACACAGCTCCGGGCCATCACCGAGGGGTGCGCGAAGGAGGACAGCATCCTCTTCATCTTCACCGGCCACGGCGTGCAGCTCGCCGGCAGCAAGGACTATTACCTTTGTCCCATCGACGCCGAGTTGGGGGACAAGGAGACGCTCTTCGCCCTGGGCGACCTCTACAAGGAGCTGGCGCAATCGAAGGCGGGGACCAAGGTCGCCATCCTCGACGCCTGTTATCCCAAGGCGTCTGCCAACGGGACGGTGCGCGTCGAGCTCCTTCCCAAACCGCAGGAAATCCAGGTGCCCGAGGGCGTGCGGGCGCTGTTCGGCTGCGCGCCGGGGCAGTTCTGCTACGAGGGCACCCGCATCAAGCAGGGCCTGTTCTTCCACCATCTGCTCAAGGGGGTCGGCGGGGCGGCGGCCACCAAGGCCGGCCCCATCACCCTTGCCTCGCTCGCCAAATACGTGGGCGACGAACTGCCCGACGCCGTCAAGGAAGACGCCGGCCCGCGCGCCCGTCAGGCGCCGGTGCTCCGGGGCGACGCGCGCACCGCCGTCGCCCTGCTTTCTGGGCCTGCCACCTTCACGGCCCCGCTGCCGGGGGCCAAGGGGATCGCCAACTCGATCGGCATGAGGCTGGTGCTGCTGCCCAAGGGCAAGTTTCGCATGGGCTCGCCCGACGGCGAGCTCGGGCGCGACAACGACGAGGGCCCCGTTCACGACGTGGAGCTCACCAAGCCGTTCTACCTGGCGGCCCACGCCGTCACCATCGGCCAGTTCAAGCAGTTCGTCAAGGCGAGCGGCTACCGGACCGACGCCGAGACCGAGGGCACGGGCGGGAGCGGCTACGACCCCGTGGCCATGAAGATCGAGGGCAACAACAGGCCCCAGTTCAACTGGAAGGAGGTCGGCTGGCCGCAGACGGACCGCCATCCGGTGGTGAACGTGAGCTGGAACGACGCGATGAAGTTCTGCGAATGGCTCTCCAAGAAGGAGAAGAAGGCCTATCGGCTCCCCACGGAGGCGGAGTGGGAGTACGCCTGCCGGGCGGGCACCTCGACGCGCTACTGGTGCGGGGACGCCGACGAAAACCTCAAGGGCGTCGGCAACGTCGCCGACACGTCCCTCAAGGCGAGACTGGGGCCCGGGGGGGCGGTTCAGTGCGTCGATTGGAGCGACGGCCACCCCTTCACGGCGCCGGTCGGCAGTTTCCGGCCCAACCCCTGGGGGCTGTACGACATGCACGGCAACGTCTTCCAGTGGTGCAACGACTGGATGGACACCAACTATTACCGCGTCAGCCCGCTGACCGACCCGCCCGGCCCGGCGATCGGGACGCGCCACATCTACCGCGGCGGTTGCTGGAGCGCAAACCCACGCGGGTCGCGCTCGGCCTATCGGCTGTGGGGCATGCCCGCCGAGCGCAACTGCCGGGTCGGCTTCCGCGTCGCGTACGACGCCCACGTGCGGGCGCGCTGAAGGCCCTTTCGCTTGCCGCTTCGCCGTTTTCTCCCCCTGGTGCGCTCCGTTTTTGGCTCGATGGCCTCTTCCGGCCGGGCCGAAATTGTCGGAATTTCCACCTGGGGATTTGACGGACCGGCACGTGCATCCTAGGGTTGTGGCACGAGCGGTTCGGAGGATGCACGCGGCGGACGGAAACGCTCAGGCCGGCCGCGGCGGAATAGTCCAACGTATCGCCTCTTCATCCTCGACAAAGGCAAACTCGCCGCGAGGCGGGGACGCAAAGCCGTGGGCCCTCTTCGGAGGGTTGCCAGGTTACCGAAGGGGTGAGGAACTTCGCACACCCGTCGATGCGCAGCGCGCGGTCATCGGTGCTCGAGCTTCCCCATCTCCTTGCCGAGTCGCCTGAAGAGGACAGCCGGTCGCGGTCGCGCGTCTCCTCGCGCGCTTGCGGCCAAGGAACAGGAAAGGGAAGCGCATGAAGAAGTGGCTTGCCAAGGCCGGGGAGTTCCTCGCCAGCGAGGACGGCCCGACGGCGGTCGAGTATGCGGTGATGCTGGCCCTCATCATCGTCGTGTGCATTACCGCCATCACGACCCTGGGCAGCAACGCCAACAGCACCTTCGCCAACGTGGCCCTCAATGCGGCCGCAGCCTCGAAGGGCTCTTGAACCACGCATCGGTGGAAGATGCAACCAAACCGATTCGCGGCGCGAGATACCCAACACGAGCACCGAAACGAACGAGGAGACAGCGATGCGTAAGTTCACGAAGGCCTTGGTCAGCTTCATCAAGGCGGAAGATGGCCCGACGGCGGTCGAGTACGCCGTCATGCTGGCCCTGATCATCGTCGTGTGCATCACCGCCATCACGGCGCTGGGCACCAACGCCAACAAC
>JBBSEZ010000310.1:0-12000 GCA_038239195.1 Gemmatales bacterium
ATCGCCTCACGGCAATCCGCTTCCGTACAAGTGGTACCTCCTCGGGGGGGGGGGGGGGGCGCCCCCGGGCGGGGGGGGGGGGCGCCCGGGGGGGGGTGGGGGGGGGGCCCTACTGGCCCAACCCCCCCCGCTCCGGTGCTCGTTGCTCCCCCAGCCACCCCTCAAACGGCGTGCCCTTCCGCCCGAGCGCGCCCGCGGCGGCGCCGGGCGGCGAGCCCTGCCAGGGACAGCGCGATCCCACCGAGCACCAGGCCCGAAGGCTCGGGCGTCTGGCTCGGGGTTGTGACGCCGCCGCCGCCGCCCGCGGCCCCGCCCCCGCCCGCGGCCCCGCCCCCGCCCGCGGCCCCACCTCCGGTCGAGGCATCGGTCACCAGCAGGAGGGCGTCGATCAGCGTCGTGGCCAGCGAGCCCGGCGGTTGCAGTAGGACCCCCGTGGGGTCGATCGTGACCGTGAACACGTGGCCGCCGAGCGAGCCCGTGGACTGGGTCTGCGGGGACTGGAAGGTTGCGGTCAGGCCGCCAGGCGTGTCGGTGCTGGTCAGCTTGCCCGTGATAGTGCCCTGGAACGTCAGATCGCCCGACTGGCCCGAGGCCGTGTCGGTGAGATGAAGTTTGAGGCTGTACGGGGTGGCGTTGAACGTGTCGGGCGGGACGGCGACCCCATTCTTGTCGATGCCACCCGCCGTGCTGTTGGTGGTCACGGTGGCGACGGAGAGAAAGGTCGGGTTGACGTCGCCGACCAGGGAGCTCGTGCTCGCGTTCGGGAAGAGGGCGAAGGTGACCGAGCCGGTCCCGGACGTCACCACAGGGGGCGTGGGGGTCGAGCTCCAGGCATACGAATAGTCCACACTCTCGGCCCAGGCGCGCCCCTGGCCCAGCAGGAGCAGGGCGGCCAGCATCACCGGGGCTCGAGTGGACAATCGGTTCATAGGGGGAGTCCTTTCCGCGTAAGGGAGGGGGGGGCTTCCTCTCCGGAGCACCAATCACTGAAGCGAGGCGAATCCTACAACAGGGCGCTTATCCGTGTCAATGTCCTCTCCAGGGGCCCCTAGGGTAGACTTTATCCCCCTCCCCTCAGCCCCCGAAATCGCGGTTCCTTCACCATTTAGCGTTCGCCATCGCTGCTTGCCTGTGCTACAACTATCGCTAGAGCGCCAGGGCGCCATCGCCTGCTCGCGCTTGCCCCGTTTGCCGCTTTCTCCTCCAAGCCCCACGCCCCGCAACGGGGCCCAACCTGCCATCCCTCCCAGGCTGGCGCACGCTGACCATCCCCCCATGCACGGTCCCCACAAACCCATGTCGTACCGAAACTCCCTCGGGGCCGTCCTGGGCCTCAACCTGCTCCTGCTGGTCCCCGCCCTGGCGCTCGTCCCGCCCCCCGCGCCTCCTGCGCGGGCGGCCCGCCCCGCCCGGGCCCCCGTGCTTCCCAGGCCGGCGGCCCCCGCCCGGCCGGCCCAACTTCACTTGCAATGGGCGATCCAGCCGCCCCCCCCGCGCCCCGCCTGGCCCGATCAGCCGCGCATGCCGTTCGACGCCGTCCACCGCCCCGTCGCGGCCGGCGACCTCGTGCTGCTCGCCTCGGCGCGCACCGACAGCGTCACTGCCCTCGACGCCGCCACCGGCGCCGTGCGCTGGCGCTTCACCGCCGATGGCCCCGTGCGTTTCGCGCCCGCGATCTGGCGCGACCGGGCCTTTGTCGTCTCCGACGACGGGCACCTCTACTGTCTGGACCGGAAGACCGGCCGGCTTCTCTGGAAGTTCCGCGGCGGGCCGACCGATCGACGCATCCTGGGCAACGAGCGACTGATCTCGACCTGGCCGGCGCGCGGCGCCCCCGCCGTGGCAGAGGACGGGGGCAAGGCCACGGTCTACTTCGCCGCCGGCATCTGGCCGTTCATGGGCGTGTTCCTGCACGCCCTGGACGCCCGCAGCGGCGCCGTCCGCTGGACCAACTCCGGCGACGGCTCTCGCTTCATGAAGCAGCCCCACACCACCGACGCCTTCGCGGGCGTGGCGCCGCAGGGCGCCCTGATCGTCGCGGGCGACTACCTTCTCGTGCCGGGCGGGCGATCGGTCCCCGCCTGCTACGATCGGCGCACGGGCCAGCTCGTCTACTACCGTCTCCACGACAACGGCAAGATCGGCGGGCCCGAGGTCCAGGCAGACGGGCTCGTGTTCCTCAACGGCGGCAGCGCCTTCGACGTGAAGACGGGCACTCGTCTCGGGGCGGTCGGCGGCCTGGCCGCCCTGGGCGGGAACGTGCTCTACAGCGTCCACGGGGCCGAGGCGAGGGCGTTCGACCTGAGCGGAGCGGACCTTGCCCCCTCGACCGGCAAGAAGCTCAGGAACAAGGTGCGCATCGGCTCGGCCTGGCTCCCGGAGCCCCAGGCCAGGGTGGCGGTCCCGCCTGTCACGGCGATCGTCGTGGCCGAGGGCCGGCTCTACCTCGGCGGGAACGGACAGGTGCTAGGCGCCCGCCTGCCCCTGGGCAAGAGCAAGCCGGACGTACACGCCAACTTCGAGGGCAGCGCCGCCCACGTCCAGCCGGCGGGGAAACGTTTGCTGGTCAGCACGCGCGAAGGCCAGGTCTACTGTTTCGGGCCCGAAAAGGTCGCGCCGAGGCGCCACGCGCTGCCGGGCCCCGCGTCCGGGCAACCGACGGCGTGGGCCGGCAAGGCCGCGGACGTCCTGGCCGCGACCGGCGTGCGGGCCGGCTACGCCGTCGCCTGGGGCGTTGGCTCGGGCAACCTCGTGCTGGAACTGGCCCGCCAAAGCGAACTGCGCCTGATCGTCGTGGAGGCCGACCCGCAGCGCGTCGCCGCTTTCCGCACGCGCCTCGACGCCGCCGGGCTCGACGCCGAGCGCGTGGCGGTCCTGCCCGCATCGCCGGGCTCGGCCCATTTGCCGCCGTACCTTTGCAGCCTGATGGTGTCCGAGGGCGCCCCGCTTGACGGGGCGTTCCTGCGCGTGGCGTTCGCCGCTCTCCGGCCGTTCGGCGGGGTAGCCTGCTTCCCCGTGGCGCCCGAGCAGCGCGCCGCGCTGGGCCAGGTCGTCGCCTCCTCTCCCGAACTGGCCCGGGCTCGCCTCCGCGAGCGCGGCGGCCTGGTGCTGCTCGCGCGCGACGGGCCCTTGCCCGGGTCGGGAGACTGGACGCACGAGCACGCCGACGCCGCCAACACGCGCGTGTCGCGCGACGCGCTGGTCAAGGCGCCACTGGGCCTGTTGTGGTTCGGCGGCCCCGGCAACGACTTCGTCCTCCCCCGCCACGGGCACGGGCCGCAGCCGCAGGTCCTCGATGGCCGGCTCTTCATCGAAGGCGCCCACGGCCTGCGCGCCCTCGACGTCTACACCGGCAGGCTGCTCTGGCAGAAGCACCTGCCCGGTCTGGGCGACAAGTACAACAACCTGGCGCACCAGCCCGGGGCCAACGCCGCCGGCAGCAACTACGTCTCCACGCGCGACGGCATCTTCGTCGCCCACAACAACGCCTGCGTGGGCCTCGACCCGGCCACGGGCCGCCAAACCGGCCGCTTCGCCCTGCCACCCATGCCCGGCGAGGAAGGCCCCCCGCGCTGGGACTACCTCACCGTCAGCGGGCCCTACCTGATCGGCGGGGCGAGCCCCCGGGCGCTTCCCGAGCGCAAGGGCAGGGCCCGGGTGGTCGCATCGAGCGCCCGGCTCACTGCGATCGATCGACGCACCGGGAAGGTACTGTGGAACAGTACGGCAGACGAGGGCTACCGGCACAACGCCCTGTGCATCGGCGGCGGGCGGCTCTACGCCATCGACCGGGCGACGGTGGGACTGTCCGGCAAGCCGAAGAAACAGGCCGACGAGGACGATCTCCCTGCACGTCTGCTGGCGCTCGATCTACGCACCGGCGAGATGGCGTGGTCTACGCGCCGGTCGGTGTTCGGCACCTGGCTGAGCTATTCGGAAGAGCACGACGTGCTGCTCGAGGCCGGCCGGGTGGCGCGCGACACCCTCATCGACGAGCCGCGCGGCATGCGGGCGTATCAGGGGGCGAGCGGGAAGGCGATCTGGCACCGCCCGGAGTACATTGGCCCGGCCGTGGTGCGCGGCCGGCAGGTACTCAAGAGCGGCGATGGGAGCGCCGGCACGGGCAGCGCCTGCGACCTGCTGACGGGGGCGCCCCAGATGCGCATCGACCCGATCACGGGGGACCAGCACGCTTGGTCGTGGCGACGGACCTATGGCTGCGACACCCCCGCAGCGTCGCAGCACCTGTTGACGTTCCGCTCCGGGGCGGCGGGCTACTTCGACCTGTGCAACGACGGCGGGACGGGCAACCTGGGCGGCTTCCGTTCGAGCTGCACCAACAATCTCATCGTCGCGGGGGGAGTGCTGACGGCGCCGGACTACACGCGGACCTGCACGTGCAGCTACCAGAACCAGACGTCGCTGGCGCTGGTGCCGATGGCCGACGCGGAGATGTGGACCTATTACGGGAAGCGGGCGGTCAAGGGGCGCGTGAAGCGCATCGGCATCAACCTGGGCGCGCCGGGCAACCGCCTGGCGGAAAACGGCACCCTCTGGCTGGAGCATCCCACCGCGGGCGGGCCCTCGCCGACCCTGGCGGTCCGCACGGTCCCGGCCCGCCCCGAGTATTTCCGCATGCACAGCAGCCTCGTCGAGGGGGAGGGGCTCAAGTGGGTCGGGGCGTCGGGGGCGCGCGGGCTGCGCTCGCTCGCGATCCCGCTCGGCAACAAGGGAGAGCGCGAAAGGACGTATACCGTCCGCCTCTACTTCCTGGAGCCGGACCGGCTGGGAGCAGGCGAGCGCCGCTTCGACGTGGCGCTCCAGGGCGACACCGTGCTCCGCGGGCTGGACGTGAGCAAGGAGGCGGGCGGGCCGAACCGGGCGCTGGTGAAGGAGATCGAGGGCGTCCGGGCCGGGACGGAACTGACGGTGACGCTGACGCCCGACGCGACGACGCGGGCGGCCACCCTGCTCTCGGGGGTCGAGGTGGTGGCGGAGGGATGGTGAGGCCGCGGTTCGCGGGAGCGTGGCGAAACGAGCCTCAACGGCGCGGAGGCCCTCCTGCCGGACGCGTGACGCGGTGGGCCCGCCGGAGCTCGAGGGCGACGACTCGCCAGCCGCTCGGGGAGGGGCCCCCTTCGCCGACTTCTGCTTGGAGGACGAGGCCGCTCTCGATGGCGAGCTTGCTGTCCTGGACCTCCGGGAGCTCGGTGCGGGCGGTCAGCACGAGCTGGGCCGTCTTCCCTTCTTGCTTCCAGAGCGGCATCTCGGCCTGGCTCAGTGCGAAGTGCGGCCTGTTGGGCGCTTCGTGAAAGGCATTCTTGATCGCGCGCACGACCTTGGCGCGGTCCTTGCGGCTCGACCAGAACGTCTCGCCACCGTACTTGCCATCCTCGCGCACCAGCCCGCCCGCCAGGAAGTCGCGCCGCTTCTCCCCGCCCACCAGCGTCAGCGCCAGGGGTGGCGGTGGCCCAATCAAGGGGAGCAGCCCCCCCACGGCCAGGGCGTTGCTCTGCCGCTCGCGCTCGGCGGGCGGTAGCGTCGTGAGGTAGGCTCGATCGAACTGGCCCGCATTGAGCTGCTCGACCCAGCGGAGGGCAACGGTCGCCCCAGAGCCGAACTTCGCCATGTCCGGCCCGAGCTGCGGCGGGTCGGGCACGTCCTGGATGGCCGCGTTAGGCAAGACTTGCCATCGGCGGACGGGGTCGCCCGCCGTCGGCTCGAAACTCCGCAGGCGAACCGCGAGGTTGAAGTTGCCGGAGGGTCGTTTGACGAGGTAGAGGATGCTGACGTCGTAGGCGTTCTTCGCGTATTCGACGGCGACGTTCTTCACCTCGAACTCCGTCTGCGCTCCCGAGACCTGGATGAAGCGCACGAAGTTCTGCCCGTGGAAGCCGGAGTAGGCCCCGGGCTCCGCGGGGGGCCGGACCGCGTTGAAGGTGATCTCCAGGGTGTCGCGATCGATGGCCCCCGCGGGGCGGGCCCCGGGGGGCTGGGTCATGAGAAAGGCGCGGGGCATGTCGCCCTTCTTGATCTCGTCCAGCCACTCGCCCGCGAAGCCGGTGGCTTGCTGGCGGACGGCCAGGAAGGTCGAGGCATAGTAAGCGGCGTAGTTGAGCCCGAAGACCAGGCTCAGGGCGAGGCCCCAGGTCGTCAGTTTCAGACCGTCGAGCGTGCCCTCGGATTTCTGGATCGTGATGCGGGCCATCCACGACGTCAGCACCGCGGCGACAGGCAGCAGCAGCGTCCAGCCCGGCACCAGCCAGGGATTGCTGCCGGAGAACGCCACCAGGCTAAACATGCCCAGTCCGCCGAGCAGCCCCGCCAGCCCCAGGCCCGCGTAAGCGCCCAGCCGCTCCGCTCGCCGCTCGCGCGCCAGGGCGCCGCCGAGAAGGGCAAGCAACGGCGCCAGCACGAGCAGCGTCCCGAACGTCCGGGGGAAGCGGGCGTAGAAGACGATCAGCCCGCCGGCGCTGATGAGCAGGGCATACCCGATGGCCAGCCCCAGCCCCAGGATCGCGGGCACCGACAGCGGCCGATAGGGCTCGGCGCCTTGCTCGCGCGCCACGGGAAGGGCCGACGTCGGCTCTTCCCGCGGCGCGCGAGCGATCCCCGTCTCGCCGCTGCTGCTCGAACGGCCCGGTGCGTCGGACATGGGTGCCAGCTCCTTTGTTTCAGTCGTCGCCGCCGCCGAGGTCGGCCGAGACGTCGCCGGACATGGCCCGGCGGGTGAGGTCCGCCGGGTTGGCGCGCATCTGAATCGCCCCCGTGTTGTCCAGGTAGATCTTGTCCTGCAAGATCTCCTGCACCACGATCGCCATCTTGTCCGCGCCGCGCAGCTCGACCAGGGGCCGGGCGCCGGTGTTGAGCGCCACCATGCGCTTCTGGATCAGCGTCGAGAGCTTGAAGCGCCCGCCGACCTTGTTGACGATCCCCTCTTCTTTCAATTCGTCCAGCATGCGACCTCCTCCGGTTCAGAAGCGTTGCCCGATCAGGGCGGTCAGTTGCGCGACCGCCAGCGCCAGCTCGTCGTTGATCACCACGTGCTGATATTCTCCGGCCCGCGCCAGCTCGCGCCCCGCCGCGCTCAGCCGCCGGGCGATGGCGGCCTCGTCTTCCGTTCCCCGATCTCGCAACCGCTTCGCGAACAGCTCATCCGATGTACGCACGAAGACGGACAAATGATCGGGATAATGCGGCCGAACCTGTTCCGCGCCCTGCACGTCGACGTCGAGGATCACGCCGATCCCGCGCGGCCGGTAATCGTCCACCTCGCTGCGGAGGGTGCCGTAGAGGTTGCCGTACACCTCCGCGTGCTCGAGGAAGGCCCCCGCCGCCAGCTGCTCGCGGAAGCGCTCCACGGTCCAGAAATGGTAATGCACGCCTTCCTGTTCGTGCTTGCGCCTGGCCCGCGTCGTCGCCGACACCGAAAGGCGCAGGGGCAGGCCGCTCGTCTTCAGCACCTCCTGGATGAGGGTGGACTTCCCGGTGCCGCTGGGCCCCGACAGGATGATGAGCGGTCCGGGTTTCATGTTCGCCGAGGACCTACGCCTAGCCACAGATGGGCCCAGAAGAATTAGCCACAGATGGACACAGATGAACACGGATAAGAGAGAAGAGAAATTGAAGATCGAGGAGAGTGAACGCTGGCCATCTTTGGGCCGCTGTTGTCTTATCCGTGTTCATCTGTGTCCATCTGTGGCTAATTCTTCTGGGTCATTCCACGTTCTGCACCAGCTCGCGAATCTTCTCGAGCGTGCCCTTGATCTCGACCACGTGGCGGGAGATCTCGACGTCGCTGGCCTTGGAGCCGATGGTGTTGGTCTCGCGGAACATCTCCTGGGTGAGAAACTCCAGTTTGCGGCCGGCGCTTTCCGGCTCGTTGATGACCTCCTGAAACTGGTCGAGATGGCTGGCGAGCCGCACCACCTCTTCGGCGATGTCGCTGCGCTCGGCGAAGATCGCCACTTCTTTGATAAGGTCGGCCGCCGTCACGTCCACGCCCAGCCCCGCCACCAGGCCGCGCACGCGCTCCAACAGCCGGTCGCGGTAGGCCGCCGTGACGTTCGGCACGCGAACGCGGATGGCGGAGAGCTCCAGCCCGATGTGGTCGCGCAGGCCAAGGAGCTCCTGCGCCATCGCCCGGCCCTCTTCCTGACGCATCCCTTGCATCCGCTGGAGCGCTTGTTCGAGGACGCGCTCCAGCACGGGCCAGTCTTCTTCGAGGCTGAACGAGGACGCGGCGGGCTCGGGCACCACGCCCGGCAGGGCGAGCACCTGGGCAAGGAGGCCCTGCCCGTCGCTCGCGCCGGGCTCGGCCATCAGGCCGTGGAGTTGGGTCAGGTAACTGCGCAAGGCCACGCCGTTGATCCGGAAGTCCTGTGCCGCGTACTGGCGCTGACAGCGCAGATGGACCTGGATGGTGCCGCGCCGCACCATCCGGCGCACCACCTTCTCCAGTTCCGGCTCGAGCAGGTTGTACGGCTCGACGGCGCGGAGGGTAACCTTCAGATAGCGATTGTTGACGGCCCGCAGTTCGATCGCCACGCTGAGCGCGTCGCTCTGGTAGTTCGCCTCGCCGTAGCCCGTCATGCTGAAGAGCACGACCACCTCGCTTCTTGTTGCTTCTACTACGTCTTCTTGGCCGGCGCGCCGGGCGGGGGGTTGACTGTCTGCGCGTGCTTCGTGTTGATGTACTTGATCGTGAACATGATGAGCAGCACCCAGATCGCCGCCACGTAGATCGTCACGCGCGTGAAGGTGTCGCCGGCCCGCGAGCCGAAGGCGCTCGACCCGCCCGCGCCGCCGAACGCGCCGGCCAGGCCGCCGCCCTTGCCGCGCTGGATCAGCACCAACCCGATCAAGAAAATCCCCGCCAGGCAGAGCACGACGTTCAGAATGCTCTCGACCCAACCCGCCTCGGCCCACACAAGCATCGCAGCACCTCCCAACGGAGCTCGCCCTTCCTCAGCGACCGCCGCTCATACCGTAAACCGCCATTATAAGCCCGCCCGCGCTTCTGGAAAGGCTGCTTTCCTCGCCAACTTCGCGCCTCTTCGCTGCGCTCCGCAGCCTCCTCGTGCGCACCTTGACAGCAAGGCGCTCATTTTGTACTTTTGTTCAGAAGCCTATTGTACAGGTTGGACAGCCAGTGAGGGCATCATGAGTGACGTTCGGCCGACCCGGTTGGTGGGGCGCATCGTGTTGATTCGGGATGGCCAGGTTGTGGCGCAGCGGGCCGATTCTGTTCGCAAAGCGCGAGAGAAATCGCGAAACGGCAAGCCGAGCGCCACTCAACGCGCCGCGACCGCCGCGAGCGCTGCTTTGTAGATGGCCAGGAACGGGCCGGCCTCAAGGCTCGCCCCGCCGATGAGCCCGCCATCGACGTCGGGCTGCTTCATCAAGTCGGCGGCATTGTTCGGCTTCACGCTCCCGCCGTAGGCAATAGGAAGCGCCGAGGCCGTTTCCTCGCCGAACTGTTTTCGCAACCACGAGCGAATGAAGAGGTGGGCGGCCTGCGCCTGCTCCGGCGTGGCCGTCTTGCCCGTGCCGATGGCCCAGACCGGCTCGTAAGCCAGGACGACGTTTTTCAGGGCCCCCGCGTCCAGCCCGGCGAGCGAGCCGGTCAGTTGCTGGTCCAGCACCGCCTCGGTGCGGTTGGCCTCGCGCTCGTCGAGTTTCTCCCCCAGGCAGAGGCAGGCGAGGAGGCCCACCTTCAGGGCGGCGTGGACCTTGCGGTTGATGAGCCCGTCGCTCTCGCCGAACAGGTGGCGGCGCTCGCTGTGGCCGAGCACGACGGCACGGCAGCCAACGTCGAGGAGCATGGCCGGGCTGACCTCGCCGGTGAAGGCGCCTTCGGTTTCGTGGTAGCAGTTCTGCCCGGCAAGCACGACCGAGCTGCCGGCAAGCACCTCCGCGACCGCCGACAGGTAGGGGAACGGCGGGCAGACGCAGACGAGAACGCGGTCTTCCTTCCCGACGCCCTCGGCCACGGCGCGGGCCAGTTCGCGGGCTTTCGCCCCGTCGGTGTACATCTTCCAGTTCCCGCCGACGAACGGCTTGCGCGACCGCGCGAACGTGGTCATGATTACCTCCTCTTGCTTTTTTCGCGCTCCAGTGCTCAATCCAACGTCTTGCCCAGCAGCGCGGCCAGCTTGCGAAGGGCCTGCACCAGGGCGGCGTACTGAGGCGGCCGCAGCGCCTGCGGGCCATCGGACAGCGCCTTCTCGGGACAACTGTGGACCTCGACGTGGACGCCATCGGCGCCGGCGGCGAGGGAGGCGAGGGCCATGGACGGGATCAGGTCGGGCCGGCCGGTCGCGTGGCTGGGATCGACGATGATGGGCAGATGGCTCTGGCCCTTGACGTTGGGCACGGCGCTCATGTCGAGCATGTTGCGCGTCGAGTCCTCGAACGACCGCACGCCGCGCTCGCACAGCACCACGTTGGGGTTGCCCTCGGCGAGAACGTACTCCGCCGACATCAGGAGGTCCTTGACCGTGGCGCTCATGCCGCGCTTGAGGAGGACCGGGAGGCCCGCCTGGCCGACCTCCTTGAGCAGGTCGAAGTTCTGCATGTTGCGGGCGCCGATCTGGAACATGTCGGCGTAGCGCTCGACGAGGCCCACCTGGCGCGGGTCCATCACCTCGGTGACCACCGGCAGCCCGTGCCGATGGCCGACGTCGCGCAGGATGCGCAGCCCGTCCTCGCCGAGGCCCTGGAAGCTGTACGGGCTGGTGCGCGGCTTGAAGGCCCCTCCTCGCAGAAGGTTGGCGCCGGCCGCCTTGACGTGGCCGGCGATGGTGTCGAGCACTTCCTCGCCCTCGACGGCGCAGGGGCCGGCGATCAGCACGAGATGTCCACCGCCGATGCGCACCGGCTTGACGCCGGGCCCG
The DNA here is from genome assembly GCA_038239195.1 of Gemmatales bacterium. Taxonomy (GTDB): domain Bacteria; phylum Planctomycetota; class Planctomycetia; order Gemmatales; family Gemmataceae; genus JBBSEZ01. Next base: position 10,896 of record JBBSEZ010000310.1, read on the forward strand.
GCTTTGGCGCCGACCTCCACGACCGTGTCGGCGGGCCGCAGTTCGCGGCTGGCGAGCTTGAACGGCTTGAGAATGGGCAAGACCTGCTCGACGCCGGGGATGGCCTGGAGAGGTTGCACTTGCAACTTGTCCTCATCGCCGATGACGCCGATGATCGTGCGCACCTGGCCCTGGCTCAAATGGGCCTTGAAGCCGAGCTCGCGGATGCGCTCCAGTACGTGATCGATCTGCGCGGGGGTCGAATCGGGGCGTAAAACAATAATCATCGCTTGTCTCCGCGGCAACGGTGGCCAAGTGGTTTGATAAGCAGACGACGCCTGCTCGGCAAGCGCCGGGCACGAGCCGAGCTCGTCTTGTGGCGAACGCGATTCGCCTCTATAACCCTCTACGCATCGCGGTTTGCGCGCCGCCTGGCCCGATTCCTCGCCTCGATTTTCTTCGTCGATTGTGACCGACGCGCACCGCGGACACGGAGGTCGCCATGCGAGCCCTGCTCAACACGCTCTCGACGGTCGGCGCCCGCACGGGCGTCGGCCACTACGCGAGCGAGCTGGCGCGCCGCCTGCTCGAGCAGTCCGCGCCCGGCGAGATCGACGTCTTCCCGCGCGGCTGGGCGCTTGGGGCGGCCCGCGCCTGGGCGAGGTTTCGCCGCAACATCGTGCGCCAGGCGGGCCCCGATGCGTGCCCTTCTTCCGCCTCCGGCCAACCGAGGTGGCGGCGCCGTCTTCTCGGCCGAGTGCGCGACGGCGGGCTGGCGCTCCTGGAGCGAAACTTCCGTGCCACGTGCCGGCGCGGCGGCTACGATCTCTATCACGAGCCGAACTTCATCCCGCTGGAGAGCGACCTCCTCACCATCGCGACCATTCCCGACCTGTCCGTACTGCTCCATCCGGAATGGCACCCGGCCGAGCGCGTGGCCGATCACGAACGGCGCTTTCGCATCGGGCTGGGGCGGTGTACCCACTTCCTCACGATCTCGGAGAGCGGGCGCGAGGAGGTGATTCGGACGCTGGGCTTGCGGCGCGCGCAGGTGTCGCGGACGTACATGGGGGTTCGTCCCGGGCTGGGGCCCCTGCCGGCCGAGCAGGTGCAGGCGACGCTGAAG
>JBBSEZ010000311.1:0-11892 GCA_038239195.1 Gemmatales bacterium
CCCCCATCACCTGCTGAGCGTCGATCTGGAAGCGATGGGCCCCGCCTTCGCCGCGCAGGCGGCGGACCTGACGGGCCGGGCCTCGCTGGTGCGCAAGGCGGAGGTGGTGCCGATCGAGTGCGTGGCGCGCGGCTACCTGGCCGGGTCGGGGTGGAAGGAGTATCAGCAGACGGGGGAAGTGTGCGGCGTGCCTCTGCCGCCGGGGCTGCGCCAGGCCGAGCGCCTGCCCGAGCCGATCTTCACGCCCGCCACCAAGGAGGAGAGCGGGCACGATCAAAACATCTCGTTCGCGCAGATGGCCAGCCGCGTCGGCGCCGACCTGGCGGGCGAGTTGAAGCAGCGCACGCTCGACCTCTATCGCCGGGCGGCGGCGCACGCCCACTCCCGGGGGCTGATCCTGGCTGACACCAAGTTCGAGTGGGGCCGGATGCCGGACGGGGAGATCATCCTCATCGACGAGGTGCTCACCCCGGACAGCTCGCGCTTCTGGGACGCGGGCACGTACCGGGTCGGCACCAGCCCGCCGTCGTTCGACAAGCAGTTCGTGCGCGACTGGCTGGAGACGACAAGTTGGGACAAGAACAGCCCTCCGCCCGAGCTGCCAGACGAGGTGGTGGCGCGGACGCGCGCCAAGTACGTCGAGGCGTACGAGCGGCTGACGGGGCGCACGTTCGCCGGGGCGTTCGTCGGAGGGCAGGGCGAAGCGCCGCAGCTAGGCGTGTAGCCGCGACGCGGAGTCTTCGGAGCGGAGCGCGCCGGACGCGATCCGCTTTGCGTCGCGGCTACACCGTTGGGCAAGCAGGGTAGCCCAAACTCCGCTTGACCGTCTTGCTGAGGGGGCCTATGAGTAGCAGCGCTGTCTTGCCGCCCCCTCGGCGGTCCGACGCGATCCTCTTCTCGACAGGAGGTCGAGCGTGCTTTCCTCCACGGTCTTGCCGCGGTTGGGCCGGTTCGCCTCCTGCGCGATGGTGCTGGGGCTTGCCGTCTGTCCTGGTGCCTTTGGCGCGGCTGGTCCCGTATCGCTGACGCGGACCAAGGCCCTCGCAGGGCAAGCCGCGATCCTGAAACTTCTGGGCAGGCCAGTATCGGGCCCGCCTGCGTTACGTGCCCGGGCGCCCGAAGTCGCGTTCGGTCCGATGGTGGACGAGCCCGAGAAACCCCGGGCCGCCCGAAAAGGTGCCTTGCCGGCGCTCCGGCTCGTGAACGCCAAGCGTGCCAAGATCGAGTTCGAGGTGCCCAAGGTGGGCCTTTCGGGATTGGTCGCCGTGGACGTCTACCTCACCACCGATGAAGGGGAGACCTGGGAAAAGATGGAGGCTTGCGACGTCCTGTTTCCGCCCTCGAAGAACGACGGCCGACAACCCATTCCCGGCTCCGTGGTTGTAGAATTGCCTCGGGAAGGAATCGTGTACGGACTGTTTCTGGTCGCTCGAAGTGGTGCCGGCCTCAGCCTTCCACCGCCGGGGCCCGGCGACCTGCCGCAAGCCCGCGTCGAGGTCGATGCGACCATCCCGGTCGCCGACCTGCTCCGCCCGCAACTCGACGAGAGCGGCCGGCCCAACACGCTGGTCATGTTCTGGAAGGCGGCCGACAAGAACCTGGCTCGCAACCCCATCTCGCTCGAGTGGGCCGCCAACCCCAACGGGCCCTGGGAATTCATCGGCGAGCCGCGAATGCCGAACACGGGCCGCTATGCCTGGGAAGTGCCGGACGTCGTTCCTTCCAAGGTCTTCTTTCGCTTGACGGTGCGCGACGCCGCCGGAAACACTGCCGTCGCCCAGACCCGAGAGCCCGTTGTTCTCGACCTCCAGAAGCCGGGGCCCGTCACCATCCAGATGATCCGGCCTGTCCGCTGAGCCTCGCGCTCTCGAACAAATGTGGCTCGGGTGGGAAGGCGCTGATACCTGCTCCCAACCCGGCCACGTCCGTTTCCGCCCCACACATCGCGCCCCTCTCCAAGTACGAGCGGCTGACGGGGCGCAAACTGCCTTAGCGACAAGCGCCTCGCGTGTCGTCCTCCGTCGCCCTCAAATCTTCTCCCCCCAACGCCTTGCGGCGCGACGAACTCGCGGCCCGACCCAGGAGCTCATTTTTTCTGTCCTGAAACGCGCGCCGTTTGGGCAATACGTCGTAGGAGCATCGTCGCTCGATGCAAGCCCGACCGGGGCGAGCTGACCGCAGCGACCTTGGGCAATCGCGTTCGTTGATTCGAGCAAAGGAGGAGAGACCATGCGGAGACACCTGTGCCTCGTCGCTCTGGGCGTGGCGGCCTGCTTCGGCCTGCTCGCGGGCGGGGCGAGGGCCGACGAGCCGAAGAAGGCCCCCGGCAAGAAAACGTTCGCCCTGGACGGGGCCCCCCAGGAAGCCAAGACCAAGGAGCAGAAGGACGCCGCCCGGCGCGCGCAATCGGTCGGCGACCTCGCGCTGGCGTACCAGCTCGCGGATTACGGCCGGGCCAACAAGTCCCCCGAGGCACTCATCCAGGCCGCGGCCATCCTGTCGAAGATGAAGACCGACTCCAAAGCGCAGACCATCAAGGCGGGCAAAGGGGAAGACGCCACGCCCGTAAAGCTCGTGCTCTTCCGCGACGAGGCCGCCGCCCTGCTCAAGGAGGCGCGCGCCCTGGTGAAGGCCGTCGCGGACGAGAAGCTCAACGACCCGGACGTCAGCGCCGTCGGGAAGAAGGAGGCGGAGCGGATTCAGGCTTGCCTCCTGGATTGGATCGGGCGCCTGGAGAAAGGAACGCGCGGTTTCATCGGCGGGCCCCACGCCACCGTCCGCCGGATCGGGCCGGGCGGGACCGAGCCCTTCGTCGTCACCTTCGTCCCCGGGCAGTTGGCCGTCCTGCTGGTCAGCGGCCCGCCGGGGGCCCGGCTCAACCTGACCGTTAGCGACCTGTACGGGGAGCGCATCACTGCTAGCCGGTATGGCCAGAACGAACAGCTGCGCTTCGTGCCGCTCGTCCGGGGGCCCTACTACCTCACGGTCCACAACGCGAACCGCAACGTCGTCACGTACCGCCTGGCCGGGAATTGACTCCTTGCCGCGCCGCCAGGGCGGTGGGCCCCCGGGCCCGCCGCCCCTCGGCCCTTCTGCTCGCGGAGGCCCCTCCATGCTGCGCCTTCTCGCGTTCGGCACCGTCCTGGCCCTTCTCGGCGCCGGCTGTGGCGCCACGCCCGCCCCGCCGAAGCCGGAGAGCGCCCCGGAAGCGCCGCCGGCGCCGCGGGAGGTCGTGCCGGTGGTTCACGCTCCACCCTCCCCCGTCGAGCCGCGGGGGAAGGCAAGAGGCCTTGCCGAGCCGCCGGCCCGGGGCGCCCCGAAAGGCAAGCCCCTCCTCGTCCTCGATGCCGAGGGCCACACGGCGGCCATCGGGCACGTGTTCTTCACGCCGAGCGGCAAGGAGTTGCTCAGCGTCTCGCACGACAAGACCGTGCGCGTCTGGGACGTGGCGTCGGGCCGGACGCGGAGCGTCCTCCGCCCTCCCATCGGGCCCGGCAAGGAGGGCGTGCTCTACGCCGCCGCGCTCTCCCCCGACGGCAAGACGCTGGCCGTGGCGGGGCACGGCTGCGCCGAGGGCGGTGCCTCGGGCCATCCCGTCTTTCTCCTCGACTGGGCCGCGGGGCGCGTCGTCGGGCTACTCGAGGGCCACGCTAGCCCGGTCCAGGCCCTGGCCTTCACGGCGGACGGCAAGCGGCTGGCCTCGGGCGACCAGTTCGGGGAGGTTCGCCTGTGGGACGTGTCGTCGCGGAAGAGCGTGCGCGCTCTCCCGGCGAGCAAGAAGGGGATCAAGGGCCTGGCGTTCTCCCCCGATGGCCGCTCGTTGGCGGTCGCCGCGCACGAGCCGACCGTCCGCATCTGGGCCGTCGCCACCGGAAAGGTCGGCGTGGAGTTGGTGCATCGCGGCTGGCGGGGGCCGGACGTCCTTGAGGCCTTGGCCTGGAGCCCCGACGGCAAAGCGCTGGCGATTGGGGGTGGCCGCACCGTTCGGCTCTGGTCCCCCAACGGCAAAGAACAGGACTGGAGCTCGGACCTGAAGAGGGCCGAAGGCGTCCGCTCGCTCCAGTTCACCCGCGACTCGCGCGGCCTGCTCATCACGGCGGATGCCTACGGCTATCTCCACGCCGTCGTCCACGACGTCGAGACGGCGGAGCACCGCCACGCCTTCGCGAGCCCGGCGTTCCCTCGCCGGCTGCCCCCCGCCACCGGGCCCCACGGCTTCACAGCCGGCGCCCTGTCCGCCGACGCCAAGCTGGCGGCCACGGCCGTGATCCCGGCGAATGCGGTGCTCGTCTGGCCCCTCGCGGCCCCCGAAAACTACCGCCGGCTGGGCCAGGAGGATCGCTTCATCTCCAACGCCGCCTGGGCCAAGACGGGGCGGACGATTGCGTGGACGCACGACCGGCGCGGGGGAGTGGGCAAGGCCCGCCCGGACCGGGCCTTCGACTTCCTGACGCTCGCGCTCGGCAAGGCGAAGGACAAAGAATACCAGGGCGCCTTCGAGGCGCTCGGGCCGCTCTCCACGCGGGTGGTCAACGCCGGCCTCATCGAACTGCTGCGCGATGGCGAGCGGGTGGCCGGCTTCATTCACGGCGGACACGGATTCGGCCCGGCCACTCTGCTCCCGGGTGACTTCTTCGCCGCGGGCGGCAGGAAGGGCGACGTCCTCTTCTTCCGCACGGACGGGAAGGATGGTCCCCGAAGCTTTCGCAAGCCCCTGAAGGTGGTCCCCGGGCACAACGGCATCGTGTGGGTGCGGCCCACGACCGACGGCCGATTTCTGCTCTCCTGGGCCCGCGATCCCTTCCTTCACGTCTGGGACGTGCGCAAGCAGGCCATCCTCCTGTCGCTGTTCGTCCGCGAGAACGACTGGGTCGCCTGGACGCCGGAAGGCTACTACGCCGCCTCCCCCGGCGGGGAGCGGCTCATGGGCTGGCAGGTCAACAACGGCCCCGACAAGCTGGCCTCGTTTTACCCCGCCGCTCAGTTCCGCCGGTCGCTCTACCGCCCCGACGTCATCAAACTGCTGCTCCGGGAGGGGAGCGTGAAAAAGGCCCTCGCCGCGGCGGACAAGCCTGTCCGCGGGGCCTCCCGGCTCGCGGAGGCGGCCCGCAAGGCGGGCCGCAAAATCGCCCCCATCCTGAACGTGGCCCAGGTGCTCCCCCCTTCGGTCTCGCTCCGCCTGGTCAAACAGGAGGGGCGCCGGGTGGACGTGGTGGCCAAGGCCCGAAGCGCCAACCAGCCCCTGACCTCGGTCTGGATCCTCCTCGATGGCCGGCCCCTGGACGGCGAAAAGTATCGCGTGCGCTTCCAACTCGCGAAGGCGCGCGCAATCGAGCAGTCGTGGTCCGTGGAGCTCCCGCCGGGGCCGCACCGGCTGAGCGTGGCCGCCCGCACCCTCGTCAGCCAGGGCCGCTCCAACGAGGTCGAGGCGACCTTCACCCCGGCCAAGGCGAAAGACCGCCGGCCGGCCCTCTACCTGCTGGCCGTCGGCATCGACGCCTACCCTGGCGACTACCGACTCGACTGCGCCGGCAACGACGCCCGCGAACTGAAGAAGGCGCTGGAGAAGGGCGGCAAGGGCCTCTTCCGCGAGGTCCAGACGCGGCTGCTGCTCGACAAGGGGGCCAACCTGGCGGCGATCCGGCAAGGGCTGCAATGGCTGAAGGCCGAGATGAAGGCGAACGACGTGGCCGTGGTCTTCTACGCGGGCCACGGCTTCAAGGACGAGGAGGGCCGGTTCTTCTTGCTGCCCCACGACGCGAACCTGTCGGCCCCCGCCGACAAGGGCCTCTCGGGCACCGAACTGAAGGAGCGCCTGGCGGGCATCAAGGGGCGGGTGCTGCTGTTGCTGGATGCCTGCCATTCGGGCGCCTACAAGGCCGGGCGCGCCGGCAAGCGCGCCTCGCCGGCCGACGACCTGGCCCGCGAGTTGACGGACGACGACTGTGGGGTGGTGGTCATGTGCGCGGCGATGGGGGCCGAGGAATCGCAGGAGAACAAGGAGAAGCGGCACGGCTTTTTCACCCTCGCCTTGCTGGAAGGGATGAAAGGCAAGGCGGACTACAACCGAGACGGGCTCATCCACCTCACGGAACTGGAGCTCTACGTGGACAACCGCGTGACGGAGTTGAGCCGGGACGAGCAGCACCCCGTCACCCTCAAGCCGGGGCCGGTCCGCTCCTTCGCGCTCGTCCGGCTGGAGACCGGGGGCCCGCCCGGTTAGCGGCCGGCGAGAAGTTATTTTTCTGTCCCGAAACGTCTGGTGCCTGGACAATGCTTCCCATGTGCCCCCTGCCGAACACCGACTCGACCGAGGAACGCCGCTGCCTGGAGCGCGCCGCCGCCGGGGACGCGGAGGGCTGGCGCTCCCTGCTGGCCGCGCACCACGACCGGCTCCATCGCATGGTCGCGCTGCGCCTGGACCCGCGGCTGCAAGGGCGCGTGGGCTCGGACGACGTGCTCCAGGACGCCTACCTCGAGGCCATCCCCCGCCTCGCCGACTACCTGCGCGCCCCGCCCCTGCCTTTCTTCCTCTGGCTGCGCGCGCTGGTCGCCTGCCGGCTCTCCAAGCTGCATCGGCACCACCTGGGCACCCAGATGCGCGACGCTGGCCGCGAGGTCTCCCTGTACCGCGACGCCCTCCCCGGCGCCTCCTCGGCCGCCCTGGCGGCCCACCTGCTGGGCCGCGAATGTCGCCCCAGTGAGGCCGCGGCGCGCGCCGAGTTGAAACTGCGGCTCGAGGAGGCCCTCAACCGGCTGTCCCCGCTCGACCGGGAAGTGCTTGCGCTGCGCCACTTCGAGCAGTTGACCACCGCGGAGGCCGCTCGCGTCCTCGGCGTCAGCGAGGCGGCCACGGGCAAGCGCTACCTGCGCGCCCTGCTTCGGCTCCGGGAGGACCTGGCGAGCCTGCCCGGCGGGCTGGAGGGACTGCGACCATGAGCGCCCCGTCGGGCTCGGAGGCCGACCCCCTCAATGCCCTGGCCGAGGAGTTCCTGGCGCGGTATCGGCGCGGGGAGCGCCCGCCGCTGACGGAGTACACCGAGCAACACCCCGAGCTGGCCGGCCGTATCCGCGACCTGTTCCCTTCGCTGGTCCTGCTCGAAGCGGCGGGCTCGGCCAACGGCGAGCGGACCGGCGCCCACGCCGCGCCGGCGGCTGGCCTCGCCCCGCCGGGGCGCCTGGGCGACTATCGGCTGCTGCGCGAGGTCGGGCGGGGCGGGATGGGCGTCGTCTACGAGGCCGTGCAGGAATCGCTCGGCCGTCACGTCGCCCTCAAGGTGCTGCCGGCTGCCCTCGCCGCCGGGGGCAACTTCCTGGAGCGCTTCCGCCGCGAAGCGCGGTCGGCCGCCCGCCTCCACCACACGAACATCGTCCCCGTCTTCGGGGTCGGGGAGGCGGGCGGCACACACTACTACGCCATGCAGTTCATCCAGGGCGAGCCCCTCGACGCCGTGCTCGAGGACGTCAAGCGACTGCGCGGGTCGCGGGCTTCCTCCTTCCCTACGGGCACGGAGGGGCCTCCCGTGTCGGCGGTGGCCAAGGGGCTCCTGACCGACACCTTTCCGCCCGACCCGTCGGGCGCTGCCCCGCCGCCGGCCCCGGCCGCGTCGGCGGCCGGCACGTCGCGGCTGAGCGCCCAGCCGGACGCGACGTACTTCCGGAGCGTGGCCCGGTTGGCCGCCGAGGCGGCCGAAGCGCTGGCCTACGCCCACGCCCAGGGCGTGTTGCACCGCGACGTCAAGCCGTCCAACCTGCTGCTCGACGCCCACGGCACTCTCTGGATCACCGACTTCGGCCTCGCCAAGGCCGACGACGCCGACGACCTCACCCGCACGGGCGACATCGTCGGGACGCTCCGCTACATGGCCCCGGAGCGGTTCGACGGCCAGGCCGACGCCCGCAGCGACGTCTACGCCCTGGGCGTCACCCTCTACGAGATGCTGACGCTCCAGCCCGCCTTCGCCGACAGCGACCGGGCCCGCCTGATCAAGCGCGTCATCCAGGGCGCCTCGGCGCGGCCCCGCCAGCTCGACCCCTTCCTCCCGCGCGACCTGGAGACGGTGGTGCTCAAGGCGATGGCCCGCGACCCGGGCGACCGCTACCTCACGGCGGCGGACCTGGCCCTCGACCTGCGCCTCTTCCTGGCCGACCGCCCCATCCGGGCGCGGCGCAGCGGGCCCGTGGAGCAACTCGTCCGCTGGTGCCGGCGCTACCCGACGGTGGCGGCGCTGGCGGCGACCGTTGGGGCGCTCCTGGCGTTCATTGCCGTCTGGACGTCGATGGCGAACGTGAAACTGCGCAAGGCGCTCAAGGAGTCCGACGACAACCTTCAAACAGCGGAGAGGCACAAGCGCGACGCCGACTTCAAGCTCTGGGGCTCGCTGGTCGCGCAGGCGGAGGCGCGCCGGCTGAGCCGGCGCGGCGGGCAGCGCTTCGAGAGCCTGGAGCTCCTGGCGGAGGCGGTGGGGCTCGCCCGCGCGCTCGACCTGCCGCCGGAGAAGTTCGACGAGATGCGCAACGCCGCCATCGCAGCGCTGGCCCTGCCCGACCTATACCTCGGCCCCCCCTGGTTGCCGTGGCCGGCCGGGACGCACGACCTCGACGTGGCCCCGGACTGGGCGACCTACGCCCGGAGCGACAAGGAGGGCGCCTGTAGCATCCGCCGCGTGGCGGACGACCGCGAGCTCCGCCGCCTGCCCGGCTGGGGCAAGCCCGTCGGGCTGCGTTTCATCGCCGACGGGCGGTTCCTCGCCGTCGGGGCCGCCCACGTCAACTATCCGTTTGACGGCCGGCTCCAGGTGTGGGACCTCCGCGCGGCGGGGCGCACGCCTCTCCTGGAGGCGACTGACGTGCGGCACGTCGATTTTCGGCCCGACGGCCGTTACGCGGCGGTCGCCCACCGCGACGGCGCCGCGAGCGTGTACGACCTCGAGACCGGCAAGCGCGCCGGCCGGCTGCCTCCGCTCTCGGTCCGTCGCGAGACCAACCTCGCGCTGCATCCGAAGGAGCCGTTGCTCGCCGCCTGCTCGTACTTCTCGACGGAGGTGGTGGTGCGAAACTGGCGGACGGGGGTCGTCGAAGCGTCCCTGACCAGCGCCGGAGGCACCACGGGGGCCGCCTGGTCTCCCGACGGTCGGCTGCTGGTGACGGCCGGTGGCGACGACAGTCACCTGGCGCTGTACGACCGCGCAGGCTTCCGGCTCCTGCGGCAACTGTCCGGCGGCACGCCCGGCATGCGGCTCGCCTTCAACCCCGCGGGCGACCGGCTGGCCGGCGTCGGTTGGGACAGCCGCATCCGCATCATCGATCACGCCGCGGACCGGCTCCTCTTCGCCACCGCGCCCTCGCCGTATAAACGTTGCCAATGGGACCGAGACGGCCGGCGCGTGGTGGGCGGGCTGCTGAATGAGCGCCTTGGCGCCTGGCAGGTGGCCGACGCTCGTGAGTACCACACCTTCACGCGCGAGGCGGGAGGCGGGTGTTCCTCCGCCGCGCTGCACCCGGGGGGCAGGCTGCTGGCGGCGGCCACCGAGGACGGGGTGGGCCTCTGGGACTTCGTCCGGGGGACGGAACTGCGGCCCATCCCCTTCCCCCGCACGGTTGGTCGCGTCCTCTTCGAGCCGTCGGGAGCGCTGCTGACTTCGGGGCTCGACGGAACCTATCGCTGGCCCGTGCGGATCGAGCGCGACATCGCGTCGGTCGGGCCGCCGCAACGGCTCGCCTTGCCCGGGAGCACGCACGACCTGGCCCAGAGCCGGGACGGGCGGATGACGGCCCTGGCCGTCCGGGCGGCGGGCCAGGGCGCGAAGGAGGCGGGGGCGTGGGTGCTGCACGCCGACCGGCCGAGGCGGCCGCTTCGTCTGGATGCCGGGGAAGACGTGCGTTACCTGAGCGTGAGCCCCGACGGGCGCTGGGTCGCCACGGGAAAGCATCACTCTGCCGGGGTCAAGGTCTGGGAGGCCCCCACCGGTCGGCTCGTCAAGGAGCTCCCCGGCGGGAGTCGCTGCCGATTCACGCCCGACGGTCGCTGGCTGGCCACCGACGAGGCGCTGTGGACGGTGGACACCTGGGTCAGGGGGCCGCGCGGCGTCGGCGCGTGGGCCTTCAGCCCCGACGGCAAACTGGCCGCCGACCAGGCGCACGCCGGCGTGGTGCGACTGGTGGAGGTGCAAACCGGCCTCCAACTCGCCCGCCTCGAAGGCCCGGACCTCGACGTCGCCGCCAGCCTCTCCTTCACCCCCGACGGGACGCGCCTGCTCGCCCCCGGCCAGGGCATCCACGTCTGGGACCTGCGGGCGCTCCGCCGGCAGTTGGCGGCGCTGGGGCTCGACTGGCAGCAGCCCGCCTACCCAGAGGCACCCGTCACGCCCTTGGTCCCGTTCCAGGTGCAAATTCGTGTGGAGGGCGGCTTGGGGCGGTAAGCCTCGCCAGAGTGCCGGGCTGAGTCGCCGATCGTTCCGCTCCCCTGCGGCGGGCCGATCGAGGCGCGCCGCACCGCGAACCACAGGGCGGGACACCCCGCTCAGGCGAGTGAGCCCGGTTCGGGCGAGGAGCGCCCTCGCCCACGGACGGTCGCGCTCTCCGGGGACGGTGTGGGCCCTTTGACGCCAGGCCCGATCGAGGGCCCAACAACCGCGAACGTGCGGCCCTTCTCTTCGAGCGCATCGCCGAGGATGGGAAGCCGCGCTCCGCATAAATTCCCTCCGCCAGCCGCGGGACCGTCCGATCGTCCCAGCCCAGCCACGCCGGAGACTTGCTCGTCGCCACCCAGGTTGCCCCCTTGACGCTCCTAGACGCTTCGTCTATCATCTCCCCTAGTCAATTTGTCTACCCCCGAGGCGAGCCGTGGCCCCACGAGCCGAGCGCGACCCGTCGAACGCCGAGCTGGCGGTCCTGCAAGTGTTGTGGGACCGGGGCACGGCGACGCGCCGGCACCTCGCCGACGCGCTGTACCCCGGCGGCGCCCCGTCGCACTACACGACGGTGCAGAAGTTGCTGGAGCGGCTCGAGGAGAAGAAGCTGGTGAGCAGCCGGAGCGAGGAGGGCGTGCGCGTCTTCACCGCTCTGGTGGACCGCGAGGGGCTCATCAGTCGGCGCCTACAGGACGTGGCCGCGAAGCTGTGCGGGGGGTCGCTCACGCCGCTGCTGATGAACCTGGTCCGCGCGCAGGCGCTGACGGCGGAGGAGCTCGCGGAGCTCCAGGCGTTGATTCGTCAGGCGGCGAAAGAGAAACGGCGTTCGTAGGAGGCCGCAGCGATGGACACGTTGCTTCACGTCGGCCTGGGCAATGCGTTGCTGGCGACCGGCCTGGCCCTGTTCGCGGCGTTGGTGGCACGCCGGTGGCGCCGGCCGGCGCTGGTCCACAGCCTCTGGCTCCTGGTGCTGCTCAAACTGCTCACCCCGCCCCTGGTCCACGTCCCGCTTCCCTGGCCGGGCGCGCCGGAGGAGGGGGTGATGGCCGAGCCGGCGCCGGAGGGGGACGAGCCCTGTTGCCCCGCCTCGGGCGCCCTTCGCGAGGCCGAAGCGCCTGCGGCCCTCCTCGAAGAAGCCCGCCCGCCGTCGGACGTCCCGGCGTGGGCCCCCGAGCCTGCGGCGGCGTGGGGGCCGTCGTGGCAGGCGGTCGTGCTGGCCGTCTGGCTGGCGGGGAGTTGCGCGTGGTGGGCGGTCGCGGGGCGCCGCCAGCCCACCGACTCGGGCTTCCCCTTCACGGCGCCTCGCGACGGGGAGTACTGGTGTTACGCGGCCGGCCTGAGGGACGGGCGCGTCCTCACGCCGCCCGCGCCGCCGAACGAGCCCCTGCTCAAGTTGCGCGTCGATACGGTCCCGCCGAAGATCGAGGCCCATCTGTCTCGGCCGCGCGCCGGGAAAATGCGCCTGGATTGGGACGTGGAA
>JBBSEZ010000312.1:0-11875 GCA_038239195.1 Gemmatales bacterium
CCCCCTCTCCCTCGGTTGGGACAGGGGGAGAGGGGCAGGCGAGTGAGGAGACGGCCCATGTCCACTCCGAATTGCCATCAGTGCGGTCAACCGCTGCCCGACAGCGCCGACCTGTCGCGCCGCTGTGCTGCGTGCGGGGCGTGGAACATCGCACGCGGCGGGGCCGCTCCCTCCTCGGGGGCCGGCGCGCGGGCGCCGCGCAAGCCAGTCCTCGGCGCGCTCTGGCAGCGCGTGGTGGGGGCGCTGGTGCTGCTGGTGCTCGTCGGGCTGGTTGGGGGCGGGGTCGCCCTCTACCGAATGCTGCGCAGCGACGTGCAACTCTACGTCGATAACGGGGGGGCGAACGCGCTCGAAGTTCGCATCGACGGCAAGCCCCGGGGCCAGGTACCGGCCGCCAGCCACGTGCGGATCGACTGCCGCTCCGGCGATCGACTCATTGAGGTAATCGACGGAGGCGCCGTCGTCTACAGCGGCCGACACACCTTGCAGGCCCCTCCGAAGTCAGACAGGCCGAGCAAGTATCTGCTCAACCCCGGCAAGGCCACGCGCTATCATACCTACCAGATCGAGTACGGCTTCGCGCTGCCGATGCCCAACTGGGGGGGCTTCGGCATGGCGTGGGGCGAGGAAGACGCGCGGCGGCGCAAGTATCATCAAATCGCCGAGAAGGTGACGCTGTTTCCCGCCAGCGAGTGGGCCGACGTGAGCCAGTTCGACCACGTGCTGGAGCCGGCACCGGCCGAGGTGCAGGGCAACTTGCGCGAAACGCGGCGCGTGCTGCTCCGCGTGCCAACCGCGGACTACGAACTGATCGCGGGGGCGCGCAAGAACAACAAGCCGACGCAGGCGGAGGTCGAAGAACTGGAGCGAGTGGTGGCGCCGCTTCTCCAGAGGCCGTGAAGCGCCCGGGAACCAAAGGGGGAGACACATGCTGGACGTGCAAGGGCCCGGCTACCGGACGTGCGACCGCTTGAGCCGGCGCAGCTTTCTCAAAGTCGGCTTCCTCGGCCTGGGCGGGCTGACGCTCGCCGATCACCTGCGCCTGCAAGCGGCGGGGGCAAAGGCAGGGGTGCCGAGCAAGGACACGGCCGTCATCCTCGTATGGCTGGGCGGCGGGCCGAGCCATCTCGACACGTACGACCTCAAGCCCGACGCGCCCGCCGAGTTCCGGGGCGAGTTCAAGCCGATCCGCACCAACGTCCCCGGCATCGAGATCGGCGAGCATTTGCCGCGCGGCGCGCGGGCGATGGACAAGATGGCGGTGGTGCGCAGCGCCTGCCACACCAACGCCGGGCACGGGATGGGCTCGCACTGGATGCTCACCGGCTACGTGCCGACCATCGAGATCAACGACAACCTCAACCCGAGTTGTGGCAGCGTGGTGGCGAAGATGCGCGGCGCCAACGCCCCGCAGGTGCCTCCCTACGTTTGCCTGCCGAGCCCGCCCCAGAGCGCCAACGCGGCGTATCTGGGCGTCGCCTACAACCCGTTTTCGCCCATGAGCGACCCGAACAGTCCGAACTTCCAGGTGCGCGACCTGCGGCTGCCGCCGCGCGTCGATCTGGATCGCTTCCGCAACCGGCGCGAGCTGTTGCGCGGGGTGGACACGCTGCGCCGCGACGTGGACGTGGCGGGGGCGGCCGACGGCTTCGACCGCTTCTACCGCGACGCCTTCGACATCGTGACCAGCAAGGCGTGCCGCGACGCCTTCGACGTCCACAAGGAAGACCATCGGCTGCGCGACCACTACGGGCGCGATAGCTGGGGCCAGAGCGCGCTGTTGGCCCGCCGCCTCGTCGAGGCGGGCGTGACCTACGTGACCGTGAACATGGGCGGGTGGGACACTCACTCCAACAACTTCTCGGAACTGAAGAGGCGCCTGCTGCCGCGCTACGACCGGGCGCTGGCGGCGCTGGTGGAGGACCTGCACCAGCGCGGGCTGAACAAGAAGGTGCTGGTGGTGTCCTACGGCGAGTTTGGCCGCACGCCGCGCATCAACAAGGACGCCGGCCGCGACCACTGGCCCAACGCGATGTCGGTGGTGTTCGCGGGCGGCGGGCTCAAGATGGGCCAGATGATCGGCTCGACCGACGCCAAGGCCGAGGAGCCGAAGACGCGCGCCTGCACGCCGGGCGACGTGTTCTCAACGATGTATCGCGTGCTGGGCATCGACCACAAGCACGAGTTCTACGACGCGGCGCGCCGGCCGCTGGCGATCCTCAGCGAGGGCAAGCCGATCGCGGAGTTGCTGTGACCCTCCACTCTCGAGGAAGGGACATGCGAACTTGTCGCCTGACGTTGGTGCTGTGCGCGCTCGGCGCCTTCGCGGGCACCGCCCCGGCGCAATTGCCGCACGCACGCCTCGACCGCATCTTTCCCCTGGGCGGGCAGGCCGGCTCAACCGTCCTGCTGACGCTGACCGGGAAAGACCTCGACGACGTCAAGGCGCTCCACTTCGACCACGCCGGCCTCAAGGCGGCCTTCGTCAAGGCGGGCCAGTTTCGCGTCGCCGTCGGCGCCGACGTGCCGGCCGGGACGCATGAAGTGCGCACCGTTGGCCGGCACGGCATCAGCGGCTCTCGGCTGTTCGCGGTCGATCGCGGGTTGACGGAGGTGATGGAGAAGGAGCCGAACGACACCGCCGCCACGGCGCAGAAGGTGGCGATGAACGTCGCCATCAACGGCACGAGCGACGGGGACGGCGACGACTTCTTCCGCTTCCCGGCCCGCAAGGGCGAACGCATCGTCCTCGATTGCCAGGCCCTCCGCCTCGACTCGACGCTGCGGGCGACGCTGGTGCTATCGACGCCGGCCGGCAAGGAGCTGGCCCGCAGCAAGCCGTACTACGGCCGTACCGACCCGCTGCTCGACTTCGTCGCGCCGGAGGCGGGCGACTACCTCGTGCAGTTGCACGACACCACCTTCCAGGGCGGGTTGCCCTATCGGCTCGTCATCAGCAACCTCCCGCACGTCGAGAACGTCTTCCCCGCCGCCATCGCCCCCGGCCAGACGGTCCAGTTCACCGTCCTCGGCCGCAACCTGCCCGGCGCGAAGCCGACCGCCGGCGGCACGATCGACCGCCCCCTCGAACAGATCGCGGTCCCCTTCACCGCCCCTGCCGACGTCCTTTCCCTTCAGCGGTTCGCGTTCCGGCAGCACCCGGCCACGCCCAGCCTGACGGCGCGCGGCCTGCAAGCCTGGCCCAAAGGGCTGGAGAAGGCCCTCAACCCGATAACGCTGGCGCTGGCCCCCGCCCCGGTGACGCTGGAGCGCGAGCCCAACGACACCGCCGCAACGGCCCAGGAGGTGAAGCTGCCGACCACCGTCTGCGGCCGGCTCGACCGGCCCGGCGACGTGGACTGGTACAGCTTCACGGCCAAGGCCGGCGAACAGATCGGCGTCGATCTCCTGTGCGAGCGCCTCGACTTCCCCGGCGACCTGTTCGTCCTCGTCACCGACGCCAAGGGGCGAGAGGTGGCCCAGTTCGACGACCACGGCATCAACTTCAACGCGCTGGCCCAGTTCAACCGCGACCCATTCGGCGCCTTCACCGCTCCGACAACGGGGAAGTACCATCTGCTGGTGCAGGACCGCTACCGCAACGGCGGGCCGCGCTACCAGTACGTCTTGACGCTGGAGAGGCCCCGGCCCGACTTCTTCCCCGTCGCCTTTCACGAGACCAACCCCGACCCGACCTGCCCGCTGGTGCGCCGGGGCGGCTCGGCACACCTGGAGGTGTGCCTGAACCGGCGCCACTTCCGCGGCCCCGTGGTCATCGAAGCAGAAGGCCTGCCCCCCGGCGTCGCGTGCCCGCCGGTCCACGTCAGCGCGCAGACGGAGTTTGCCAGCGTCGTCTTCACGGCGACACCCGACGCCGCGGAATGGGCCGGGGCGATCCGCCTCAAGGCGTGGGCCACGATCGACGGCAAGCGCGTCGAGCGCGAGGTGCGCTGTGCGCAACGGCGCTGGGCCATCGCCAACGTCAACGCCTCGCGCGTCTGCCGGGAGATTTGCCTGGCGGTGCGAGGCCCGGCGCCCTATGGCCTCCTCTTGCCCTCCGACAAGGTGACGACCGCGACGGGGAGCTCGTTCAAGGTCCGCGCGACGGTGCGCCGCCAGTGGCCCGATTTCAAGGGCCCGGTGCGCCTCACCGGGCTGAACCTTCCTCCGGGCTTCAGCATGGCGACGGTGGAGATGCCCGCCGACAAGGGCTCGTTGGAGGTCGAGGTCAAGGTAGGTGGAGTGCCGCCCGGCAGTTACACACTCGTGTTGCGCGGCGACGCTCAGGTGCCGTTCGCGCGCACGGAGAAGGGCCCGAAGACGATGGTGCGCGTGGCCGATCCCTCGACGCCGTTGACGGTCGTGGTGGCGAAGAAGTAATCGTCGGGGGAGGGTACGACCGTGCGGCGATCGGGGGCGTATAATCGAAGAGGCGCGTAACGGGCAGCCTGAAAAACGGGACTGTTGCCGCTCGGAGAAGGAGGAATGAAAGATGCCACGAACGAGGAAACCCAAACCGGGCCCGACACCGCAACCTGAAGCGCAGTCGGCCGCAGTGAATGGCGCCCCTGATGAGGTGTTCACGCTGGCGGAGGCTGCGGCGTATCTGCGGTTGCCCGAGAAGGACGTGCTCAGACTGGCCACGTCCGAAGGACTACCAGGACGGCTGGTCGGCAGCGAGTGGAGGTTTTTCAAGGCGGCCATCCAACAGTGGCTGAGTGTCAGCCAGCCGACGACGGAGATGCGTAAAGCCGCGCTTCTTGCGGCCGCGGGGGCGTTCCGGGATGACCCCGATTTGGAGGACGTCGTCGAAGAGATCTACAAGCAGCGGGGCCGGCCGATCACCGAGGACGGGTCGTACCGCCTGTTCCACGGGTTGCGCACCGAGGATTTCGAGAAATGATCCTGCTGGACACGGACACGCTCTCGTTGCACCAGACCGGCCATCGCAAAGTGACGGAGCGAATTGCGAATGCGAGCGAGCTCCCGGCGATTACCATCATCGCGGAGATCGAGGCCCTCCGCGGTCGCCACGATGCCGTTTTCAAGGCCGAGGATGGTGCCCGGCTGCTCGCCGCTCAGCAAGGCTTGATCCGCACGGTACGGCATCTGGCATTGTTTCAAGTTGTCCCGTTCGATGCCCCCGCAGCCGCGGAGTTTGACCGTCTGCGACAGACCAAGGGCCTGAAGAAAATCGGCCGAGGCGACTTGCTCATCGCGAGCATCGCCCTGGCGAACAGGGCGATGCTGGTCACGAGGAACCTGAAGGATTACCGGAAGGTGCCCGGCTTGCAGCTCGAGAACTGGGCCGACTGAATCGAGCAAGGTGCTTCCCGGGACGCAGCTGCGCGAACGGAGGAGCGACAGTTCGAGCTCCCCCGTTCGCGAACGAACGTAGCCCCATCAAGGCCGCGCGCGAGGAAACACGATCCGGGCGTCCTGCCCGGCGCTCACGTCCACGACCTGGATCTGCTCCATTTCGCGGCCCCCGGCGGTCCAGCGGGCCCGCACGGTGTAGATAAAACTGCGGCCCGGCGGCAGCTGCGGGGAGCGGAAGGTGCGCTCGCCGCCGGTCTGGGCCGTCTTGTTGTCCTCGAACCACACCTCGGCGCTGGACGGCACGCTCACGCGAATCCTGGCGGTGCCATCCGACGGCACGGGCTGGAGCGCCAGAACCTCTCCGCCCGGCGCGACGACCACGGACTGCGCGGGGATCGTGCCGGGCGGGACGGTGTAGCAGACGAAGCGCCGTGGCGGATAGGGGCCATACGGGTAGGGATAGGGGCCATACGGGTAGGCGACGGGGTCGCGCCGCCAGGTGTCGGCCGAGGAGAACGCCAGGCCGTAACTGTAGGCGACGTTGTAGCTGTAGCCGTGACCGCCGGTATAGGGCCCGTACCACATGGCCGGGCCGATCCCGTCGCCGAAGCCCAGGAAGCCGGCCTCGGCCCCGCCGGCGCCAGCCAGCAACAGGAAGGCCGCCAGGGGCAAGGTCAGGATGAATCGTCTGCGCATCAAAGCACCTCGGAGCGAGATGTAGCCGTCCGAGGTAAAAATCGTCCCCTTTCCCGCCCGGGCCAAGTCCGGCCTCTCGGTTTTTGGCGACTGCGCGTCGGGCAACGGCGGTGCAAATGGTGCAGCCGGTCCGCTCTGCCAACCTTCTCCGGCCCGGCCGCCGTCGTTCTGCGTTCGTTCCCTTTTTCCGGCGTTCTCGGGCGCCTCGGCACAAATGGAAGACTTTGCGCCTCTGGATTATTTCAACAGCGCCCGCACGACGTTGCCGTGGACGTCGGTCAGTCGGTGATGGCGGCCCTGGAACTTGAACGTGAGCCGCACGTGGTCGATGCCCAGGCAGTGCAGGATCGTGGCGTGCAGGTCGTGAACGTGGACCGGATCGCGCGTGACGTTGTAGCCGAAATCGTCCGTCTCGCCGTGCGTGAGGCCGCCCTTGATGCCGCCGCCGGCGAGCCAGACCGTGAAGCAGCGCGGGTGGTGGTCCCGGCCGTAGTTGTCCCGGGTCAGCGTGCCCTGGCAGTAAACCGTGCGGCCGAACTCCCCGCCCCAGATCACGAGCGTGTCGTCGAGCAGCCCTCGCTGTTTGAGGTCGGCGAGGAGCGCCGCCGACGGCTGGTCGGTGTCGCGGCACTGGCCGCGAATCTGCGCCGGCAGGTGCAGGTGCTGGTCCCAGCCGCGGTGGAAGAGCTGCACGAAGCGGGCCCCGCGCTCGACGAGCCTCCGGGCGAGCAGGCAGTTGGCGGCGTAGGTGCCCGGCTTGCGCGCTTCGGGCCCGTAAAGGTCGAAAACGTGCTTCGGCTCCTTCGAGAAGTCGGTCAGCTCGGGCACCGACGCCTGCATGCGGTAGGCCATCTCGTACTGCGCGATGCGCGTGCCGATCTCCGGGTCGCCCACCTCGGCCAGGCGCATCTGGTTGAGGGCGGCGAGATCGTCGAGCATGCGCCGGCGGGTGTCGGCGCCGATCCCGGCCGGGCTCGATAGGTAGAGCACCGGATCAGCGCCCGAGCGGAACTTGACGCCCTGGTAGCGGCTGGGCAGGAACCCGCTGCCCCACAGGCGGTCGTACAGGGGCTGGTCGTTGGGGGCGCCGCTGCCGCGCGACACGAGCGCCACGAAGGCCGGCAGGTCGCGGTTGAGGCTGCCCAGACCGTAGGAGAGCCAGGAGCCGATGCTGGGCCGGCCGGCGATCTGCGCGCCGGTCTGAAAGAAGGTGATGGCGGGGTCGTGGTTGATCGCCTCGGTGTGTACCGAGCGGACGAAGCACAGTTCGTCGGCCACCTTGGCGGTGTGCGGCAACAGTTCGCTGAGCCAGGCCCCGCCTTTGCCGTGACGCGCGAACGAGAACCGGGAAGGGGCCACGGGAAAGCGCGCCTGCGTGGCGGTCATCCCCGTGAGCCGCTGGCCCATCCTCACGGACGCGGGCAGTTCCTTGCCGCGGAGGTCGGCTAGCTTGGGCTTGGGGTCGAACAGGTCGATCTGCGAGGGGGCGCCGGACTGGAAGAGGTAGATAACGCGCTTCGCCTTCGGCTTGAAGTGCGGCAGGCCGGGCAGCCCGGGCGCGCCGACGACGGGAGGCGCGGCGGCGAAGA
The DNA here is from genome assembly GCA_038239195.1 of Gemmatales bacterium. Taxonomy (GTDB): domain Bacteria; phylum Planctomycetota; class Planctomycetia; order Gemmatales; family Gemmataceae; genus JBBSEZ01. Next base: position 7,605 of record JBBSEZ010000312.1, read on the forward strand.
GGTCTTCGTGCAGGAGCGCCGCCAGCGCCGCCGTGCCGATGCCGGCGGCGGACCGGCCGAAGAAGTGGCGGCGCGTGAGCAGGAGCGACTGTTCGAGGCGAGGGTGCATGGATGGTTCCTCGGGTTAGACACTGCGACGTTCAGAGGCCCGCGGCCGAAGCCAGTCGCGCGTTGATCGTCGCGATGGCGTTCGCGTCCTCCGATTCCACCTGGACAACTCGGATCCCGCTCCCGGCCCCCTCCTCAACCTGTTGAATGGCCACAGTGACCGCATCGCGCAACGTGAGCGCCTCCCGGTCGAACTCGACGAACGCGCTGCCCTCCCGCATCTCCAGTTCGACGTCGCCATCGGTCGCCTCATACAGAGCGTTCGCGAGCTCCGGATCGAGCTCGGACACCCCGGAGAGAACCAGCGAGAATTTGTACCTCTGCATAACGCCTCCTTCGGGTGCGTTACTCCTTGGTAATCGTCTCGTCCAGGTTCAAGATCACGCTCGCCACCGCCGTGTACGCCGCCAGTTCCGCCACGTCGAGCTTTTGGTCGCGCGGGGCGTCGCCCGCGCTCACCAGTGCCAGCGCCGCCTTGCGGTCGGCGCGGTAGTGGGCCCGGTGGCGCTCCAATCCGCTGCGCAGGACGGCCAGCTCGGCGGGGCGCGGCGCGCGGCCCGTGGCGAGGTGGAAGGCGCGCGTGAGGCGCCCCTCGGCCGTTGGCCCGCCCTCCTTGAGGATGCGCTCGGCCAGCACGCGGGCCGCCTCGACGTAGGTGACGTCGTTGAGCAGATTGAGCGCCTGGAGCGGGGTGTTGGTGCGCGATTCGCGCACGCTGCACGCCTCGCGCCCGGGGGCGTCGAACGCGGTCGGGCCGGGCGGCGCGATGGTCCGCTTCCAGTAGGTGTACAGCCCGCGCCGGTAGAGCGCCTCGCCCGAATCGCGCCGGTAGGTGGTGTCGGCCAGTTCGCGCCAGAGCTCGCCGGGCTGGTACGTCCTGGCCGAGGGCCCGCCGACGCGCTCGACGAGCAGCCCGCTGATCGCCAGCGCGTTGTCGCGCACCATCTCGGCCGGCAGGCGGAAGCGCGGCCCGCGCGCCAGCAGCCGATTTTCCGGGTCGCGCTTCCGCAGTGCCGGCGTCACGCGCGACGACTGCCGGTAGGTGGCGCTGGTGACGATGGTTCGCAGAAGCGCCTTCTGGTCCCAGCCGGTGCGCACGAATTCGGTCGCCAGCCAGTCGAGCAGCTCGGGGTGGCTGGGCCATTCGCCCTGGGCGCCGAAGTCGTCCACCGTCTTGACCAGCCCCGTGCCGAAGACCATCTGCCAGGCGCGGTTGACCGCCACGCGGGCCGTCAAGGGGTGGTCGGGCCGCACCAGCCAGCGGGCGAGGCGCAGCCGATCGTTCTTTCCCCCTTCGGGCAGAGGTGGAAACACGGCCGGCGTGCCGGGCCCGACCTTGGCCCCGCGCCGGTCGTACTGCCCGCGCAGCAGCACGAACGTCTCGCGCGGCGCCGGTAGCTCCTGCATCACCATCGTAGTCGGAAAGCTCGCCACAAGGGCCGCCCGGCGGGCCAGCAATGTCTCCCGTTCGCGATGCGCCGACCGGATGGGCGCGGGCGCGTGCCGGGCCAGGTAGTACGCCCGCAGCTTTGCGCGCTGCCCCGCTCCCCGGCTGGAGGCGGGCAGGCGGAGCAGGGCGTCGGTGGGCTCGGGGGTGGCGACGACCAGCGCCTCCTCGGCCGACAGCACGCGGCCGTAGATGCGCACGTCCTCGATCAGCCCGTGGAAGCGACTGCGCGGCCCGCCGCCGCTCCCGATGCGCAACGGCTGTTTGGTGCGGAAGGTCTGGTTGAGGTCATCGAGCACGACGCGCAACTTCTCCTCCCGCCCGTTGACGTGGAGCTTGATGCCACTGGCCAGGCGCGAGCCGTCGTAGCCGACCAGAACGTGGTGCCAGACGTCGGGGGCGAACGTGCGCTCGGTCTCCACGCGCAGGGAGTCGTCGAGCCAGCGCTTGACGAGGTTGAGCTGGAACCGGCCCTTCTCCAGGCGCAGCGAGTAGCCCTCCTCCTCGGGTAGCTCTGCCGTCCGCGACACGATGGCCCCGCCTCGGGCGCCAGCCGGCTTGACCCAAGCCGCCAAAGTGAATTTGTCGTAGAAGTCGAAGTCGGCCACGTCGCCGAGATCGAGGAAACGCCTCCCGTCGAAGTCGCCAGCCTTGCCGGCGCGCCCGGCCCGATAGGCCCCTGCGCCGTCGCGCCAGGTCGCCGGGGCGGCGCTGAAATCGGCGCGCGCAATCAGCCCGTCGGCGAGCGACCAGGGCCCGACGCGCTTGCCGGGCGCCTTCTCCCACTTCGCCTGCGCCGCCTGCAAACGCGCCTCCAGCGCGCCCACCCGCGCTTCCGCCTGGGCCAACTCGCCGTCGAGGCGCGCCAGGCGCGCCGACTGCTCGCGCGTGGGCGACAGGAGGACCGGCGGCGAGTTGCCGTACTTGATCGCCTTGCCGCGTTCGGGGACGTTGTTGAAGTAGGCGAAGAACTGGTAGAACTCCTTCTGCGCGAGCGGGTCGTACTTGTGATCGTGACAGCGGCAGCAGGTCATCGTGAGCCCTAGCCAGACCGTCGCCGTCGTCTCGACGCGGTCGGCGACGTACTCGGCGGCGTACTCCTCGGGGACGATCCCGCCCTCGGCGTTGCCGCGGTGGTTGCGGTTGAACCCGCTGGCGATCTTCTGCGCCAGCGAGGCGCCCGGCAGCAGATCGCCGGCCAGTTGCTCGACGGTGAACTGGTCGTAGGGCACGTTGGCGTTGTAGGCGTCGATGACCCCGTCGCGCCAGCGCCACATGGCCCGCTCGCCGTCGCTCTGATAGCCGTTGGTGTCGGCGTAGCGCGCCCCGGCCAGCCAGCGCACCGCCATGCGCTCGCCGTAGCGCGGCGAGGCCAGCAGCCGATCGACCAGGCGCTCGTGGGCGCCCGGCCGGCGGTCGGCCAGGAAGCCATCGACCACTTCGGGGGTCGGCGGCAGGCCGGTGAGGTCGAACGACAGGCGCCGGGCCAGCGCGTGCCGGTCGGCCTCGGGGGAAGGGGCCAACCCCTCGCGCTCCAGGCGCGCGAGGACGAAGGCGTCGAGGGGATTGCGGCCCCACTTCGCGTCCTTCACGGCGGGCAGAGCGGGCCGCGTCGGAGGGATGAACGCCCAGTGCGCCTGCCACTTCGCGCCCTGCTCGATCCAGCGGCGGACGAGGGCGACCTCGCGCGGCGCGAGCTGGCGCTCGGCGCGGAGGGGCGGCATGCGGCGCTTGCCGTCCTTCTCGGTGATGCGCTGGTGGACGGCGCTGCGCTCGGGGTTGCCGGCGACGAGGGCGAAGGCCCCGCCGAGGTCGGCGAAGGCGCCCTCGCGGGTGTCGAGGCGGAGCCCCGCCTTGCGCTTGCCCTTGTCGGGCCCGTGGCACGGGAAGCAGGCGTCCGAGAGGATGGGCCGGACGTCGCGGTTGAACTCGACACGGGAAGGCAAGGGCGCCTCCGCGCGCAACGCAGTGGGCCAGGCCAGCGCCGCAGCGCCGAGGAGAAACGTCAGCCGCACGCGGAAAGGAAACATGCCGGTGTCCCGGGAGGGCGATCGAGGTAGGGGTGGGCGACGGGCAGGCGACGCACGACTACAATGGTATCTGGAGGAGAGGGAGGGCACAATCCGCTAAGCCGCCAGCGGCGGGCCCCGCAGGTTCGCCGCTGGCGGCTTAGCGTCTTCCCGGAAATCGAGCGACCCATGACCGACGAAATCGAGCCTTACATCGTGTACCGCCTCGAGGGCGCCCACCTCCAATGTGCCCTGTGGCAACTACAGCAGGGCGACAAGGCCCTCGCCCTGTTCCTTTCCGGCGATTCCGCCCTCGCCTATACCGCCGCGGCCGAGCTGGTGGGCTGGCAGGTCCTGCGGCCTTCCCGCCCCGCGCTCCTGGAGCTGTTCCAGGCCCACGACCAGGCCGGCATCCGCTACGCGGTCCTCGACCCGGACGGGGAGAAGGCCAAACGGATATTCGACCTCCGCGCCATCCTCGATGCCGCCCGGGCCGCGCCCGACGCGCCCCCGGAGGCCTGAGAGGGCGAGAAAGGATCGCGGCGAGCGGCGAGGCTGGGCTGCCCCCCGGGTGGGGGGGCGGTGTGGCGGGGGGGGCGCGGGGGGGGCGCCCGCCCCCCAACGCGGGGGGGCGGGCCCCCCCGCCCCCCCGCGCGCCCCCGACAGGCGGGGCAGAGCGCTTTGGTTACTTTGCCGCTTTTGCAAAG
>JBBSEZ010000313.1:0-11863 GCA_038239195.1 Gemmatales bacterium
CGACGACGGGCTGCTTGGGTTTGCGTCCGGGCATAAGGGGAGAGGCCTACGATGGGAAGCAACGGCGGTCGCGCCGTTTGGAGGGATGGTAAGGTTTCTTCCTTCATTATACCCGGCAACTTTCGAGCCGAACACTATTGGCGACTACCCCCTATTCTGAGCCTGGCGAGCATGGAGCGTGGAAGGCAGACCGACAAATCCACAATGCGAACGAGCAACGTGGGCAGTGCTGACACGTACCAGCGTGAATCAACGCCGGCAATCACACGCGCCCACGTGATTCCCATCCGCGCGATTGCCTTCAGCATTCGTGTCGCGGGCGGCCGCGCCGTCTTGCGGTTCGGTTGCGCTTCGTCCTGGCCAGGCGACTCCTCTCCCGCGTTTGCCAGCCCCGCCCTCACGGTCAACTCGAGCAGCGGTAGCAATCGCACCGCCATCCTCGGCAATCGAGTCAAGCCGATTCTCTGCTCCTCCTCTCGCACTTACAGCGGGCGGCCTCGTCCCTCGTAACGCTTCGTGCGGCATTCTTCGCGCCCAACTTCCCGCCTGGCAATCGGTATCGTGTGCGACGAGGCGCCGGGGTGCGCGAAGAAGGTTTGCGTCCCCGTCACCGAAACGAAAAAGGTAAGCAAGCGGGAGTTCGGCGGCGTCTGCGAGGACTTCTGCCTGCCGCCCTGCTCCCCGTTCGCGTGCCTGTTCGGCCACGGCTGCGGCTGTCACAAGGTTCGCACCCGGAAGTTCCTGGTCATCCGGAATCGCGTCCACGAGGAGTGCGTGAACAAGTGCGTCCCGGTGCCCCAGCCAACCGCCCCGGCCTGCCAGGCCGCCTGCGCCCCGCAGTGCTGCCGCTCCCCTGCGGGAGCAGCCTGCCGCCGGGCATCGTGGCCCCGCCCGGCTCGGTCGCGATCCCGGTCCGGATCATGAACGCGCCGCAGTGAGCGGCCCTCCGCGGACCGGGGGCGGGCGCACCAGGCGTGCTCTCGGCATCCACGCGCCTGAGGCGACCGGCCCCGGCGGCAAAGGAGGAGGCGTGAAGGGCCAGCCCCTCCCGCCTCGCTCCCTTTGGGCCCGCCTGGGGCGCGGGACACTTTTCCGCGGCGGCGAGCCTGCTCGGGCCGGTGGGAGACGCCGAGCGCTCTTGGCCGGCCCCGCGGGATGCGCCGGGGCACGACCTCTTCAACTTGGGGGCACGAACTGGTAACCTCGGAGGCGCACCGTCCGAATCGCCCCTGCAAGGCCCCCGAGCTTCTTTCGTAACGCCTTGACGTGGACGTCGATCGTTCGCTCCAGCACCACGGCATCGGGCATGACCCGTTCGACCAACTCGGCGCGCGCGAACACCCGCTCCGGCTCGCCGCGGAGTACCTCGAAAAGAGCGTATTCCGTGGACGTGAGCACAAACTCCTGGCCGCCCAGGTGGGCCCTGCGCTCGCGCGGGACGGATGGCGTGCGTTCTGGTGAAGTCACCGACACCCTCCTCCACCGTGCCACACGGGGCTCGTGCCGCTCACTTCGCGACCGCGTACCGATGGGTAGGCTGGGGCCGGCCGGGCCGGAAGCTCTGCAAGGAACGCACGTCGGCCCGCGCCTCCTGCTGCGTGCAGACGGCGGTCAGGGCCTCGCGCACTTGCTGCTCGATCAGGGCGGGATCGGCGGATGCCCGCGCGTTGACGATCACCTCGGCCTCGGACACCTGGCAGCGGGACGGCAGCGACAGCTCCGGCCGCGAGGCGCTGCTCACCAGGTTGGCCACGCCGAATGACCTGTCGCTCAGGCCGATGACCTTCAGGTGGGCCACCTCCGCGCCCGCCCGGACGAACGATTCGCCGAGCCGCGCGATCACCTGCACCAGCAGCGCGTCCAGGTCGAACGGGCGGGAGGAGGTCACCCGGGCGTTGGCGTTGAGCCAGCCCATCTCTGCCTCGCCCTCCGCGTAGACGTCGTAATCGACGTCGAGGAGCTTCCGGCCGAAGTTGCCTTGCTGGTCGAGCAGTTCGACCAACGCCTCCAGCCCCTGGCCGGTCTTGGCCGACGTCTTCAACACGGGCACGCCCGGATACTCGGCCGCGACCAAAGCCGAAACCTCGGCGAGCGTGGCGGGGCCGATCTCGTCGATCCGGTTGATGACGATGGCGTCGGCCTCCTCCAGTTGCTTCTTGAAAATGTAGGCCGCCTTCGGCGAGAAGCCGCTGCCCGGAGAGGACGAGCCCTTGAGGATTTGCAGCCCGTGGCCGGGCTTGAACAGCACCGGATACGGCGCCACCTCGAAGCGGTCCCCGTACAGGTCGCGGAGCGGCTGCACGACGGTGGCGACCAGATCGGTGCAGCTGCCGACCGGCTCGGCCAGCACGACGTCGGGCAGGTCGCCCTGCTGGAGCCGGCCGACCTTCCCGACCAGGTCGTCGAAGCGGCAGCAGAAGCAGGCCCCCGCGACCTCCTCGACCGAGAAGCCCTGGGAGCGCAGGCTGTTCGTGTCCACCAGGCCCTGCGCCTGATCGTTGGTCACCAGCCCGACCTTCTGGCCCCGAGCCACGTAGTAGCGAGCCAGCTGGCTCATGGTTGTCGTCTTGCCGGCCCCGAGGAAGCCGCCGATCAGGATGAAGCGCAGGCGTTTCATGGCTCGATCTCCGTGGACAATTGCTTCGCGACTGCAAGGAAAGGTTAGGCGAGGGGAAGGTGGGCCCGTCCCTTGGTAGGACGGCTCTCCTGAGCCGTCCGGACTTGTAGGACGGCTCAGGAGAGCCGTCCTACGGGTAGGCTTTTTCCTGCCGCTCGCCTTATCGCTTGGCGGACAGGCTGGTCCAGTCTTTGAACGGGTACTTCACCGCGCGGTCGGGCACGTAGCGGTGCGAGGTCATCCAGGCGAACTCGCGCTTCCTGGCGTCCGCGGGGTCTGGCTCGGGCAAGGCGACGCCGTCGGCCTCGGCGTAGAGGGTGCGGACGACGGGCACGCGCCTGCTGGCGGGCGGGGCGAGGTCGTAGTCGGTCCCGCGCGTCTGGAGATACCAGGTGTTGTCGCGGAAGCCGGCCCGCAAGCGCTGCGTGGCGGCCTTGACGAGCGCGCCCTTCTCCTTGGCCCCCAGCTTGGCGTCCTTGTCGATCGCGGCAATCAGGTTCTGCGTCTCGGATACGTCAAAACTGACCCACCCATAGGGCGGCAGGTAGGCCTCGAACTTGCAGTGCGACGGCGAGTTCTTGGGGAACGGGTTGATGCCGTACGTGACGCGGGTCGGGTAGCCGAGGGCGCGGCCGAAGGCTGCACAAAGGCCGTGGTAGTCGCTGCAGTGGCCCTTGCCCGTGGCAAGGGCGTGTTCGGAGCTGGCCCGCAGCGAGGCGGCGCCGTGGTCGTACGTCAGATGGCCGTTGACCCAGGCCATCGCGTCGGCGAGGTCGCGGGCCTCCCCGCGACTCTTGGGGACCGCCCGACCGAGGGCCTCGCGCAGCCGTGCGTCCACCACCACGCTCTTGTCCGAACGCAGGTAGGGGTCGAACGCCTTCGGCCAACTCTTGACGCTCACGACCTTGTCCGGGTCGATGCCCCAATGCATCTCCCAGACCGTGACCGTGAAGCGGTGGCGGATGATCTGTGCGCCCTGCGGGTGGCGGAACTCGAAGTAGGCGAACGTATTGCCGAACGTCTTCTCCGAGGCGATGCGCGGCTTGACCTCGGCGGGGAAGGTGGTCAACTCCTTCTCTTTCACCTTCTGCCCGGCGTTGCTTTGGGGCAGCGGCAGCCAGACCTTGAGCAGCTTGGTGTGGTACGCGGCGGTGATCGCGACGGTGAAGTCCACCTCGTAGGTCACGGGATTGCCGAGCCGGGCCTGGTAGGGCAGGGCCGGGTCGAGCTTCGGGGCCTTCGCGTCCGCGGCGCTGCCCGCCCGAGGGCAGAGAACCAAGGCCGACAAGCCCAGGGACAGTATCGGGGCGAGGAGGAGGAAGCGTGCCTTCATGGGGTTTCGATCCTTTGCTCGTGCGCCGGCACGAGCCGGTGGTAACGTCGCAGAAATTGATAGAGCCCTCCGCCGGCAACGGCCCCGAATGCGGGGGAGAGGATGTAGACGGTGAAGAAGCCCGTCGGGCTCGGTCCCGGCAGGGCCACGGTGCCCCAGCCGGCCAGGAAGGCGAACAGCCTCGGGCCGAGATCGCGGGCCGGGTTGAAGCAAGCCTGGGTCAGGGGGGCGATCACGGCAATGAGCGCGGCCACAGTCAGGCCGATGAAGACCGGCGCCGTCCGCGGGGCCGGCCCGCCGGGGTTACGTTCGTCGGTCAGGGCGAACACCGCGGCCGCCAGAATGAGGGTGCCCAGGAACTCGGCCAGGCAAGCGACGGGCTCGGACACCAGGGCATTGAGCCTGGCGTGGTCCTCCCGGTCGTAGGCCCCCAGCGCGCCGGCGACGCGCCCGGGATTGGGGAAGTATTCGCCGTAGCACATCGCGGTGATCTCGCTGCCCGGGCCCCCGCGCACCACCCCTTTCTCCCGTTCCTTCTCGGCCAGGAAGGGGCCGAAGAACACGAACAGAGCAGCCGCCGCCAGGAAGGCCCCGACGAGCTGGGCACCGGCGTAAGGGACGACCTCGGCTCGGGGGAACCGGCCCCAGACGGCCAGAGCGAGGGTGATGGCGGGGTTCACGTGCGCCCCACTGATGCCGCCAACGACGTAGATGGCCAGCATGATGGCCACCGCCCAGACAACGGCCACCTGCCACAGGCCCGCCAGCGCCCCGGTCAGGATCGCGACGTGGACCGCGCCGCAGCCGAAGAAGACCAGCAGGAACGTGCCCAGCGCCTCGGCGAGACACCGCGCGGGCAGGGAGGGGGAACGTGCTTCCATTGGCCGAGGCCTCGGAACTCAAAGCGGGGCGACACTTTGACAATCTAACGGTTGTGCGAATGATCGGCAACGGGACGTCGTCGGCCGTTCTGCTCGATCCGGCAGCAGGCGAGCCCCGTGCTTCCGCTCGTCGCGGCCCACGTCGGTCTGGTCCTCTGGACAGCAGCGACTCGGGATACTATATTCGTCCCTGTGTATACAGAGAGGCCCACCCATGAAGACCGCCTCGGCCGCGGACCGCATCAACCTGATGTTCCGGGCCTTCTCCGACCGGACTCGGCTGCGCATCCTCCACTTGCTTCAGGGCGGGGAGTGCTGCGTCGGCGACGTGGGCGAGGTGCTCGACGTCGAGCAGCCAAACGCCTCGCGCCACCTTTCCTACCTGCGAAGGGCCGGGCTGGTCCGGGTGCGCAAGACCAAGAACTGGAGCTACTACTCCCTGGCCCCGGCGGAGGAGCCGTTCCACGCCAAACTGCTGGAGTGCCTGGTCTGCTGCTTCGCCCAGGTGCCGGAGATGCAGGCGGACCAGGCCAGGGCGAAAAAGGTGCGGGAGCCGGGCTGGTGTTGCCCCGGCCAAGAGGAGACCAGGGCCGGCAAGCCTCGAAAGAGCGACAAGGGCGAGCGATGTTGCCCCAGGTAAGGAGGATGGCCGTCGGGGCGGGCCCCGCGGCGCGCTCACCCGAACCGTCCGGTGATGTAGTCCTCGGTCTGCTTGACCCGGGGACGGGTGTAGAGCAGGTCGGTCGGCCCGGCCTCGATCAGGCGCCCCTGGAAGAAGAACGCCGTCAGGTCGGAGACGCGCGCCGCCTGCTGCATGTTGTGCGTGACGATGACGACGGTGTACTTGCGCTTGAGCTCGAAGATCAAGTCCTCGATGCGGGTCGTCGAGGCGGGGTCGAGCGCCGAGGCCGGCTCGTCGAGCAGCAAGACCTCCGGGTCAGTCGCCAGGGCGCGGGCGATGCACAGGCGCTGTTGCTGCCCGCCGGACAGGGCGAGGGCGGAGTCGTTGAGCCGGTCCTTCACCTCGTCCCACAGGCCCGCCCCGCGCAGGCAGCGCTGGCAGAGCTCCCGGAGGCGCGACCGGGGGTGCCCGGCCATTCGCGGCCCGAAGACGACGTTCTCGAAGACGGACTTGGGGAACGGGTTGGATTTCTGGAAGACCATGCCGACGCGCTGGCGCAGATCGACGAGGTTGACGCCGCGGTCGTAGACGTCGTTGCCGTCGAGCAACACCGCGCCGGTCCGGCGCGTGCCTTCGATCAGGTCGTTCATGCGGTTGAGCGAGCGCAGGAAGGTCGATTTCCCGCACCCGGACGGCCCGATCAGCGCCACCACGGAGCGCTCGGGCACGTCGAGGGAGACGTCGAACAGCGCCTGCTTTTCGCCATACCAGAACGACAGGTTGCGCGCCGCGATCTTGACGCCCGCCCCCGGCTCGGTCGAAGGCCCGCGTCCGCTGTGGCTGCGATCGGAGATGATCGCGGAGTAAGAAAAAGTGGACATGGCTCCCCCGGGCGCTGGCGCCTGCCTTTGCCCGCTCAGTCCGCGTTGCTGGCCGAGACGAGTCGCTTGCCGGCCAGCATGCGAACCCCGAAGTTCAAGAACATGACCACCGCCAGCAGGACCAGCGCCGCCGCCCACGCCTGGCGGTGCCAGTCGTCGTAGGGGCTGACCGCGTACGTGAAGATGTAGACCGGCAGCGAGGGCGTGAAGTCGTTGGGCGAGCGCGGCCAGAACTGGTTGCTCGACGCCGTCAGCAGCAGCGGGGCCGTCTCCCCGGCCACCCGCGCGATCGACAAGAAGATGGCGGTGATGATCGACGGCAGCGCCGCCGGCACCACCACGCGGACCACCGTTTGCCAGCGGCTCGCCCCCAGGGCGTAGCTCGCCTGGCGCAGCGAGCCCGGCACCAACTTGAGCGCCTCCTCGGAGGCCCGCATGACGATGGGAATCATCATTACGCCCAGGGCGAACGACCCGGCCCAGCCGGAGAAGTGGCCCATCGGCTTGACCACCAGCGTGTAGGCGAAAATGCCGATGACGATGGACGGAACGCCGCCGAGCAACTCCCCGACGAAGCGGACGGTCGGGCCGAGCCGGGTGCTGCGGTACTCGGCCAGGTAGATGGCGGCCAGGATGCCCACGGGCACGGCAAACAGCGTCGCCAGGCCGACCAGCAGCGCGCTGCCGTACAGCGCGTTGACCATGCCGCCGCCCGTCCGGCCCACGGGCCGGGGCATCTTGGTGAAGAAATCCAGGTCGAGGGCCGAGAAGCCCTGGACCAGCAGGTGGCCGACGATCAGGAAGAGGAACCCGACGGTGACGACCAGGCAAAGGCCCAGGACGACTGTCATCGCGCTATTGACCCACTGCGCCTTCCGGCCTGCCCCCCCCTCCCTCACTGGGATGCGGTAAGGGGCCTCGGAAGCCATCTCGTTCGCTTCGGCATCAGGGGACGGCTCGGGAGCTCCCTGCCGGCCAGTGCTCGAGAAGCCTGTGGCCCCGAACAGGCTGAGGAGCTTGAGCCTCCCGCCCGGGCGGCTGACCTGCCAGATCAACACCCGGGCCAGGGAGTTGATGACCACGGTGACCATCAGCAGCACCAGGCCCAACTCGACCAGGGCGGAAAGGTAGAGATCGTAGGTGGCCTCGGTGAACTCGTTGGCGATCACGCTGGCGATGCTGTTGCCCATCGTAAAAGGCGACAGGCTGATGATGGCCTTGTTGCCGATGAGCATGGTGACGGCCATCGTCTCGCCGAGCGCCCGGCCGAGCGCCAGAAAGCAACCGCCGACGATGCCGGGCCGGGCGTAGGGCAGCACGACGTGCCAGATCGTCTGCCAGCGGGAGGCCCCCAGGGCCAGGGCCCCCTCGCGCTGCGAGCGGGGCACGGCGCGGATCACGTCGAAGGAGACGGAGGCGACGTAGGGCACGATCATGATGGCCAGGATGATCCCCGCGGGGAGGATGCCGACGCCCCCCCGGTTGGGGCCGCCCAGCGCGGTGAGGACTTGCTGGAGGAGGGGCGACAGCACGAACACCCCCCAGAAGCCGTACACGACGCTGGGGACCACCGCCAGCATCTCCACCAGGAAGGAGCCGGCCCGGCGCAGCCAGTGCGGGGCGATCTCCGCCAAAAAGGCGGCGGTGCCGACGCCCAGGGGCACCGCGATCAGCATGGCGATGGCCGAGGTCGTCACGGTCCCCCACACGAACGCCAGCGCCCCGAACTGGCGGTGGGTCGGCTCGGGGTCCCAGGTTTTCTCCACGAAGAACCGCCCGCCGATGGTCGCGAGCGCCAGCCACGACTTCCAGAGGAGGACCGCCGTCAGCAGCACGGCCAGGGTGAGGACCAGCAGGGCGGCGGTCTGGCAAAGGCCCTTGAAGAGGGCGTCCGCCACGCCCTGAAAGCGACCCGGGGGAGGGAGGGAGGACCGCCGTTGGCCCGCGGCGGGGGCGCGAGGTGGTGGTGGAGGGGCGGTGGTGGCGTTTCGGTTGGCCATGGCGTCAGCCCTTCCGGTCTGCGTTGAGTCACCGCCCCGCGCCTGCCGCGCTTAGGCGACCGGCAGGAACAAGCCTCCCTGTAGGACGGCCCACCTGAGCCGTCCATGCTCGAAGGCCGGCTCAGGTGGGCCGTCCTACAGCAAACCAACTCCTGCCGCTCGCCTTACTTGCCGACCTGGATCGAGTCGAGCTTCTTCTCCAGGCGCTCGACGAGGCCCTTGGGGAGGCGCGAGTAGTTGAGGGCCTCACAGTGCTCCTGCCCCTCGTGCGTCACCCAGCGCAGGAAGTCCACGACCTGCTGCCCCTTGCCGGCCGGCAGCTTGTCGTAGACCACCGCCCAGACGGTGCCGCTGATCGGGTAACTTTCCTTGCCGGGGGCGTCGGTGATCGAGTAGCGCAGGTCTTCGGGGATGGTGGTCAGGGAGGCGTTGGCCGCCGCCGTCACGGACTGGAGGGTGGGCTTGATGAACGCGCCCGCCTTGTTCTTGACCAGGCCCACACTCATCTTGTTCTGGAGGGCGTACTCCAGTTCGACGTAGCCGATGCTCCCGGGCGAGCGGCGGACCTGCCCCGCGACGCCCTCGTTGCCCTTCTGGCCGATGCCTACCTTCCAGTTGACGGAGGTGCCCACGCCGACGTCGGTCTTCCACTGGGGGCTGACCTTGGCGAGGTAATCGACCCAGATGTAGGTGGTCCCGCTGCCGTCGGAGCGGTGGACCACCACGATCTCCTGGTCGGGCAGTTCGACGCCGGGGTTGAGCTTCCGCAGGGCCTCGTGGTTCCACTTCTTGATGTTGCCGAGGAAGACGTCGGCCAGCACCGGCCCGGTGAACTTGAGCGGCTCGCTGACGCCCGGCAGGTTGTAGGTGGCGACCACCGCCCCGAGGGCAAGCGGTACGTGGAGCGGCTCGCTGCCGGTTTCGCGGCACTTGGCGAGTTGCTCCTCGTTCATGGGGCCGTCGGTGCAGCCGAAGTCGAAGGTCTTGACGGTCATCTGCTGGATGCCGCCGCCGGAGCCGATCGACTGGTAGTTGACCTCGATCCCCGTGGCCTTGCGGTATTCGTCGGCCCACGTCGTCATCATCGGATACACGAACGTCGAGCCGCCCGCGTTCAGGCGCTTGTCCTTGCCGCCGCAACCGACCGCGAGAGCGGCGACGCTCAGGCCGACCGCACAGAAAGCGGCATGACCCACCCACGCGCTCATCAGGAACTTCTTCATGAGGTCCTCCCTGGTTTCGACGGGCCACGGGGGCCTGCGTTGACGCATGCGCCCGCGTGCATGTAGTTTACGGAAGCATACCCACTCGCCCAGAGGAGGACGCGAAGATCGAGTGAGGGTTTGATGAAGAAGCGATGAGCAAGTGGAGAGGGCTGTCGAACGAGAGGATTGCGGGAGGGGCCGCGGAGGAAGTGCTGCCAGCCGCTACGCGGAACCGAGGAGGCGGATCGAGGGGCAGCATTGCCGTCGCGGGGGCACGCACCTCCCGCGACGGCCAGACGCGCATCGTCGAATCACTCGGCCGAGGCCTCACCTGCCTTGGCGAGGAGCTCCATGCGCTTCAGAGGGTGGAGCTTCCACGCCCACCCCGTGCCCTCGCGGTAGTCCGCCGCGATGAAGCCGCGGATGCCGCCGCCGAAGTAGATCGGCTGGGCGCTGAGGAACACCTTCGACGGGTTGGCCTTGCCGTCCCAGTCGGTCTGGAAGACCCAGCCGTCCACGTTGCCCAGGCGCTTGGCGCCGACGTACTTCAGCTTGGTGCACCCCAGGGCCAGCTTGTCCTAGGAGTGTGTCCGAGAATTCGTCTAGGAGGCCCCTTTGGGGCCCCCATCGGGCCCTCTCGCCTACCTCAGACCGACCATTTGCTACATTTCAGATGTTTTAATTCGCACTGGGTGCGCAGCCGTAGCGCCAGATCTTGAGGAGGTTGTGGGTAAGGCAGACGAGGCACCATTCGCCGTTGACCTTCTCCTCGCCGCGCAGCGAGAAGGCGCGGAACCCTCGCGCCCCCTTGATTTGGCCGAACACCGGCTCGACGATTACCTTCCGCCGCGCGTACGCCGCCTTCCCCTCCGGCGTGCGCAACTTCGCCGCCATCCGCTCCTTCGCCGTCGCCGCCGCCGACAGCGGCGCGGCCGGCCCTTCGACCTCGTGGTGCTTCTGCCGCTTCGTCGCCAGGTACGGGTCGAAGCCCAGGCCCTCCAGGCCCTCCACCGCCGCCGCGCTGAAGTATCCCGTGTCTGCCAGCGCCGCCATCTTCCTGGCCTGGCCGCTCGCGTCCTTGGGCAGCCCCACCCCGGCGCGCCCCAGGTTGTCCAGCGTGGCCTGGGCCAGTGGCACCGCTTGCCGAACGTCGTTGGCCGCCGTCGTCACGAAGCACGCCACGATGATCTGACGCATCGCGTCCACGCTCACCTGCGCGTTGCCGCTGTAATCGAAGCCCTTGTTGCTCTGCGGCATGATCTTCATCTCGGGGTCGGTAAAGTTCACCTGGGCCTTGTCCTCGGGCACCTCGCTGACCGGCTTGGGTTCCTTGCCCCGCCGCTTTTGCCCCGTCCGCTCCCGCTCGGCCTCGGCCTCGGCGCGCCGCTGCCGCTCGGCCTCGGCCTCGGCCTTGGCCCGCTCCTCCAGGCGCCCCAGGCCCGCTTCGATCGTCGCCAGGCGGCCCTCCCGGCGCGCCAGTTCGGCAGGCAGTTCGTCGCCGCGCTGGCTGCCCAGTGCGGCGTCCTCCTGCGCGTCGGTCTCCTGCGCCTGCTTGAGCAGGGCCTCGATCTCCGCCCGCAAGCGCTCCTTCTCCTTTTTCATGTAGCCGTAGCTCATGGCCTTGTGCCGCGAGGCGTTGGCCTTGATCTTGCTGCCGTCGAAGGCCAACTTGCCCAGGCCGAGCATGCCCAGTTCGGCCGCCAGGCCGAGCACCTGATCGAACAGGCCCGGCAGGGCCCCGAGGTGGTCCTTGCGGAAGTCGCTGATGGTGCGGAAGTCGGGGCGGTCGTCGCCGACGATGGCCAGGAAGGCAAGGTTGCGTTGGGAGGCCAGGGCGATCTTGCGGCTGGAGTAGACGCCGACGCAGTAGGAGTACAGGAGCAGGCAGGCCATCATGGCTGGGTCGAAGGGAGGGGCGCCGCGGGTCTCGGCCTCGTAAGGCGCGTAGAAGGCCTTCAGGTCGAGGCGGGGGACCGCCTCGAGCAGGAAGAAGACGAGGTCGCCCTCGTCGAGTCGTTCGGCCGGGGTGAAGGTCTGGACGGCGTAGGCCTCCGGGCTCCAGGGCCGATACTTCTTCTGCAAGGGCTTGCTCATGACCTACCCCTCAAGGCTACCCGAGCGGGCGCGCCCCTCCGCCAAGGCCCCACACCGCCCCAGCCGAGGGCGCCCTCTCCCCGTACCTTATCTGAACTTTCGCAGATTCTGGGACAAAGCGTTAGCGGACCTCCCAAGGCTGTTACCTTGGGGGCGGGGCGATTTCGGCTTGTGCGGCGGGGAACCTGCTGCCGCTCACGCCGCGATCAAGATACAGCGCTTGAGGACGC
>JBBSEZ010000314.1:0-11859 GCA_038239195.1 Gemmatales bacterium
CGCCGGGCCGCGCGGCGGCGGCGGCGGGGGTCTCCAGAACGCGCGGGGCTGTGGGGCGTCTGAACGCAGGGAGATTCCGGGGGGGTGGCGGCTCTTGGTGGCGGGGCCCCCCCCCCCCCCCCCACGCCGCCGACCGCTACGCTCGAGGAGCCGCGCCCGGCCCGGGCACGATCTGAGCGACGGGCGCTTCCTGGATCTGGCAAGGGCGCAACTCGCTGCGCCCCGTCTGCCAGGCGTACAGCCACAAGCAGACCATGCCGATTTGCAGGGCCGCGTCGAGCAGATACACGAGGGAGATGGTGCCGTGGGAGACGAAGACGACGTCCACGGCCGCGAGGGCGCCGGCGCTGCCGATGGCCAGAAGGAACACCTCCGGCGCGCCCTGGCGCCGGTAGGCCGCCACGCACAGCGTCGCGCCGATGACGCTCACGAGCGCGCCGACCGTATCGACGAGCCAGAGGTCGGTCTTGTGCCCCGTGACCAGGAGGAAACTGCTCGCGTGGAGCAGGGGCCAGAGCCCCATGAGCACGTAATAGGCCCCCTGCAACATGGGCGGGTAGGCGACGAAGAAGTCGCCCAGATGGCGGAAGGCGTTCCCCAAGATGTTCCCCACCGGGGCCCAAGTGTTGCGCATCAGCTCGGCTCGCCGGATGGAAGGCGAGGCCTCTCGCACGGTTGCCATCTCCATCTCCTCTCGGGCCCGCCCTTCTGTCATCCTCCAGGATGCGGGCAAGAAGCGTTCGCGCGGCCTGCGGAAATGAACGACAGCCCACCGATGCATAAACGCATCGAGGGGAGCCGGTGCAACTCGTGTGCCAGCGAGCGGGGGCTCACGGCCCCCGCTCGCCAAACCGTTCGCCTCTTACTTGAACGGGAGCCCGGGGGCCGGCGGTGCCGGGATACGGGGCATCCCAGGCACCGCCACGAAGGGGTTGCTCCGCGGCAAGTTGGCCTTGATTTCGTTGAGGAACTCGTCGTGCAGGCGCTGGACCAGTTGATCGGGATTGGGGTTGAACGCCCCCGTCGCCCGCTTCTCCGTCTGGAAGACGTGGGCCTTCCCCCCTCCGGCCGGGTCGCCGCGCAGCGTGACCGTCCACTTGCACACGTAGCCCGACTCCGCACCAGCGGCGACCGGCTTGATCTCGTAGCCGATCTCGATGTGCGGGGGGGCGCCGCCGGCCGCGTCGGCGTAGAGGGCCAGGTCGTCGCCGATGACGAGGACGAGATACTCCGCCAGCGCCTTGGACATCGCCCGCTGGCGCGTCTTCAGGCGCTCGCCCGCGAAGACGCCTTCCTGCCCCGGCGCTGCCTGATGCGTTCCCTTGAAGCCGATGAGGACGATCGGGGTCGTCGTCTTCTTGAGCCCATCGGCAATGTCGGCGACGCCGTTCTTCAGCTCGGGGCTCCCTCCGGCCGAGTTGCGAATGCGCGTGGCCGCCTGCTCGTGGAACGTGTCGAGCTTCTTCTGGACCTCCGGGCGATAGCGCGTGTTGCGCGGATCGACGAGGTAGGCGCGCAGGTCCGGGGGGCGCTTGTCCTTGACCTCGTTGTAAAAGGCCTGGTCGCGCTGGAGACCGGCGACGCCCTTGCACGTGAAGAACGTCACCAGGGCCACGGCGAACATCGCCGGGTAGGGCCACCAGCCCAGGACGTTGGTGCGGACCTTGTGCGGCTCGGGGATGGCATCGACCTCGCGATGCTCGTCGGCGCGCCGCCGGCCGCGCCGGTCGTCGTCGTGGACCACTTCGCCGCGAACGAGCGCCTCGACGCGGGCGAGCATCTCCTCCTCGTCGAGGTCGGCGATGCCCTTGGCGCGATAGCCGCGGTCGATGGGCGACAGGTCGCGCAGCTCGGCGACGGCCTCGAGGTAGGCGGTCACCTGCTCCGCCCGCGCCATCGACTTGAGCGTCACGACTTCGCGCTCGTCGCCCAGGCGGATCGTCACGTTCGAGCCGGTGTAGTTGCCCTCGTTGTTGTGGTTGTGGTCCACGTAGGCCGAGCGCAGGCCCTCGATGGGCGTCACCCAGATGCCGCGCCCGGTGCCGTGCCAGACGTAGAGCGGGTCGACGAACTTGAAATGGCCGACGTAGTCGGAGCGCTGTCGTCCGATCAGGACGCGCACCCAGGCGACGACGAGCCAACCGCCCAGGAGGAACCCGGCCGTCTGGAGCAGGGCGGTGTTGACCGGGTCGGTCAGCGAGCCGACGACGACCATGATGAACGTGGCGAAGACCAGGGCCACCCCGCCGATGGCGCCGCAGCCGAACAGCCACTGGTTCTGGATGCCCGCGGCGCCGGCGTCGAGGTAAATGCCCGGCATGCCCTCGCCTTCCAACTCGCGCACCGTGCGCAGGTAGTGGATGGTGTCGTCGTCCAGTTCTTCGGTCTCGAAACGAAGGGCCATGACGCTGTCCTCGCGGCAACACAGGTGCGTCGCTATCCCATGCGGTGCGGAATGAACCGGCTCGTGTTCTGGGTAATCATGGCGCCGTCCTCGCGAATGCCCATGCCACAGGCCACGCCGTTGATGA
This sequence comes from Gemmatales bacterium, assembly GCA_038239195.1. GTDB lineage: Bacteria > Planctomycetota > Planctomycetia > Gemmatales > Gemmataceae > JBBSEZ01. The sequence continues at coordinate 2,532 of JBBSEZ010000314.1, forward strand.
CCCAGGTCCCCAGCACGGGCCAGCGCTTGTCGAAGGAGCGAAGGGGGGCGAGCTGCTGATAGACGAACGGCCCCTGGGCATAAGGGCCCTCGGTTTCGCGGACGATCTGGCCATCGACGACCACGGTGATGTTGCAGCCCTCGCGGGCGTGGACCGGCTTCTTGACGTAGCTGCCCTCCAGCGGCTCGAACGAGGTGGGGAGCAGATAGGGACAATCGGGATAGCGATCGTAGAGCAGCGGGAGGATCGACTTGCAGCTCAGGATCATCTTCCAGGGGGGCTCGACCCAGCGAGTCGAGGACTGAAGAATGTTGCGGCTGAAGTCGTCGCGCAGCAGCCACTCCCACGGGTAGAGCTTGAACAGCCGGGCGATCGGCTCGTCGTGGCGATCGACGAAGCGTCGGCGGTTGGCGTCCCAGCCGATGTGCTCCACGTCGAGGTAGTCGGTCTCGAAGCCCGCCTGGATGGCGGTGTCGCGCAGGTATTCGACGGTGACGTAGTCCTCGACGACCCCGCTGAGGGCGGAGAAGTGGATGGGGGAAGGATCGACGGCACGCAGCTCGCGCCAGGCGTCGATGAGGCGCTCGTGGATGCTGTTGAACTGGTCGCCGCGCGAATCGACGTCCTGAAGCCAGAACCACTGCGCCACCGACGCCTCGACGAGGGCGGTGGGGGTGTCGGCGTTGTACTCGAGCAGGCGCGGCGGGCTCTGGCCATCGTAGGCGAGGTCGAACCGGCCATAGATGGACGGCTCGCGCTCCTCCCAGGAGCGGACGACCAGGTCCTCGAACTCGGGGGGGACGAGGAACAGCCCGAACTGGCGCTCGCGGACGACCTCATCGACGACGTCGAGACACATCCGATGGAGCGTCTCGGTGGCCAGCTCGAGGTTGTCGATCTCGGCGGGGCGGAACTGGTAACAAGCGGTCTCGTCCCAGTACGGCTCCCCGCCAAGGGTGTGATAGAGCAGCCCGTGCTCCTCGACGCGCTTTTGCCAGCCGGGACGAGGCTCGAGGGCGAGGCGTTCCATGACTACCCCCCGATGGCGAACCCGCCCGTGCGGCCGAACCCGCCGCGCGCGACGCCCGGCCGAGCCATCGCCGGCGAGGTCCGGCTGCCGTTGCTGTAGATGATCGGGATGACGGTGTAGCGCGAGCGGTAGGTCGTGCGACGGTTGTTGTTGTCGCCCGCGTCGGCGTTGGCGGCCTCGGCCTTCTTGGCGGGGTCGTCCTCGGGCCAGAGGAAATAGCCGGCCGTCAACAAGCTCGCCCCGAGCAGGACCAGCGTAAATTCGCGACTCATGCGGGCCATGACACTACCTCTTTCGTTGGGCCAGCGACCGATTCCCGCCCCCGGTGGCTTGGGGGCCAAACAAAACCGATCGTGCACGTTTCAGGACAGCCTACACCCTCGGGGGCCGCATTTCAAGCCTGTAGTGGCTCGATGCGAACGGTTCCGTCGATTTCGAGGGCGCGGCGCGGGGCGCCCATGTCGATCCGGTGGAGCTGCCCGAGCCATTCCCCAGCCTCGGGCGCCGCGAAGCCCTTCTTCAGGACCGCCACCGTGGCCGTGTGGTGGGCGCGGATCGTCGCGCCCATCGGCTTGCCCGTGTCGGCGTCGAGGCCGCTGGGCAGATCGACCGCCAGCACGCGGGCCGGACAGCCGTTGATCGCCTCGACGATCCGGTCGAAGGGCGCCCGGACCGGCCCGCGGAGCCCCACCCCGAACAGGGCATCGACCACCCACTCGCAGAGGCGCAGATGGTCCCGCAGGTTCGCCTCGTCGAGATCGGGGCCGGGCAGGACCTCCAGGTCCACCCCACTGCGGGAGAGAATGCGATAGTTGACCGCCGCGTCCGCGGGCAATTCGTCGGGGGCCGCGAACAGCAAGGTGCGGACGCGGGCCCCGGCGTTGTCGAGGTGACGCGCCAGGACGAGGCCATCCCCGCCGTTGTTGCCCTTGCCGCAGCAGACGAGGACTGGGCCGGCGATGCCCAGCGAGAGGAGCAAGTGCGCGATCCCGCGCCCGGCGTTCTCCATGAGGACGATGCCGGGCACGGCGAAGTCGGTCATGGCACGGCGGTCGAGGGCGATGCACTGATCGCGCGTGAAGAACATGGGGGCTCTTTCCTCGCGGGGGCAAACGGAGGGCGTGCTTCGAGTATACTTCATTGTCGGCGCCGCGCCGCCTGGGATCGAGGAGCGAGGCCCCCGCCGGTCGCTTGCCGATCCGGGCGCGGCCACAGAAGAACTTGAACAGAAGGCAACGAAGAAAGAGGAAGAGGGCCTCGATGCGAAGAGAGGGCCACCCTGTCCCCTGCTGCTCGCGCCCTTTTCTTTCTTCGTTCTCTTCGTTGCCGGGCAGAAAGTCGGCTGCGAATGCGGGAAGGGGCTGCGGTCGTTCAGTTGGCCAGTTTGGGGTGGCCTCGATTGCTTCCCGCCAGGGAAGAGGGACTTGGCGCTGACGGCGCGACACGGCAAGCAACGCTGGCTTGCCGTGTCGCGCCTTGCCTCCTCACGCCTTGAGCATCTCGTCGTGCCGCATCCCGCTCGGCGGGTTGTCGGCCTTGCGGCAGTTCGCCAGCGCCGTCTTGGCCCCGGCGTGCTGCTCGGCGTCGTTGTCCTCCCACTCGATGCTCACCGCCCCGTCGAAGCCGACGCGGTTCAGCTCGATGAAGATGTCCTCCAGACCGTTGGCGTCGCGCGCCGTCCCGGCCGTCACGAAGTTCCAGCCGTTGGCCCAGTGGCCCATCGGCCGATGCCCCCCCAGCCGGCCGGCCCGGCAATGCTCCTCCGCCACCCACACGCCCTTGACGTGGGCGCAGTGGATGCGGTTGCCGAACTCGCGGATGAACTGGATCACCGACACGTTCTGCCATTCCAGGTGCGAGCCGTCGAGGTTGAAGCCGACCACGTCCGCGAAGCCCGCCTTGTCCATCGCCGCCAGGTAGTCGCCCGCCGACTCGAGGTCGCCCATCGCCCGCTCGCTCGGGTGGCACTCCAGGTCGAACGTCACGCCGTACTGCTTGCACAGCTGCAACACCGGCGCGAAGCGCTCGGTCAGCAGTTGCAGGCTCACCTCGCGCACGTCGGGGATTACGTGCCCGCCGAGGCTCGTCGGCAGCGGCGGGAAAAGGAACCAGTGGCTCCAGCAGTGAGCCGGCGAGCCGACGAAGCCGGGCAGCGCCACCTTGCGGTCCTGCAACTTGCCCAGGTGCCCGGCCAGGCGCACGCAGGCGAGCAGGTCGCGCTCCGCCTGCTTCTGGACCAGCTTGCCCACGTCGTCGGGGACGTAATACGGGTCGGTGCGCGGCGGGTTGTTGCCCTTGCTGCGCCACGCCTTGTACGCCTCGAGGGCCTCCCCGCCGGTGAACTGGAGCGTCTTGGCGCTGGGCTCGTCGCCGAGGGCCTGGCCTTGCAGGTGGCTGGCGACGGTGAAGATCTCCAATCCGTGCTTTTTCGCCAGGGCGACGCGCTCCTTGGCGTAGGCGGCGGCGCCGGCGTCGTCGTCGCAGCGGCGCAGGTCGAGCTCCCACGAGGCCTCTTCCCAGCCGTCGAAGCCGGTGTCCTGCACGAACTTCAGCCACTGCGCCATCGGCACGTTGCCGAACTGACCGCGCACGAGCCCGATCTGGTGAAACGATCCCTTGCCGAAGCGGTGCTCGGCCGTCTGCTTGTGGCCCACGGTGTCCGTCCTTTCCTGGTGCGCGATTCGATGCGAGTGACGACGTGGAGGACTATACCGGCGAAACGCCGGACGGCAAGCGGGGCCCCTGAAATCGAGTCGGACGTGGGCCTTCGCGCGCCGCTGCGGGCACGTGCCCAGAAATGGATGTTAGAAATCGCCAGCCCGGGCCCTACTCCTCCCGTGCGGGATCGGGACGTCCGAGCCTGCCTCCCACGTCCGCCGGTCGGACGATGGTCTTTCACCAAGGAGAGTGACCGTGTTGCGTACCTCGATGATGGCTTTCGCGACGGCCCTGGCGCTGGCGGCGCCCAGGTCGATGGCTCAGACGGCGCCCAGGCCGGTCGCGGCCCCTGACTCTTCCCTGCTGGCGGAGGAGGGCAAGAGGCTTGCGGCGGAGGAGGCTCGCCTGAAGGCCCGGGAGGGGGGCCTGGTCGGCCAGCAGAGCTCCCTTCGGGGCGACCTCGCCTCGCTGGGCGCCGAGCAACGACGACTCGAGCAGCAGGCCAACAGGCTGGCGACCGACGCGGCGGGCCTGGCCCAACAGAAGGCGAGGGCGCAGTCCGCGGCCCAGCAGTTGAGCCAGGAGGGCGCCGCACTCGAGGCGGAGGGCCGGCAGATCACCCAGCAAAAGAACGCCCTCGCGGGACGAGACCGAGAGCTCCGGCGGGAAAACGACTGGATCAACTCCGCCCGCAACAACCTCAGGACGCGGGCGGACGTGGCTCGCTTCAACCAGCGGGTCAACGCCTACAACGCCCGCCTGCCGCGGATGCGTCAGGACGTCCAGGCATTCAACGCTCGCGTCGAGGCCATGAACCGGAGGAACCAAAACTACCGGGACCGGGTCAGGCGGCACAACGACGTCCTCCGGGAAATCAGTGCCTCGCTCCGGGACTACCGGAACCGCTGGCAAGACCACCGGGCGAACGCGGAGGGCTACCGCCGCCGCCTCGCGGACTACGAGCGCCGGCGGGACCAGTTCAACGTCGCCTGGAGGACCTACCAGGATGACCGCAGGGGCATCCAGCAGCGGGTCAATAGCTACAACCAGAGGCGGGGCGCCCCGGTAAGGGGCAATCGGTTCTGGTACGACACGACCGGCCAACCGACCCCGGCCCGGAATAGTCGTCGCCCGGCCTCCGACTTTTCCAGGGCCCTCGAAGACGCCCGGCAGGCCGAGGCGGAGAAGAAACGACTGGAGGGCACTGGGCGGTAACCGGAGGACGGCGCGGGCCGCGTGGCCCGCGCCGGCCCCCCTCTGCCGGATCTATCATGGGCCAGGGCCCACGCGGTAAAGTTTACCCAATTTCTGCTCAAACTCCGTGGAGCATTTCATAGGTCACTTGTCCATGGTTTTGGGCCCCCGTACAATGGCGACCTGCGAATCGGCGTAGCGAAATGGCGATTGACATCGAGTTGTCACTAAAGGTATTTTAGATCGCATATATCATTATTTGAAGGAATGGTCGTTTTTCTCCTCCAGTCCCGCTTGTGGCGGCATTTTGGGGCGACTTTGACGCGCCCGCCCTGTCTCATGGGCCCTGCCCCTCTGCTACGATGGACGGGCGAACGAGCCCGGCGGCGCGGCAAGTTTTCCCCACAACAGGGCGAGGCGGATGAATCAGGAACCGGCGACCAACACCAGCCCCACCTTGCTCCGGCGGCTGCGCGACCCGATGGACCGTTCGGCCTGGGAGGCGTTCGTGCTCCGCTACGGCCCCAAACTCCACGCCTGGTGCCTGGCTTGGGGCGCGCAGAACGCGGACGCGGAGGACGTCACCCAGAAACTGCTCCTCGAGATGCCCCGGAAGATGCGGGCCTTCGCTTACGACCCGTCGAAGACGTTCCGCGGCTGGCTGCGGACGGTCACCCGCAGGGCCCTGGGCGACCTGTTGAAAGGCCACGCCAGGGGCGCGCAGGGCAGCGGGGACAGCCGCACCCAGGACAGGCTGGGGTCGGTGGAGGCGGCCGAGGACTTGCTCGCGCGGCTCGGCGAGGAGTTCGACCTGGAACTGCTCGAGGAGGCCAAGGCGCAGGTTCAACTGCGGGTCACGCCGCAAACCTGGAAGGCGTTCCAACTGGCCGCCGTCGAAGACCGATCGGGCAAGGAGGTCGCCGAAGCGCTGGGCATCAGTGTCGCCGCCGTTTACGTGTACCGGAACCGGGTGCAGACCATGCTCCGGGAAGAGGTGCGGCGGCTGGGCGGGGAGTGAACTCGAGGGAGGCGACCGTCGATCATGAAAAACTGTCCGTCGCATGAACAACTCCGGGCGCTGCTGGGCGACGCACTGGGCACGCGCGAGCGGCAGGCCGTCGAGGGCCACGTGGAGGAGTGTCGCCTTTGCGAGCAGGCGCTGCGAGCCATGAGCGAGCCCGCCCCGGGCGTCGATTGGGGCCGCCTCGCCGGCATCGCCCCGGGTGCCGAGGAAGCGCCGACCTTCCTCCGGGGCTTCCTCGACGGCGCGACGCCCGCAAGCCCGGGGCAGGGCGCTGGGGAGCAACCGGAGACCATCGACTTCCCCGGCGGCCCGACGGCCCAGGGGCCGCTCGGGAAGCTGGGCTGCTACCACATCGTGGAGCAACTCGGCAGCGGCGGGTTTGGTTTCGTCTTCCTGGCCATCGACGAGCGCCTGGGGTGCCAGGTGGCCATCAAAGTGCTCAAGCCCGAACTGGCCGCCAGCGAAATCCACAAGCGGCGCTTCCTCGGCGAAGCCCGGGCGGCGGCGGCCGTCAAGCACGAGAACGTCGTGGCCATCCACGGGGTGGAGACGGCAACCGATTTCCTCCCTCCCTACATCGTGATGGAGTACGTCGAGGGCGAATCGCTCAGCGCCCGGCTGAAGCGAGAGAAGGCCCTCCCCTGGCGGGAGGCCGCGGAGATCGCGCGGCAGGTGGCGCTGGGCCTGGCCGCCGCCCACGAACGGAACCTGGTCCACCGGGACGTCAAGCCAGCGAACGTGATGCTGGAGCGTGGCACGGGCCGGGCCAAGATCACCGACTTCGGGCTGGCCCTCCCCCTCGAGGGGGACCAGACGCGCCTCACGCAGTCCGGGGCGATTGCCGGCACGCTGGAGTACCTGAGCCCCGAGCAACTCCTCGACCCGACGGGCGTCGATGAGCGCAGCGACTTGTACAGCCTCGGGGCGGTGCTTTACGAACTGATCGCGGGAGAACCGCCTTTCCACGGCCCCGCCCATCAGGTGTTGCCGCAACTGGTTCACGACGACCCCGCGCCCCCGCGCGGGCTCAAAGACAAGGCCCCGCGAGAACTGGTGGCCATCACGCTCAAATGTCTGGCCAAGAAACCGCCCCGGCGCTATCGGTCGGCGGAGGAACTGGTTGACGAGCTCGGGCGGCTGCTGGCCGGGGAAGCCGTTCGCGCCCGCGCGAGCACCACGTGGCAGCGCACCACCCGATGGCTCAGGCGCCGGCAGGCGCCAGCAGTCTTGCTCGTTCTGCTCCTCGCGGCGAGCGGCGCGGCCGCCCTCTTGCTCGCGTTGCTCCTGTCCGCCCAGCGGCGCGAAGAGCAGTTGAGCGCCACGCTCCGCGAGGTCACGAGGCGGGAAGCAGAGACGGAGCGAGAGCGGGATCGGGTGGAACGAGAGCTCGCGAGTGCCAAACGCGACCTCGCCCTCGCGGAGCGGCGGGGGGCGTTCGCCGGGCTGGCCACCCGCGCCCTGGGCGGTGTCGCCGACTGGAAGAAGGCCGGGGCCGAGGTCGGCTGGATGAGAGACGACGAGTTTGGCGGGGCCAGGTTTCTGCCCGAGAACCAAGGGGGCGCCGACGACCTCCCCGCCTTGCGGTTCTCCCATTGGAAAGAAGGGGTGCTGGCGAAGTTGCCCACCCCTCCGAGGGCATTTGGCCTGTACCTTCACAATACCAAGGTGACGGACGCGGGGCTGAAGGAGCTGGCGGCCCTCAAGAGCTTGCGAGCGCTGGGCCTTGGCGGCACCGAGGTGACCGACGCGGGGCTGAACGAGCTGGCGCCCCTCAACAGCTTGCAATCCCTGTCCGTTGACAACACCAAGGTGACGGACGCGGGGCTCAAGGAGCTGGCAGGCCTCGAGAACTTGCGGGCGCTGGACCTTCGCTTTACCAAGGTGACGGACGCGGGGCTCAAGGAGGTGGCGGGCCTCAGGGGCTTGCAATCGCTGAGCCTTTACGGGACCAAGGTGACGGACGCGAGGCTCAAGCGGCTGGCGGTCCTCCCGAACTTACGAGCGCTGAACGTTGGCGGCACCGAGGTGACCGACGCGGGGCTCAAGGACCTGGCGGCCGTCAAGAGCTTGCGAGCGCTGAACCTTGCCTACACCAAGGTGACGGACGCGGGGCTCAAGGAGCTGGCGGCCCTCACGAGCTTGCGAGCGCTGGACCTGCACGACACCAAGGTGACGGACGCGGGGCTCAAGGACCTGGCGGCCCTCCAGAGCTTGCGAGCGCTGGGCCTTCGCTACACCAAGGTGACCGACGCGGGGCTGAAGGAGCTTGCGGCCCTCAAGGGCTTGCAATCGCTGAGCCTCGAACGCACCAAGGTGACCGACGCGGGGCTCAAGGAGCTGGCAGGGCTGAAGAGCTTGCAATCGCTCTCCCTCGACGACACCAAGGTGACCGACGCGGGACTCAAGGAGCTGGCAGGGCTGAAGCTGAACAGGTTGGTCATTCCCCGTTCCGCCTGGACCGACCTGGGCCTGAAGCACTACCTGGCCGCCGTCGAGCCCCCCACCACGCTGGACCTTGACAACACCAGGGTGACGGACGCGGGGCTGAAGGAGCTGGCGACCCTCGAGAGCCTGCAATCGCTGCGCCTTGGCGGCACCAGGGTGACGAACGCCGGGCTCAAGGAGCTGGCGGCCCTCAGGAGCCTGCAATCGCTGAGCCTTTACGGCACCAGGGTGACGGACGCGGGGCTGAAGGAGCTGGCGGCCCTCAGGAGCTTGCAATCGCTGCACCTTGGCGACACCCGGGTGACGGACGCGGGGCTCAAGGAGCTGGCGGCCCTGAACAGCTTGCAATCGCTGTCCCTGAACAACACCAAGGTGGCGGGCGCGGGGCTGAAGGAGTTGGCGGCCCTCAAGAGCCTGCGAGCGCTGTCCCTTGCCGGCACCCGGGTGAAGGATGCGGGGCTGGAGGAGTTGGCAGGCCTCAAGAGCTTGCGAACGCTGGACGTTGACAGAACCTGGGTAACGCAAGAGGGGCTGAAGCAGTTGCGTGCGGCGCTGCCGGATTGCGAGATCACTCGCTAGCGCATGGCCCATCCGAAGGGCCTTCGGGCGGAGCAACCAGGGCCCTCGCCGGCCTGCTGCCCGGGCGTGTCGTAATTCCGTCGCCTGTACACCAGCCCGACCACCCAGCGAGAGCCGAACCGGCAAGGGTGGCGCCGTAAACCTCAGGAAGGGTTTCTCCCCGGGCGAGCCAGCGGAATAGGCGGCAAGGCCCCCTGGCTCGCTGCGCGCGCCCTTCGTTCATCTCTGGGAAAAACTCGGGAGGGCCGCCAGGCGCTCTGTTGAACTAACCCGCTCCGCGGGGGGGAGAAGGGTTGCTCGTTCTGTAAAAACTCCTCTTGCGCTTTTTGGCAACCGTTGACATCCTCCGGGCCGTTCGCCCGGCCCTTCCCCGGAGGATGGTCCCATGACTCCTTTGC
>JBBSEZ010000315.1:0-11830 GCA_038239195.1 Gemmatales bacterium
CACACCGACGGGAACTTCCTCAGCGAGTGCTGTACCCGGTCCAGCGACAGCAGCAGCGCCGTCCCGTCGCTGAGCGGCGCGAACAGCCGCCCCGGGCCGAACGAGACCGGGCTGGCCGCCGGCGCGATGCTGCCCTTGAGCTGATGGCCCGGCCCGAACGCGTCGAGGGAGATCGGGTCGAGCCCCACGAACCGGCCCGACTCCAGGGCCACCACCAGCACGTCCTCCACGAGCTCCGGCTGGCCGACGATCCCGCCGCCCGTCACCGCGTAGTCCTTGACCTCGCCGTCCCCCGGCGTCACCCACACCAACTTCTGCCCTCCCTTCGGCCCCGCCATCTCGACGACGCACCCGATGCGAATTTCCCCGCTCTTCAGCTTGCGCACGAACGGGCCCCCGGTCGCCACGCCGCCGATGTTCCAGCTCCCGCCCAGGCCGAACGCGCCGCTGTCCTGCGCCACTAGCAGCGTCAGGCGCCCGCCCGAGTCGGCGACGCACACGCGCGCCGGGCCACCCACCCTGGCCGGCGGGACCAACACCGGGGCGGCGACGATGCGGTCTTTCAATGGGTGCCTCGCCACCTCGACGGAGCTCCCCTTGGCCGGCCAACTGAGGCACACCAGCCCGCGCGCCCCGTCGGTGACGAGGAAGCGGTCGTCTTTCAACGGGAGAACGTGCCCCTGTGCCCCGGGATCGGCCCGGAATGCGCGCCACCGGGGGCCGCTCTCGACGCGCGCCCCTTTCCGCGGCACAGGCCAGGGCAGCCGGACGAGGCCCCCTTTGTCGGCCAGCGGCAGCACCAGTTTCGCCCCGACGATGGCCGGCGTGCCTGCCAGCGTCGCCGGCAAGGCCACCCGCCGCTCCGTCACCATCAGCTTGCGGCCGACCCCCACTTCGACCTGCCGCACCACCAGTTCCAGCCCGCCGCCCGGACAGGTCGCGCTCCAGGCCGACTTTCCGTCGGCGCTCGGCAACAACAGCGGGGGCAACCTGGGGTTGTCGTCAAACGCGCGGGCCAGGCGCGTCGTCTCGTCGCTGTGGTACTGTTCCCGAGGCGGGTCGGGGAAGCGCTCCGGGTCGAGGCCCACCAGGCTGGCGCTCCGGTCCTGGGCCACCACGAGCGGCAGCTCCCCCTTGCCCGGCCGGAGCAGCAACGGCGGCCCCTGGCAGACCAGCCCGAGCTGGCGCCGCCAGTTCACCCGGCCCTCCTCGTCGTCCACTGCCGTCATCCAGATCGTCTGCTGGTGCGCCGGCTGCGTCACCAGGAACAAGGTCGAGCTCCCGGTCCGCGGGGACTCGACGCTCTGGCTGGAGTGCAGCGGCGCCCCGAGCGAATTGAGCTCCTTCTCGTTGGCCGCCGGCCAGGCCGTCGTCAGGCGGGGCCCAACGCGCTGGCCCCAGGCCAGCCGCAGGCGGCGCAGCCGGCCCGCCGTCAAAACCCACAGGTTGTCGCCCTGCATCTGCACGACCTCGGCCCGCCCGCGCTCGCCGCGCCCCCAGCCCAGCTCCCCCGGCAGGTTGAACGGGCCCTTCGGCAGGAGCGGGAAGAGGGGCGTGTCGCTGTTCCGCGCCTGGCGGATGCCGAACAGCCCCAGGGCGCCCGTGTCGCTCAGCATCACCAGTTTTTCGGGGTCGAGGTGAGGACGGAACCACGTCCAGCCGGCGAGGCTCGGGGCCGGATCGAGCGGCCTCTCCTCCGCATCGCGGCTGGCGAGGGGGAGGTTGTAGACGCGCAAGCGCATGGCGTGCAGCCCGTCGGTCTGATTGAGGATCAGGTAGCTGGGCCCCCCCGCCTCCTCCGCGGCCACGAGGATGGGCTCGCTGCGCAACGACCCGCTCGGATGGTTGCTATAAAGTACCTTCTCGCAGGTGCGCTTGCCGACGTCGAGGACGTAGACACAGGCATTGTCGGCGGGGAAGTAGAGGCGGTCGGTGCCGCGCTCGTGTGCCCCCCCCACCGTCAGCCTCTGCCCGAGCTGGTAGCGCCCCAGCACCTTGCCCTCGGCCAGCTCGACCTCGTGGACCTGACCGTCGTAGGTGGCGAGGTAGGCCCGCTGTCCCACCACGACGGGCCGGCCGAGGCACGGCTGGTTGAGGCGATAGCGCCACAGCACTTCGCTGCCGGTGCCCAGCGCCGTCAGCGTCACCGTGTCCGACGACAGCACCAGGATGCGCTCCTTGCTGCCGGCGACAGCAGGCACGCGCACCGGCAGCGAGTTGGTGTCGATCCCGACGCGCTGTGCCCAGCGCACGCGCCCGGTGCTCTGGTCCAGGGCGTAGAGGACGCCGCGGGCCACGCCGAGCACGATCTTCCCGTCGTGCCGAACCTCCCCGTTGACGTCGCCCACCAGGGGAGCGAACAGGATGCTCGCCGTTTCCTCCTCGCTCCGGTCGTGGTCGCTCGCCGCCCCGGGGCCCGGCTCGAAGCGCACGCTGCGCAGGTGCCCCACGAAGAGGCGCTCGATCCGGTCCAGCACGCGGGGGTCGTCGGCGATGCCGGGCAACGCAACCGCCTTCGAGCGCAACAATTCGCGGGCCTCCTCGATCGAGGAGTAGCCCGGCTTGCCCACCAGCAATTCGAGTTTCGCGACCACGTCGTCCCGCGCCCGGATGTCAGCGAGGCGGTCCGTGAGCTTCTGTACTGCGGTCGCGAAGCGCGTCTGCTCCTCCTTGGTGAACGGCTTCGCCTTCTTCACGCCCTCCAGCATCTCCTTCACCTTCTTGCCGCGCTCCAGGACGGCCAGGTCGCTGTCCTTGGGAGACGGGGTGGCGCCCTCGGCGACGCCGATGAGCACCTGGATCAACGACTTGCCGACGTCGGGCGCAAACTCGACGAGGAGGGGGTTCTTGGCATGCTCCTCGATGAACGTCTTGAACCGATCGAACAGGGGATCGGGTGGGGGGGCCTCGGCGGCGGCCTCGGCGCGCAACTCGCTCAGTTCCTGCATGAACTGATAGCGTTCCTTCTTCTCGGTGTTGGGGAACTTCTTGATCAGATCGCCGTACTTCTCGGCGGCGAGGGTGAAGAAGTTATTCTTGTAATCGTCGTCCGCTTTCTGGGCGAGATCGGCCTCGTTCTTGTGGGTGGCCTGCCAGACGAGGTAGGCGCCCCCGCCCAACACGCCGACCGTCACCAACAGTAGCGCCGCCACGAGCCACTTGGCGAACCTGCCGCGCGGCTTCGCGACGACCTCTTCCTCTTCGACGTGCGGGGCCGCTTCTTCCTCGTGCTCGCGCTCGTGCTCCCTCTCCACGGCGCGTTCTTCGACAGAACGCGCAGCCCCTGGCGATTCCGCGGGCTCGGCGCCCCCGTCTCCCCGCACGGGAGGTGCTTCCCAGGAACCGGGGCCGAACACGCGGGGCCCGCTTTCCTTCTCGGGCGCCGGGGCCTTGGTGGGCCGCGAGCGCACGGGGGGAGGTTCTGGCACGACGGGCCGGGAGGGGCGCCGGCCGGCCGCCTTGGGTGGAGAGGTCTTTTCCAGCGGCAAGTCGGGCGGCGCGACGGCCTCGGCCTGGACGAACTGGAGGACGTCGCTGACGTGGTCCGACGAACGGGGCGGCGGGGGCGCGGCCGGGCCTTCCGGCGCGATGGCCTCGGCTTGCACGATGGGCACGAGGTCGCCGACGGAGCCGGATTGTTGCCCGGCGCGCGGCGGAGCAGGCACTCCGGGCCCGAGGGTCGGGCCGTTCCCACCATCGTCCTTCGGGACCGTGAAGACGGTGCGGCAATCCGGGCTGGGACAGCGCATCGACTGCCCGCGCAGTTCGGGCTGAACCTGGTAGCTCGTGTGGCAACGCGGACAGACGGCGGCGATCAGCACGGCCCACCCCCGACGTGAGAGGAGAATCGGCTCGCAAGTCTTATCATACGGCAGCGCGGCGGGGAGCGGAAGCACCCTCTTGCTCGCAGTTTCGCGCGTGTGCGGCCAAAGATCCGGGAGGGCCCCGCCAAGCCGCAAGCGGCGGGCCCTGGCGCTCTTCCGCTTCCGGCTTGGCGATCCGCGCTCCCGGAATGGTTGCCACTCCCTTTCGCGCCGCTTCCTCAGCCCCGCAGCCCGACCTGGCGCATCAGCCGGTCGGTCGCCTCATACGCCTCGCGCACCCACTCGACGATGCGCTCCGGCTCCGGCGCATACTCCAGTTCGATGCTGACGGCCCCGTCGATGTTCAGCGCCTTGATCGCCTGCAAATACGGCACAAAATCGACCACGCCCCGCCCCGGCGGCAGGTCGCCGTGGACCTTGCCGTCGCAGTCGCTCAGGTGAACGTGGGCCGCCCGGCCGCGCAGTCGCGCCAGCTCCTCGGCCCCCGTGCCCGAGAGCTGCAAGTGCGAGACGTCGATGTTGGCGCGCACGGCAGGGTGGTTCACGTCGGTCAGGAAGCGCAGCATGGTCTCGACGTTGCGCACGAGCGAGAGCTTAAATGGCTCCAGCTCCAGCACGATCTCGACGCCCAGATCGGCGGCGTACTTTCCCAGCTCGCGCACGTTGCGCACGCCCGTCTGCCATTGCTCCGCCGGCGGGACCACCTGGCGCTCCCAGACGTATTCGCCCAGGACGAGGAGGACGTTGCGGGCCGAAAATTCGCAGGCGAGGTCGAGGTAGCGGCGGCAGCGCTCGAGGTGGAAGCGCTGCACGCTGGGGTTGAAGTCGATCAGGCCGAGGGCGACGCAGGCGATGCTGACGATGGGCAGGTCGGCCTTCTCGCACTCGCGGCGAATGAGCCTTCGCTCGCGGGCATCGACGTCGAGCGGGTCGGCGAACACGTCGATCGTGTCGAAGCCGATCTCCTTGGTCATGCGGATGCCAAAGGCGGTGTCGCGGCCCGCCTGGGCCCAGGCGGAGTTGATCAGGCCGAGTTTCATCGCTGCGCCTCTGGAGAGTGAGAAGGCTCGCCCGCGGTGCATTGTGGCCGGGGCACCGCTGCCTGTCCAGCGCCGGGCTTTGCCAACTCCCCCTTTTCGGTCTTCTGCCCTTCCCGCATAATAGGGTGGGCGAGTGCGCGATTCGCGGAGGAGGGCCCTGGCGATCGATAAAGACCTGCTCTACGAGCTCTTCGGATGGTGCGGCTTTCTGATCAGCGCCGCCATCGGCAACCCGATCCCCGAAGAGGTGATGATCGCCATGGCCGGGGTCCGGGCCGCCACGCTCATGGAGCACGGCCCCTCTCGCTTCCTGCTGTTGCCCGCCTGCATGATTGGCGCCGTCATCGCCGACCTTGGCCTGTACGGCATCGGCCGCCTCTTCGGGGCCCGCTTGCTCGAGCACCGCTGGCTGGCGCGCCTGGCCCCCGCCGAGAAGCGCGAGCGCACCCGCGAGAACTTCCACAAGTACGGCGTCAGCATCCTCGTCTTCGGGCGCCTCGTCCCCGGCATCCGCACCACCCTGTTCCTGACCGCCGGCATGATGCGCCTGTCGATGATGCGTTTCCTGCTCGCCGATGGGCTCGGCGCCGTGTTCGGCAACAGCCTCGTCTTCTTCCTCGCCTATGGACTGGGGGCGCAGTTCAAGGAGCTCATCGAAAGCCTGGAGAACCAGGTCAACGCCGCCAAGCCGATCCTCATCCTCGCGCTGATGCTCGCCGTCGGCGCCTACCTTCTCAACAAGTTCTTGCGCCGGCCGATCCCCACCGGCGACCCCAAGGAACTTCCCCTGATCGGGCCCCAGGTCGCGGCGCACCTCCCCATCCGCCCGGACAACGACGCGAGCGCAGAGAGCGAGGGCGGCGCCAAGGCGCCGGGCCCGACCCCCACCAGCGAAGGCATCGCCACCGAGCCGAAAGCGCCTTGAGGGCCGCCCTCACTTCCCTGTCGTCCCATCTGGACGAAGCGCGCGCAGGTAAGCGTGGTAGTCCTTCTCGAACTCGTCGAGCGGCTTGCCGACCAGCGCGCGGAACGCCACGACCGGATCGACCTCGCGCTTGAGGGCGGCGACGTAGTCGTGGAGCTTCTGCGTGCCGACCACCTTCCGGTCGAAGGTGAGGTAGAACGCCAGCGCCCACGAAGCCAGGTAATAGCGGTCGGAAACCTGGTGCTCGCTGGCGTGCTCGACCACGAACTGTTTCGGCCCGGAGCGCAGCAGATCGACGAGCTTGGGCAGCTTGCCCTTCGCCAGGGCGGCGCGCGCGGCGACGCGGCGCTCGCTGTCGGTGTGGCCGATGCGCAGCTCGCCGACCTCGACGATGGCCGTCTCGAAAATCTGCGCCAGGCCTTCGTTGAACCAGTGGGGCAGCGAGCCCTCGCGGCTGGGGTAGACGAAGGTGCCGAGGTAGGCGTGGAAGGCCTCGTGGTAGAGCAGGCGGAACAGGCGTTGGCGATTGCGCACGAAGGTGCCTTCGTTGCGGCCCTCGATCTCCTCCATGCGCTTCCCCGCCTCGACCAGGGGGGCCAGCAGTTCGGCCGGGGCCTTCCCGCCATACGCTTTCTGAAGCTCTCTCTTGCGCTCCTTGATCTCGCGCCGTAACGCCGCGTGCCTGGCCCGCGCCTTCTCGATCTCGTCGTAGAGCCGTTCGAGGTCGCTGCCGCAAACGACCTGGTTGCGCTCCGGGTCGTAGAAGGCGGGGTTGAACAGGTTGAGCCCGCGCTCGCGCGCGATCGCCCGATAGTCCGCCACGGAACGCGCCAGCACGATGGTGGTCGGTTTGCCCTTGGGGGCCCGCGGTGGGAGGGCGCGGGCGTAGGCGGCGTAGATCTGTTCGAGATGGAGGGCGGCCAGTTGCACCACTTCCGAGCGCGCGTTGGAGACGAGCTGGAAGTGGGCCGACTGGTAGCCCAGCCCCTTTCCACCAACCTTGCCCGGCCAGGTCGCCTCGCGCAGGTCGATCATCTCTTCCCCGCGAGGGGCGCCCTTGCCCTTCGGCCCGAGCAGTCGGAGCTGGAGCGTCAGGTGTTCGCGCTCCCGCTTGAGCCCGTCGAGCCGCTTCTCCATCTTCTCGCGGTCCGCCTTCTCCAGCAGTTCCATCCGGGCAACGTCCCGGCGCAACACGAACTGGTCGAAGACGAGCGTTGGTTTGCCCGGCTTGCGCGTGATGCACTTGATCTTGATGGGGTCGCTGTTCCGATCGACGATCAGGCCCCGCATCGGCGGCCCCGTCTTGCAGTAGACGACGTCGTACTTCCAGTCGTCCGCGCCGGGCGCGTTCCCGGCCCTCGCCGCGTCGCACGCCAGCGCTCCCAACAGGCCGACGACCGCCCACCTTGCAGGGACCATGCGCGCCTCCCGGATCGAAGAGCTTTCTCGCTCCACGATACCGCGCCGGGAGGCGCTTGCCAACTCGCCGAAAGTCAATGGAGCTCGCAGCGCACTGGCACCGTCACGACCTGGGGCGCCGGCTTGTTGACGTACACGCGCACGCTTCCCTCCCAGGCGGTCCCGCTGAGGAGCGCGCGATCGACCTCGATCCGGAGCGTCGCGCGGCTCCCGGGGCCCGGCGCCCAGCGGCAGCGCACGGCGGGGCTATCGGCCTCCACGCGCTCCACGCGGACCTCCTGCTCGTCGGAACTGCTCAGCAGCACGATGCGGGCCGGCAGCGGCGCGCCCGGAGAAGAGGTGAGGCTCACGCGATCGGGCACGGCGCCGATGCGCTGACGGGCCTTCTTGACCACGGTGAAGGGGGCCTCGAGCTCGGCATAGACCGCGTCGGTCGTGTGGACGTGCAACACCTCCTCGTGCCGCCCCTCGGGACAATCGGGCCCGACCTCCAGCGAGATCGTGCGTTCCCAGGCCCCGCCGTCTCCGCGGTGCGCTTCCCCGACAAGGGCGCGGACGTGGGGCGAGGTTGTCGTCACCGCCTCGACGTCGAGCGGCCGGGCGCGCCGGTCCAGCAGCGTCAGCGCATGGGCAATGGGCGCGTCGGTGTACACGAGGAGGGCAGCGGGGCGCAACGACACCTCGCTGACGACCGTGGCCGTCACGAAGAGGGGCAACTCGCGCACCTCCTCGCCGTCGCGATACCGAACGACGGCGCGCCAGGTGTTGGGGCCGGCCGCCTGCGTGAGCGTGTTGATCTCCACCGCGAGGGGGACGGAAGCGCCCGGCACCAGAGGGGCCGGGCCCAGGCGCGGGCGCAGACAGCCACAGCCCGGCTTGACCTCGAGGAGCTCGATCGTGTTGGCCCCGCGGTTGGCGAGCAGGAAGCGATGGGCCAGCGGCACGCCGCTGCGCACCTCTCCGGCCGCGAACACCGGTTGGTCGCAGCGAAGCTCCGCACGCGCCGCGCTCGCCCACCCCAGGGCCAGTGCCAGCCCCAGCGTCAAACGTTTCATGGCCCCTCCCGGCACGGATTCTCTCGATGGAAACGGCCGGAGAATTACCGTTCGCCGGCCCGCCACGCAAGGTCAATCGAGGCCGTGCGAAAAATGATGCACGAAAAGTTGCCCGCGGTGCCACTATTAGAGGGGAAGCTCCCCGCCCGATGCCTTGCAGACTTCGAGGAGAACGGTTCATGCGCTTGACCCTGCGAACGCTCCTGGCCTATCTGGACGACACGCTGCCGGCGGCTGAGATCAAGGGGATCGGCCAGAAGGTCGCCGAGAGCGACGCCGCTCAGGAGTTGGTGGCCCGCATCAAGCAGGTGACGCGCCGGCGCCGGCTGACGACGCCCCCCGCCACGGGCCCCAATGCCCGCTTCGACGCCAACGACGTCTCCGAGTACCTGGACAACGAGCTCCCCGCCGACAAGGTGGCGGAGCTGGAGAAGGTCTGTCTGGAATCGGATGCCCATCTCGCCGAGATCTCCGCCTGTCACCAGATCCTCACGCTCGTTCTCGGCGAGCCCGCCCTGGTGCCGCCGACCGCCAAGGAGCGCATGTACGGCCTGGTCCAGGGCCGGGAGGCCATCCCCTTCCGGAAGGCCCCCGCTCCCGCCACCGCCGCAGCCGGCGCTTCCTCCGAAGAGGACGAGGACCTGCTCGGGCTGCCCTTCCTGCGCCGCGGGCCCTGGCTGCGCTGGGCCCTCCCCGTCGCCGGCGTGCTCCTGTTTGCGGCCCTCGGCCTGGCCGTCTGGCAGGCCCTGCCCGACCGCCGCCCCGTCACTCCTCCGATTGCCAACTCGGGCAACAAGGACGTCGCGACCGACAATACCACCCCGCCCGAGGCCCCGAACGACAAGAAAGACCAGGAAAAGCCGGGCCCCGGGAAGGACAACAAGGTTGAGCCGATCATCCCGAAGCCCGAGGAAAAGGAGCCCAAGGAGAAGAAGCCCGAGGAGAAAGACACGAAGGTCGAGCGCATCTCCCCCCCGAGCACCGCGCGAGGCGATGCCGGCTTCTACGTCGGCGGCGGGGCGAGCCCGTCGCTCCTCGTGGCTCGCCAGGACGGCAAGGAGTGGCAGCCCGTGCCGGTCAACGGCCGCGTCAAGACGACCGACGCGCTCGTCAGCCTGCCGGGCTACTCGAGCGAAGTCGTCACCAAGAAGGAGGGGGGGGTCGGCCTGTTGCTGCGGGGCCTGGTGCCGGAGTACGCCTTGCCCGAGAGCGAGATGATGACCTACTTGCTGGAGTCGGCCGTCGTGCTCCACAAGAGCGAGGCGAGCGGCGTCGATCTCGACATGACCCTGCTGCGCGGCCGCATCTACCTGAGGAACCGCAACCGGGAAAAGGCGGTCAAGGTGCGCCTGCGCTTCGAGAAGACCGAGGGGTGGGACCTCACCATGCAGCAGGGGACGGAGGTCGGCATCGACCTGTTCAGGGTCTACGCCCGCGACGTCAAATGGCGCGAGGGCGAGGAGCCCCGCGCCATGCTCTACCTGTTCACCTTGCGCGGAGAGGCGGACGTGAAGGTGGACGGCTTCCACCGCCATTACCTTGAACAGCCGCCCGGGGCCGCGATGTTGGCCTGGGACAACTTCACCCGGACGGACGACCCGGTGCGGTTTTCCAAGGTACCGCCTGTCTGGAGCAAGCTTCCCCCACCCCCACGCGCGGAGGGCCCGGACCTGGTCGCTCCCATGACGCGCGCCCTGCGCGGCCTGCAAGATCGCGTGGGCGCGATGAAGGCGCTCGACGTTGCCCTCCGCGAGTGCCAGGAGAGCGAAAAAGTTTCGGATCGCGTGCTGGCCCTGTACTGCTACAAGGGGATGAACGAGGTGGGCAAGCTCCTCAGCGCGCTGGGCGACGACGACCCGACGCACGCCCCGGACCGCCAGACGGCCATCTTCTGCCTGCGCCGCTGGCTGACCCGGGGGGCGGAGCAGCGGAAGGTGCTCTACGACCAGAACGAGAAGACGAAGATGAAGACGGGTGCGTTGATCGACGCCAAGTACCGCCCGCCGCAGGCCCAGACGATCCTCGAAATGCTGTTCGACTTCCCCGACGCCGACCGGCGCAGCCCCGAGACGTTCGAGTTGCTGGCCAGCCGGCTCGCCGACCGCAAGGTGGCCGTCGCGGAACTGGCCTACTACCACCTGCTGCGCCTGTCGTTCCCGGAGAAAATACCGGGCTTCAACGCGGGCCTCTCCTTCGAGGAGCGCGAGAGGGTCGCCGCCCAAGTGAGCAAACTGATCGAGACACACAAGCTGCCACCCGCGCCCCCCAGGCCCAAGATGAAAGTGGACGAGCCCGATCGGTGATCGAATACGCCCCCGCGAGCCGAGCGGGGCCCGCCTGACGCACGCTTCACCCTCTCGACGACGCTGCGCTTTGGGCGCTGCGGGCGCCGCTCGGCTCGCGGCGCCTACTTGCTGCTCACTCCAGCCAGCTATACGGATAAGCCGGATCGTCCATCTCCAGCGCCTGGCGCGTCAGCGCCAGCGGGCGCACCGTATCGACCATGACCGCCAGCTCGTCGGTGTGCGTCGCGCCGCGGCTGGCGACGATGGTGCCAGGGTGCGGCCCGTGCGGGATGCCGCGCGGGTGCAGCGTGAACGACGACTCCTCGACGCCCCTGCGGCTCCCGAACCTCCCGCGCACGTAGTAGAGCACCTCGTCGGCCTGGACGTTCGAGTGAGCGTACGGCACCTTGACCGCTTCTGGGCAAGTGTCCAGCATGCGCGGGGCGAAGGTGCAGAGGACGTAGCCCGTTGCCTCGAACGTCTGGTGGATGGGCGGGGGCTGATGGATCGTCCCGGTGATCGGCTCGAAGTCGTCGGCGTTGAAGGTATAGGGGTAGACGAAGCCGTCCCAGCCAACCACGTCGAACGGGTGCTGGGCCAGCACGTAGCGCGTCAGGCGCTCGCCGTCCTTGATGAGGACTGTGGTGTCCTCCTCGCGGTCGAGGACGAGGGCCTCCGTCGGCCCGTGAAAGTCGCGCTCGCTGTACGGGGCGCCGAGCCGGATTTGCCCGTCGGGGTTGAGGTAGCGCGGCGGGAGGACGACGTTGTTGGCCGACTCGATGACGAGGAGGTCGGGCTGGATGGCCGCGTCGAAATCGAGGCGATACGTGGTCGTGTGCGGAATGACCACGTAGTCGTAGGGCCGGAAGGGCAGTACGCCGAACATGCTGGTGAGCGTGCCGCGGCCCTTGTGGACGAAGACGATCTCGTCGGCGGCCGCGTTGCGGTACAGCTCCGCTTGCGGCAAGGCCGGTCGGCAGCGCGCCAGCGCCACGTCGGAGTTGGCGAGGAGCGGGACGCGCCCGGTGATGGGATCGCCCGTGGGGCGCATCGCGCCGGACTTCAGATGGTGGTGGCGGAGGACGGGCACGTCAACGGTTTCGACGTCGCAGTGCCCGGCCGGCTCGACCTTGCGGACGCGGGTGGGCGGGCGGAGGTGATAGGCGATGCTGTAGGCGCGGCCGAAGCCGGCCGTGGTGACGACCTCTTCGTAGTAGATGCCCTCGCCGCGAAACCCGGGTTGGGCGCGGTGTTCGATGTGGCGCTTCCGCGGGATGGAGCC
>JBBSEZ010000316.1:0-11823 GCA_038239195.1 Gemmatales bacterium
GAGGCTTTGCGAGGCCCACGCGGCGCTCACCCCCGCGTGGGCCGAGGCTTTGCGAGGCCCACCCTACGACCCTCGCCACCGGGGCCCCTCCAACTCGCGGACCAGGCGCGCGTGTTCGCGCTGGAAGCGGGCGTGGGCCACCTCGTAGCCCTTCGCCTTCCGATACCAGAGCGTATTCATGACAACGATGAGGACGAGGAACGGCAGGGCGGGCACCCCGAAGCAGGCCACGATCGGCAGCGCCTCCACCCCGTTGACCACCACCAGGACGATGGCGCCGATCAGGGCCGAGCCGACGGCGGTCGCCGTGAAGAAGAGGCCGACGAGGACCGCCGCCCGGGGAGGGATGATCCTGCCGCGCGTGGTGTAGACCGTGTAGAGTTGGCGCTCCTCTCGCCAGTCGCGCTCGAGCCGCCACAACTCGTCCTCGATGGCCCGCTCATCGACGCGCTGCACCAGATCGCGCTCGTCGGGGCCGACCGGCTCGACGTGGACCAGGGGAGGGCCACCGCGCACCACTTCCGCGAATCGGCCCTCGCCCTCGCCGCGCACCGACAGCTCGGCGCCACAGCCGGCGCAGGTGACGTGGCGCGCTTCGCCGGGAACGTGGATCGACGCACCGCAGTCGTTGCAGCGCAGGTACTGGGTGGACATGAACAGTGCCTCACTTCTTCCGACTCACGGTGCCTTCTCGATTGCGTCGAACCGCGCCAGTTCCGCCCACAGCCACGCCGTCAGCCAGGCGGCCTCCTGCTCGCACGCCGCCGCCCCCGCACGCTCCGCGCCTTGTCGTGGGGCCGTGTGTGCCTCGGCCGCTGCCTTCGCCGCGCTCGCCGCCTCCCCGGTCGTCGCGGGCGATGGGCCGCTGACGGGCCGGTCGCCGGTCGCCAGGCGGTGGTGCCAACGCACGCGGCGGTCACACACTTCGAGGAAAGCCGACCGAAGCGGGCCCGGCAAGTCGTCCGCCAGCAGGGCCCGCTGCAAGGAGGCGCTGGCAATTTCGCCCGGTTGCGCGAATCGGCGCAGCCACGCTTGCAGCGCCGGCGGCAGGCAGGGCTGGAGCTGCGCCAGCGCGGCCTCGGCGGCCATCTGCACGCGAACCTCGCGGTCGTGCCGGCGGCGCAGCAGGGCCGGGATGGCGGAGAGGGCGGCGGCGCCCAGCGGCCCCAGCACCTCGGCGGCGGTGCGGCGCACCTTGAGGTCGCCATCGGTCAGGGCCGCGATGAACAGCGGCAGCAGGTCGGGCGCGAACTGGCCGGGCAGGGCGAGCGCGCGCAGGGCCCGGCAGCGGACGCGCGGGAAGGAGTGACGCAAGGCCCCGAGCAGGTCGAAGCGCGCCACCCCGGCCTGGGCCTCGGCCAGGTTGGACAGGGCGAGCGCGGCGGCCTCGCGCACGAGGGCGTTGGGGTCGCACGTGGCGCAGCGCACCAGGGCGGCGCGGGCCTCCGACGAATGGGCGCCAACGCGGCCGAGCGCCTGAACGACGGCCTCGCGCAGCGCCCAGCGGCGCGAGGCCAGCGTCTCGACGAGGGCGGGCACGGCCGCGACGGCGGCGGGGCCGAGGACGGCCAGCACCTGCGCGGCGCGGCGCGGCGTCAGCGGGCCCGTGTCGCGCAGGGCCGCGGCAAACGCCGACAGGTGGGCCGCGAGCTCGTCGGCCGGCTGGTCGCCGAGGGCCCGGGCGGCAGCCTGACTGCGGCGGAGGTCGCGGTCGTGCAGGGCGGTGTGCAGAAGGTCGGCGAGGTCTATAGGTGGCTCCCTGATGTGGGGTGGGGGCGAAGGCCAGGGCTTGTTGCCGGGCGCCGGCCGCCAGGGGTGGAATCCCTGGCGGAGTCGGAATCGCCCCCCGACCGAGCCCCAACGGGGCGGCATTCAATAGCCAGAGGCGTGAGCCCCTGGAACGCTCTCAACTGTACCAAGCGCCGCGCACAGCGCGAAGCCCCTCCCCGCCTTCCGCCCGGCCCGATAGACTGTAGCCCAGGCCCGCCCCGGTGGTCCAAGAGTTAGGACGCGGTCTCCAAAACCGAAGTGAGAGTGCGAATCTCTCCCTGGGCTCTTGCTCAGTATCGCACCGCCACCCCGAACCGCGCCTGCTTCGCCTTGCCGCTCAGCCCGTTGTCGCGCAGGTCGAGCCACGCCAGCCGCGGCCAGTCGGCGCCGAGCAGCGCCTTGACGGCGGAATCGCCCAGGTAGTTGCGCCGCAGGTCGAGCCAGGTCAGCCTTGCCGGCAGCGGGGAGTCGGCCAGCGAGCTCACACCTTTGGGGCTGATCTGGTTGCTCCGCAGGTCGAGCGCGGCCAGGCGCGGCAACGTCGTCGCGTGCGCCAGTTCCTTCAGGCGCGCGTCGCCCGATTTGTCTTCGCCGTTGGCGTTCCAGGAGGCCAGCTCCAGCCGCTGCACCTTGCCGAGGTGAGGCGAGGTCATCAACGCGGACAACGCCTTCTTGTCCAGAGGGTTGTTGCGCAGCCCGAGATGGACGACGCCGGCGAGCAGGGGGGCGGCGGCCAGCGCCGACATGCAGAAATCGTCGAGGTAGCAACTACTGAGGTCGAGCACGCGCACGCTGCCCAGCAGCGGGGAGCGCAGCAAGTCGCGGAAACTGTCCAGCGCGTCGTCGAAGTCGTGGCCCAGCGTGCTGCGCTCCAAAAGCAAGGCCGTCAGGGGCACCGATCGCGGCACCTGTCCCAGGAAGAGCAGGCCGCGAGGCAGCATGCCACACGACCCCAGGTCGAGGAGCTCCAGGCGCCCGACCAACGGCCCCAGTTCGGGGGGAAGCAGGCCGATGCCATCACGTTCGGGGTAGTGGTCATACGGGTCCCAGGAAAAACACGCCCCCAGCCGGAGCCGCCGCAGGTTGTTCAAATACCGCGAGTCGGCGAGCGCTGCCACGTCGCCCTCTTGAAAATCGTTGTTGCGTAGGTCCAGCCCCTCGACCTGCGCCATGTGCGGCGCCCCAGCCAGCATCTCGGCACCGGCCTGGCCCAGGCAATGATCGCGTACTTCCAATTCTCGCAAGGCCTTGAGGTTGCGCGACTGGAGCAACGTGCGCAACGGATCGGTGCCGCCCGCGTTCGGCGGGGGCTGTGGCTGGCCTCGAACGAGGCGCGGCGTTTGTCCGTGCGTGAAGCGCGGGTCGGTCAGGGCCAGCGAGCGCAGGCCGGCCAGGTGCCGTGAGCCCGCCAGGCGCGCTGCACAGTCAGCGTAGCCGACGAGGTGGGCGGCGCGAATCGGGGCGAGGCGATACAACTCGGCGGCGTGGGCCAGGAAATCGCCCGCCCCCAGCTTCACCCCCTCGATGAAACCGCGGCGAAACTCGTAGCTCTTGACCAGGTGGCGCATGGGCCGCGCCCAGCCCTTGTGATGGCCGTTCAACAGCCGCAGCTCGCGCGCCTCCAGCTCGGGGCGGCGCTCGTCGTCGAGCGGCAGCTTCGCCAGCTCGCACTGGACGCGGATGAAGTCGGCGCGCTCGCCCTGGCCGTGATCGTCGAGCCAGTCGGCGAAGACGAGGCGCGGCACGTCGTCGTCGGGGTGTTCGCGGACGTCGTCGAGAAAGGCTCGCTCGGTGGTCATGATCTCCTGCCCCGGTATTGCCCATCAGTCCGAATCGAACGAGACGACGCTGCCGTCAAAGTGGTCTCCGAGCCTCTTCTGGGCCTCCTCGTCGATCTCGTACGCCGTGAGCTCCAGGTCCTCCAGCCCGGCGAGATACGGGGAGCGAATGATCGCCTCGACGGACTTGTTCGTGAGGCCCAGCCCCGTGAGGTGGAGCGCCTTGAGGTTGCGCGCGTGCCGGGACCGGGCGAGCGCCACCACGCCCGCGTCGGTGAGGTCGGTGTGGCCCAGGTAGAGGTGGGTGAGCCGTTCGAGCCGGGGCGAGCGCGCCAGCAGGCGGGCCGAGTCGTCGTCGAGCCCCGTCCAGCTGAGGTCGAGGTTGGCGAGGCCGGAAAGGGAAGCAGAGCGAATCAGCGCCTCCGCCCCCGCCGGGCCGAACGAGTTGCGCGTCAGGTCGAGGTGGTGCAATCGGCCCAGGTGAGGAGCCGACGACAGGGCCATCACGCCCGCGTCATCGATGACGTTGTCGCTCAGGTCGAGGTGTGTCAGGCGGTTCATGTGGGAGGCCTCCGCGAGGTAACGTGCCCCTTCGTTGCCGAGGTCGTTGACGCTCAGGTTGAGCTCGGTCAGTCGGGTGAGGTGCCTGGCCGCGCACAGCGTTCGTGTACCTTCGTTGCCGAGTCGCGCGTGCGGCAGCTCCAGCATAGTCAGCCAGGTCGCTCGCGGCTCCCGGGCGAGTTGCTCGACCGCGCCCGGCACTTCGTGGAACGCGAGCTCGCGGAGAGGGGCGCGGGAAAGGAGCTCCGGGAGGTGCGGGGCCGCCTCCTTCCACGTCAGGGACAATACTTCGAGGAACCCGCGGCGAAACCGAGGGAATTGAACCTGACTGGCAGCGAAGGGATCGACGCACAACGGGCGGAAGGGCGCGAGCCAGCGCCAGCCGTGGGCCGACCACAGGGCTTGCTCGCGCCGCTCCAAGTCGCGCCGCCGCGGCCCTTCGGAGAGCTTCGCGATCTCACATTGAACGCGGATGAACTCGGCCCGCTCGGCCTGCCCCTGGTCGTCGAGCCAGTCGGCGTAGATCAGGCGCGGGGCGTCGTCGTCGGGGCCATCGAGGATGTCTTGCAGGAACGCCGCGTCCAGAGACATGGCCGGCCCTCGCGCCGATTCCACGGGACAGGCGGCCTTGCCCGACCGTCTTTCCCGTGGCGACAAGCGTCCTCGCTTGTCGCCACGCGGTTAGCGTAGGACAAATCGCGCGCGCCGGCAGCCCCGGCGCGTCACCCAACAGACAAGCCGTTTCTCGGGCATCGGTCAATCGTCGATCACCACGTCCCCGACTCCCGACACCCGCAGCAGGGCCGTGGCCAGCGCCGTGACGTCCTCGGGGCGCGCCTCGCCCGAGCGCAGGAGTACGACCGAGCCCTGCACGTCGGCCTGCACCAGCCGAAACCGCGCCTGGCTCTGTCGCGTTTGCTCCACGAGCACCGCAAGGGAGCGCGCTGCGCTCGGCCGCGGGCCCAGGGCCACCGGCGCCAGCAACACCGGCGGCTTGCCGGGCTTCGGCAAGTCCGCGACCGCCAGAGGAGGCGGGGCCGGCGGGGTGGTGTCCGCGGTCCGAACGATGGGCGGCAAGCCTTCGCCCGGGCCTTCCTCTCGAGGGCGCGGCGGTGGGGGAGAGGGCTCGGCCGATCGCTTGTGGAGCAAGGTGAGCGCCCCCGACTCGCGGTTGGGTAACGCCACCTCGGTGCGCGTCGGCACCGGCTCGGGCAGCAGCGCCAGCGCCAGGGCGTCCCGGTTGGGCGGCGCGTTGCGCACGTAGAGCTCGCTGCGCAGGCCGGCTAGCCCGCGCACCTGCTCCACCTTCTCCATTGCCCGGCGCTCGTCGAGCGCCGACGAGACCGGGCCCCACAAGGTCACACATCCCTTGCGGACCTTCACGCCGACGTTCAGCGGGCGCAGGACCTTGTCCTCGTTGAGCGCCTGCCGGACCTCGATCTCCAGTTTGAGGTCGAGCTCCACCGTCCACGCCGACGGGGGCGGTGGCCGGGGCGGCGAAACCTCCCCAACGACGGGCCCCGGCAGCGCCACGATCAGGGCCGCCAGGACCAGGGAGCCAGCCCACAAGGCCGGCCCGTTCGATCGCTTCGCACGTTGCCTCGTCTCCATGAAATGACCCTCCGGTAGAGCGGACCTATTCATTGTGGCGGCCCCCCCGGCGGAGAGAAACGGCGACTTGAGGCTTTTTGCACCTTTCGCCCCTCTTGGCTGGTAAGGTGCCCGGTGCCTGGCGCCTGTGCCGGCGCGGGCCGAACCGAGGCTGTCGCAAGAGGGGAAAAATGAACGGGTTGTGTCGAATGCGCCTCGCGCGGAGGAGTGTGGCCAAAGTTCCGTGAGGGCCCCGGTTAGCGACGCTTCAAAGAAGCGTTGGGGCAGCCACGCTTCTTCGAAGCGTCGCTAACCGGAGCCCTCCCAAAAAATCTTGCCCCGCCCGCGTCGAGTTGCCCTCTCCTTTGTGAGCGCCTCTGGCACGCTTGTTGCTGCACTATTACCACGGGACGTTCATCGCCTCCCGCGTGGTGCTTGCCGCGAGAGGGCGCTCAGTTTCGCCCCTATTGGATGGTAAAGAGGAGATACGTCATGCTGGCCTCCACCGGACAAAAGCGCCTCGACCTGGCCGCGCCGGGCCCCGCGCACGCGGCGGCCTCGTATCTGCCGGAGACGGGGGCGTTCGTCGGTGGCGTGCTTCTGGGCGTCGCCCTCATGGCGGCCCTCGCCTTTCTCTTCGAGATGCTGTAATAGGCACCCTGCCAATCGACACCGGGCCGCTTCGCGCGAGTGCGAAGCGGCCCGGTGTCGATTGGCACGGCCGGAGAGCGGGACCAAGGCGTTACAGCTTCCAGGGCGCCCGGTACGCCTTGCGCACGAGCCGGTCGGCGACGGGGTCGTTCGTCTTGAGCCCCTTGGCGTCCCAGACGATCGCCTTGCCGGAGCGGTAGGCGACGGTGCCGAGCAGGACGGCCTCGGAGAGGGCGCCGGAATAATCGAAGTTGCACGTCGTCGGGCCGCCGGTCTTGCAGGCCTCGACCCATTCCTTGTAGTGCCCGATCGAGTTGGGGATCGTCTGCTTCGGCTTGACGAAGCCCTCGAACGCCTTCTCGGGCAGCAGCCGGTAGTTGTTGTAATCGGCGATCAGCATGCCCTTGGCGCCGACGAAGAGCACGCCATCGCCCCAGCGCGGCATGCCGGCGGCGTTGAGGGCGGCCGGCTTGCGCCCGCCGTCGTACCACGTGAGCTTGAGCGCGGGCCTGGTGCCGCGCGCCGGGAAGTCGTAGCGGACGGTCAGGGCCACGGCGGCGGTCTCGGCGTGGGGCGGGGGCCCTTCGGCCTCGACCCGGGTCGGGTGGCGGAGGTCCAGGGCCCAGAACGGCAGGTCCACGTAGTGGCAAGCCATGTCGTTGAGGGTGCCGCCGCCGAAGTCCCAGTAGCGGCGCCAGTTGAAGGGGACGTAGGCCGGGCTGTAGGGGCGCAGGGGCGCCGGGCCGACCCACAGGTCCCAGTCGAGGCCGGGGGGCACCGGCGGCCGGGCCGCGGGGCGGTCGCCCCCGCCCCACGACTTGGCGCACCAGACGTGGACCTCGCGGACGGGGCCAATGGCGCCGGCGCGAATGATTTCGACGACGCGGCGGTAGTTGTTGCCGGCGTGGATCAGCGTGCCCATCTGGGTGACGCGCTTCTTCTTGGCGGCCAGTTCGGCGACGACGCGGGCCTCCTGAACGGTGTGGGTGAGCGGCTTCTCGCAGAAGACGTGCAGGTTGGCGTTGAGGGCGTAGACGGTGGCGGGGGCGTGGGTGTGGTCGGGGGTGGCGACGATGACGGCATCGAGCCCGCCGGCGTCGATCATCTTGCGGAAGTCGGTGAAGAACTTGGCGGAAGCATACACCTTGCGCTGAGAGAGGACCTGTTTGCGCTGCGTATCGACGTCGCAGAGGGCGACGATCTCGGCGCCGGCGGCCTTGACGGCGTCGAGGTCGTGGGCGCCCTGTCCGGCGATGCCGATGGCCCCCACGCGGAGCTTCTCGGACGGGGCCAGGCGCCGGGGGGCTGCGGCGGTGGACACGCCGGCGGCGAGGCCGGCGGCGGCGCTGGAGAGGAGGAAGGTTCGGCGGGTCAGCGGGGTCGGCATGCGAGGCGCTCCGTGGGTGGGAGGGCGACCTGGGGAGACATTCTAGTCGAGGGCAGGGAGGACGCCAGGGGGCGGCGGAGCGGATAGAATGGTCGTTGTGCTCTTTGTCTGACGAACTGGAGGATACGTGGACAACACCCTCGACCTCACCGCCCCCCCAGCGCCTGGCGTCGCGCCCGCGCCCCTCGAGTCGGCGCGCGACGGGGGAAGCGATCCCTTGTTCGGGCTCTCTCCGGAGGACTTTCCCAACATCGACGAGCTCGTCATCGAGGACGGCAAGCCCGTGGAAACCATCTTCGCCGAGAAGTTGCAGCGCTTGCTAACCTCGGTCCTGTATTGCTCGTGGCCGGGCCCGGGGGAAGGGCGCCCCTACCTGGTGACGGCCAACGTCGGGCTGTTCTTCGCCAAGGGGGAGCCGCCCCTGGTGCCGGACGTGATGCTGTGCCTCGACGTGTCGCCGTCGGCGGACCTCGAGAAGAAGGAAAACCGCTCTTACTTCACGTGGCTGCGCGGCAGGGTGCCGACGGTGGCGATCGAGCTCGTGTCGGACCGGCGCGGCGGGGAGGACAGCAACAAGTTGCTGGATTACGCCCGGATCGGAGTGCCGTACTATGTCATCTTCGACCCGCAAGAACACCTGAAGGCCGGCGTGCTCCGGGCCTTTGCTTTGCGCGAGGGGCGCTACGAGGCGGTCGAGGCGTCGTGGCTGCCGGGGGCGTGTCTCAGGCTGAAGCTCTGGGAGGGGAACTACGAGGGGCAACCCGGGAACTGGCTGCGCTGGTGCGGGCGGGAAGGGGCCCTCATCCCCACCGGGCACGAGCGGGCGGAGCAGGAGCGGGAACGAGCGGAACGGGCGCAGGAGAGAGCGGATCGCCTGGCCGAGCAGTTGCGGGCGCTGGGGGTTGACCCGAAAGCGTGATCGAGGGCAAGGTCTTTGGGGACGGAGACATCCATCCAAGCGTTAAGAGGTGGCATGCACGAGCTCCCGCTCATCCGCGAGGCATTCGGCTTTCGCCGCACGCAATGCGCCTGCGAGTTGTGCCGCGCCTACTGCCGCCACGTGCCCGGCACCCTCGACCCCGCCGACCTCCCTCGCCTTTGCCCTCCTCCCCAAAACCTCCTCGCCTGGGCCGAGCAGCACCTGCGCGCGCTGGTGGGTCGCGGCTACCCCGCCCTGGTCCCGGCGCCGCAAGCGAACGGCCATTGTCACTGGCACTTCGACGGCAAGTGCGCGGTCCACGAGAACGCCCCCTACAGTTGCGCCTTCTTCGACGCCCACATGCTGCAGGACGAGGTGGACCGGCGCGTGGCGGCGACGCTCCAGGCCATTCGCGAGGACGAGGCCGTCACGGGGCCATACTCCCGCGTCTGGCTGCACCTGCAACGGAAGGGATTGATCGGCAAGGGAGGTGACCGGGACGCGCTGCTCGCCGAGGCCCGGCAGGCCCGGCGCCGGGCGGAGCGAAGTCAGCGGCGAGCGCGGGGCGAGTAGGCGCTAGCTGCGCTGGACGGCGGCGGAGCGATGGCGTAGCCTGACGTGCAGAGAGCCGGTGGCCGGGATCGAAGGCTGGCTCGTCTCGAAACGGAGGCGCTCATGCGCAAGTATGCGTTGCTGGTCCTGCCGGCCCTGTCGCTGGCCTTCGCGCCGGCCCCCTTGCCCCGGCCCGACGCGCGCCAGGACGACCTGAAGCGGATGCAAGGCTCCTGGGCCGTCACCGCGGACTACACCGACGGCAAGCTGTCGGGCCCTTCCGGGCTGCGCGTGGTCATCGCCGAAGATCGTCTCGCTTTCTTCCTCCGCGAGTCCCCCGCCGATCGATGGACCATTACCCTCGACGCCAAGGCGAAGCCGAAGGCCCTCGACATGAAGGGCACCGGCCCCGACTCCATCCTGGCCGTCTACGCCCTGGTAGGCGACACCCTGACCATCTCCTTCAACCCCAGCAGCTGGACGGACAGGCCCCGCGACCTGTCCCCCACGGGGGCGCCCGCCCTCTTCAAGGGGGCGGCGTCCCGCCGCTTCATCGTCTTCCGGCGCGAGAAGCGCTGAGGAACGTTCCTTCCGAGGGGCCTTTCGTGACGGGACTGAAGATCTACCCCATCCCCGGCTTCAGCGACCCGGTCAGTTCGCTGACGCACCTCGTCGGCGCGGCCGTGTTCTTCTGCCTGGCCCCCTTCCTCCTCTACCGCGGGCGCGGAAGCACCAACCGGCTCGTCTGCCTCGGCGTGTTCGCCTTCTCGACCGTGTTCCTGCTGTCGATGAGCGGCGTCTATCACCTGCTGGACGTCGGCGGGCCCGCTCGCGTGGTCCTCCAGCGGCTCGACCACGGCGCCATCTTCGTGCTCATCGCCGGGTCGTTCACCCCGACGCACGGCATCCTCTTCCGCGGCGCGTGGCGCTGGGCCCCGCTCGTGCTGATCTGGCTGGCGGCGATCGTCGGCGTCACCCTCAAGACGATCTTCTTCGACGACATGGCCGAGTGGTTGGGGCTGATGTTCTACCTGGGCATGGGTTGGGTTGGGACCATCTCCGGGCTGGAGCTGTGGCGGCGGCATGGCCTGGCGTTCATCCGCCCCCTCATCTGGGGCGGGTTGGCGTACACGGCGGGCGGGGTGCTGGAGTTCCTCGAGTGGCCGGTCCTCATCCCCGGCGTCGTCGGCCCGCACGAACTGTTCCACGTCGGCGTGCTGATCGGGGTGAGCATGCACTGGAAGTTCGTCGCCCAGTTCGCGTCGGGGGAAGAGCCGTGGCGGAGGGGAGAGGAGGCTCGCTGAGCCGCAGGCGGAATTGCGCCAGGCCCCGCCGCCGATTTCTGTTGGCTATCCTCGCGCAGACCGGGTAATCTGCGACGACTCGCTCTCCCGCACAGGAGGTCTCTCATGCGCATCTGGTCCTGGCCCTTGCTCGTCCTCGCCTTCCCCGCCCTCGCCGCCGCGCAGCCCGCCAAGCTGCCCAGGCCCAATCCGATCGTCCCGCCCGGGGCCAAGCTCGAATTGCTATTCACGCGCTCGGCGCCGATCAAGGGCGGGCTCACGGAGGGCCCCGCGGCGGCGCCCGACGGCTCGATCTACTTCTCCGACATCCCCTTCGGCAAGGACGACGGGCTCATCATGCGCTTCGACCCCAAGACGGGCAAGACGACCGTGTTCGCGGCCAACAGCTTCAAGTCGAACGGGCTGAAGTTCGACGCCAAGGGCTTCCTCCTCGCCTGCGAGGGCTCCGACTTCGGCGGGCGGGCCGTCTCGCGCTGGAACGTCAAGACTCGCAAGCGCACCGTCCTCGTCGATCGCTACAAGGGCAAGCACTTCAACGCCCCCAACGACCTCGTGCTCGACCGCAAGGGCCGCATCTACTTCTCCGACCCGCGCTACCTCGGCGACGAGCCGCGCGACCTGAAGTACCAGGGGGTCTACCGCGTTGATGGCGACGGCAAGAACCTCGTCGAGGTCACGCACAAGGCCGAGAAGCCCAACGGCATCGCGCTGAGCCCCGACGGCAAGACGCTCTACCTCGCCGACCACAACAACGGCACCGACAAGATCGTGGAGGGCGGCCCGCCGGTCAAGCCGGGCGCCATGAAGGTCTATGCGTTCCCGCTCGGCGACGACGGGCTGGTGAAGGGCAAGCGGCGGACGCTCTACGATTTCGGCGCCGAGGCGGGCTGCGACGGCATGACCGTGGACGTGAAGGGCAACGTCTACCTGACCTCGCGCAGCCTCAAGCGCCCGGGCGTGCTGGTCCTGAGCCCGGCCGGCAAGGAACTGGCCTTCATCCCGACGGGCAAGCCCCAGGCGGGCGCCAAAGAGCCGGTCGGCGTGCCGAGCAACGTGACGTTCGGGATCGGCAAGGAGAGCAAGACGCTCTACGTGACGGTGGACAAGAGCCTGTATCGCATCCGGCTCAAGATCGACGGCTACCAGGTGCCGTGGGCGAAATAGGGGGAGCAGTCGTGGTCGGGGCCGTTCCGAGAGGGGCCAGAGCTTGTGAAGCAATGGCCGGGGGCGGCGGCAGCCCGCCGTGCCCCCCCAGCACCCCCCCCACCCCCCCCGCGCCGCCCAGCCCCGCCCCCCCCGCCACCCATTAGC
>JBBSEZ010000317.1:0-11819 GCA_038239195.1 Gemmatales bacterium
ACAGGGGGCTTACGCCCCCCGCTCGCCTGGTGATGCCGCGATTTCTTGCTGGGGCGCTTGCCGGGCGAGGAGCTATAATGCCCAGCATCGACGACTTCGCCTCTCCCGAGGAACGACCATGCCTCTCCGCTCCCCCTCGCCGTCGCGCCGCGACCTGCTCCGTGCCGGGGCGCTGGGGGCCGCCGGCCTGTCCCTTCCTCGACTGCTACAGCTTCAGGAAGCGGGCGCCGCAACGGCGCGTCCCCTGGCGGATGCCTGCATCCTCGTTTTCCTCTGGGGCGCCCCCAGCCAGTTCGAGACGTTCGACCCCAAGCCCGAGGCGCCTGCGGGAATCCGCGGCGAGTTCGGCGCCCGGAGGACGCGGCTGCCCGGCGTTCTCTTCGGCGAGCACGTCCCCCTGCTGGCGGCGCGCAACGACCGCTTCGCCCTGCTGCGCACCTGCGCCCAGTCCAGCACGCACCATCAGTCCGCTGCCTACGAGGCGCTGACCGGCTACCCGCCCAGTCGCGACGCGGTGGCGCTGACGGCGACGCCGACCGACCACCCCAACCTCGGCTCGGTCGCCGCGAAGTTCGCCCCGGGCCATTCGCCAATGCCGCGGTTCGTGCAGTTGCCGCAACTTGCCACCGACGTCGGCAACCTGACGCCGGGCCAGTTCGCCGGGTTCCTCGGCCGGCAACACGACCCCCTCGTTGTCGTCAAAGATCCCACCGCGAACGATTTCAACGTCGCCGAGCTGAGCCTGCCCGCGGAGGTGACGGCCGCGCGGCTGGAAGACCGGCGAGGGCTCTTGCGCCTCATCGGTCGGCAGGCGAGGGCGCTGGAACAGTCGGCCGAGATGCGGGGGCTGGGGGTGTACCAGGAGCGCGCGGTCAAGCTCCTGAGCAGCCCGGCGGTGAAGCAGGCGTTCGACCTGGGGCGCGAGCCGTCAGCGCTGCGCGAGCGCTACGGCCGAAACACGCTGGGCCAGTCGTGCCTGCTGGCACGGCGGTTGGTGGAGGCCGGCGTCAAGTTGGTGACGGTCTGCTCCGGCTTCAACGGCAAGACGCCGCAGGACGCCTGGGACACGCACAGCGACAACTTCCAAAAGCTTTCAAAGCGCCTGCTCCCTCCGCTGGACCGCGGGCTGTCGGCGCTGCTCGACGACCTGGGGCAGCGTGGCGTGGGCGAGCGGACGCTGCTCGTGGTGATGGGCGAGTTCGGGCGCACGCCGAGGATCAACAAGGCGGCGGGGCGCGACCACTGGCACCACTGTTACTCGGTGCTGCTCGCAGGTGGCGGGGTGAAGCCGGGCGTTGTGCTGGGCCAGTCGGACCGCCACGGGGCGTATCCGCTGCGCGGGCGCGTCTGCACGCCGGCGGATTTGAGCGCCACGGTGTATCACTGCCTCGGCATCGACCACAAGCGGGAGATGACGGACCAGACGGGAAGGCCGTTACCGCTGACGCGGGGCGAGCCGATTCGGGAGGTGTTCTGAGTTCGCGAGCCAGCCGGGTACAATGTTGGGGGCAGGATGGGCCGTTCGCATCGCCGATCTCGGCGCCCCACCGGAGGGACCACGATGGAAGTCTTTCGCGATCTCTACGTACGGGGCAACGCGGAGAAACTTGCCGCAACCATGGACGAGGTCGAGCGGTGCCTGGCTGGCGGTTGGGCGAGGGACAGGGCCGCGGAGGGCAAGCTCCAGTCGATCCCGTCCAGGACCAGGCCTGCCTATTGCTTCTCCTGCGTCGAGGAGGGCGCCCGTCCCGCTGCCACCGTTTTCCTCACGGAGAAGCAGTCAGGCCTCTACCATGCCTCGAACGTCGTCCCTTCCCGTACGCACCAGTTGTCTTACGGGGAGTACAATGCGGTCCTCGAGGAGCTCTGCGAGCGATTTCTGCGCCCTGGCGCCGCCAAGACGGGGGCCCAGGTCGAGCTGACGGGTACGCGAGGACAGCTAGAAAGCTGGCTGTCTCCTCTGGCCGCCGAGAAGTTTCGCACGTTCTGCGCGACCGCCCACAAGGGCATCGGCTCGGCCCATCCCCAGGACCGGGAGCGGTGGAACGAGTTTGTCGTCGCTGCCTACCGAGACGGGGCCCGCCTGGATGCGTCCACGTTGCGGCGCTGGCTTAATGAGGTTGAGGGCTGGGCCCCGGAGGTCGCCGATCGACTGGCCGGCCAATACGAGTTCGGGCGAGAGCTTCTCGCCGCTGCCGATTCACGCCGGAGCGCCTGAACGCCATGCCCAGCCTTGCCGATGCCTCGGCCCAGATCCTGGCCGCGGGGGCGCCCGTCCTGTTCGCCGACACGTGCAGCCTGCTGGACGTCATCCGTACGCCGACGCGGTTGCTCCGCGGCTGCGTCGAGAGCGCCGCGGAGTTACTCCAACTCGTGAGCTCGGTGCCTCCACAATGCGTCCTGGTCGTCGGTTCCTTCGTGCCAGGGGAGTGGCAGGCCCACGCTTCCGCCACGGCGGATGAGCTGCGAAAGTACCTGGCCCGGCTGGACGAGCAGGCGGCCTACTTCCACAACTCCTGCGGGGCTCTCGGCATTGCCCCACCCTTCGGCCGGCCGGGTTACGGGGCGGTCGGGCTCGCGGATCGGCTGCTCGACTTGTCCAGCCAGCTCCTCGGCCGCGCCATCCACCTCGCCCCGCAGAACGACACCAACCTGAGGGCCTTCAACCGGGCGGCCACCAACACTCCCCCATCCGGGAAGGGGGGCGAGAGCAAGGACTCGACCATCATCGAGGAGTGCCTCGAGGTCTGCCGGCTCCTGCAAGCGGGCGGCTTCGCCAGGAAGCGCGTCTTCTGCACCTCGAACACGGACGACTACTGCGAGGCGACCAAGGCCCTGCACCCGCTCCTGGTCACCGAGTTCACCGCCGTAGGGCTCGGGTTCACGAAGGACTTGCCCTGGGCCCTGCATGAGATGAAGACTTGAAGCAGAGCGCCCCTCCGGCCATCACCCGCGCCACCCCAAGCGCCGGCGGCGCTTCCGGCCCTACCCAGCCGCGGCACCCTATCCAGGCTGCGGGAGCGAACAGCGAGGACCCTGTTGCGCAGCCCGGAGTTGCGGCTGCCACCTGCCCCGGTCAACGCTCCGGCGCTCGAACTGAGGGGTCGAAGAAGGGAACTTCTCGAAAGGGGCCCCCTCGCAGGTTTCCGAACACAAAGAAACCGATGAGGTACTCTTCGGTCAGGACAAGTCCTTCCCGAAGTCGGTCCACTGGGCTCGCGAGCAGAGGCGTCAGGGACGTTTCCCGAACCTCGACCAGAACGTCCTTGATCGCGTTGACAGAATCACCGCCGTCTATGAGCAAGACGGTCGAGCGGATGCCCAGCAGGCGAAGCCAAAGCAGGCTGCGATCCGCTGCGGCGATGTCCGTGCCGGTGATTCTCTGTCCGGTGGATAGCGGGAGCCTGGCAAGGATGATGCCCCGAGGGGTTACCTCGTTGCCGACGATGATGACTTGGCCAACCAGGGCGGAAGGCTCCTTGGCAGGGGGCGCGGCCGTCGCATTCAGGGACACGGCTGCGACCATCAGCACACCGTGGAGCATTTTTGGGCCTCCTTGCCTGCACGCAACAGGGTCACCGGCGGAAGAGCGTATCGCAGGCGGCGAAGGAGAGGAAGAGCAACCTACGATCCTGAGGCGCCACTTCCCGGCGAGGCGCCCCGCGTCGCGCCCCGCAAGCGGGGCGGCTAAATGTGGCTCACCCGCGCGCCACCACCAGCGCCGGCGTCACCGGCACCGCCGCCGCTGCCACCTCTGCCTTCCGCGCCTTCATCCGCCGGTCGTGCCACATCTCCACCACGTTCGCGATCGGCCCCACGATGAACAGCGCATGATACAGCGAGTGAACGTCCTTCATCGCCAGCCGCAGCACCGTGTCCATCACCGCCACCAGCACCGCGACGAGCACCTGCGCCCATCGCGCCCGCGGCGTCGTCTTCGGGTCGGTGATCATGAAGAAGATGAACAACTGGAACATCGGGAACGTGATCCACGCGATCTCCGCCACCCACGAGTGCCCCGTCACCGCGGCGCGGAGAAAGGCGAGCGGCACGAACGTCGCCACGAACGCCAGCGGGATGTGGAAGCGGCCCAGGCGAACCATGATCAGTCCGCCCAGCACCCAGATGATCAACACCGCCCACACCGTGTTGCCGGCCTGCACGGTCAGGCTGGCCACGTCGTCGGGCGCCAGCAAGAGCAGCATCGTGATGCCGAAGTTCGTCGGGTTCCACAGGTGCCGGTCGCCGATGCGCAGCACGTACTTCGACGTGATGGCGATCGTTCCGCCCAGCAGGAACGGCCACAGCGCCGGCGACTTGATCAAGATGCCCGCGCTGATGCCGGAGATGTAGGCGCTCGCCAAATGCGGCCATTTGCCGTAGTAGAAGCGCGCCATCACCAGCTCGCAGGCGATCGTGCAGAAGATGCACACGAACGTGGGCGAGTAGGACGTGATGCGCCCGCCCGTCCGCGCCGCCAGCCAGGGGACGTGGTGCGTCTCCAGGATGCCGTAGCTCGCATCGCCGATGGCCAGGATCGAGGTGATGAGGACCGGCGCATGAAAGCGCGGGTCGGCGAGGAGCTGCTTGCGCCAGACGAAGATCAACAGCGCGATGGTCGCCGACACGTTGAGGACCGCCACCGTGCTCGGCTCCAGCCCCACGTGCTTGAGGGGCTCGCGGAGGGAGTAGTAGCCCACGACGATGATCGTCGTGAGCGCCAGCCGGATCGCGCTGGCCGGCGTCAGGCGCCAGGGCCCGCCCTCCACGCTCTTGCTCTCAATCACGGCAGCACCTCCGCGATCTCGTGCCGGGCGCCCGGCTTCCGGTGGCGGGCCCCCAGCTCCTGG
Source organism: Gemmatales bacterium (assembly GCA_038239195.1). Classification (GTDB taxonomy): domain Bacteria; phylum Planctomycetota; class Planctomycetia; order Gemmatales; family Gemmataceae; genus JBBSEZ01. The sequence continues at coordinate 4,851 of JBBSEZ010000317.1, forward strand.
ACCTTGCCCGACGGCCATTTGACGACCACCTTTTCAACGGTGGCGTCCTGGCCCAGGCCGAAGTGGAGGCGGCGCATGTTCTGCGCGGCATACCCGCTGCCGCCCGACACCACCTGCAACTGCTCCTGCACCGCCCCGGCGCCCTGCTTCCAGAAGACGCGCACCTCGGCCCCGATGGCGCTGCGGTTGCTCCCCCCCGCCACGCCCGGCCGGGCGGCCCCTGTCAGCGCAAACTGAATCCACTGCCGGCCCGCGGCGACGGTGTTCTTGTAGAGGAGGAACGGGCCCTTCTGGTTGGCGACCAGCACGTCGAGCACGCCGCGGTTGCCGAGGTCGGCGAGGGCGACGGAACGGCCGTCGTAGGTGTCGGTGACGCCACACGGCACGCCGACGTCGATGAAGTTGTTGCCGCGGTTGAGCCAGACGCACTTCCGCTGGTCGCCCGACAGGCTCTGGTCGCCAATGGGCGGCCAGAAGTTGGCGTCCACGATCACGCCGCTCAGCCCGCCCGCGATCTTGCCGTAATCGTACCAGTAGCTCTTGCGCCCCGCCGACACGTAGCCGTTCGTCAGGTAGAGGTCCAGCAGGCCGTCGTTGTTGAGGTCGCCGAACTGTGCTCCCCAGCTCCATCCGCCTCGCTCCACCTTCTGCTGCGCCGCCTGGTTCACGTAGTGCAGATGGTCTTCTCCCTCCCGCCTCGGCTGCGGCACCCACAGGTTGTTGCCCTGCACCAGATTGCCCGGCTCGGTGATGTTGGAAATGTAAATCGACAGCTTGCCCTCGTTGGTCCAGTCGCCGAGGCAGACGTTCATCCCGCTCTTGGGTGTCTTACCGATGCCCGTTTTCTCGCCAATCTCCTCGAACCGCCTCCCCTCGCGGTTGGCGTAATGTTCCGACTTGCCGTAGTCGTTGGCCACGATGACGTCGGGATAGCCGGTCCCGCGCAGGTCCGCGGCGGCCAGGCCCAGCGCCCAGCGCGTGCTCTTGATCCCCGCCCTCTCGGTGACGTCCTCGAAGCGAATCTTGCCCTTCGTGCTCACGTTCCGGAGCAGGTGCCTCCGACCGCCGTTGTTGGCGTACTCGAAGCTCTCGGGCATGATCTTCGTGTCCCTGAGGTTCCACAGATCGACGTCGTCGGCCCAGTAGCCGGCCAAAAAGACGTCGAGCCTGCCGTCGCGGTCGTAGTCGAGCAGCACGGCGGCGCCGGCGTTAATCCAGTCGGGGAGCCCGGCGTCGGCGACGCGCTCGAAGCCCTTGCCTTGCAGGTTGCGATAGACCTCGGGCTTGCCCCACTTGAAGACGAGCAGGTCCTCGTAGCCGTCGTTGTCGAAATCGCCCCACAACGCGCCCATGCAGACGCCGGTCCCCTCCTGGTTAAGGTCGGCGACGCCCATCTTCTCGGCCACCTCTTCAAAGGTGCCGTCGCCCTTGTTGCGATAGAGGCGATTCTTGCTGCCCTCCCCACTGTTGACGAGGTAGACGTCGAGATGGCCGTCGTTGTCGAAGTCCACCACCGACACGCCCGCTCCCATCGACGCGATGAGCGGCATCACGTGGGCCAGCCGGTGGTCCATCTGCGTCGGCGCCTGGTGAACGAAGTCGACCCCGGCCTTCTTCGCGCCGTCGCGCAGAGAGAAGCCATAGCGGCGCCGCGACTCCTCGGGGTCGAGCGGCGTGAGCTGGGGCTTGCCGTAAATCCACTGCATCAGGCGGCCCCAGGCGTCGCCCTCGAAGCCGGTATAGGTCAGCATGCCGATGAACAGGATGGTCAGGATCGCGTGCTTGATGGGGCGCGTCATGGTGGTTTCCCCTTCTGGAGCGCCGCTTGCGGCTTGGCGTTTGGGGCCGCCAAGCCGCAAACGGCGAATCTCGTCACCGGCGGAACGAGCGCAGCCCGCGCTCGAAGACGTCTGGCGTCACGTAGCGCACGTGGTACTTCTCCCAGTCCTTCGGGAAGCGCCGATAGACCGGGTCGTCTTGCAGCAGCCCCGAGGCCCGATCGTAACTCTTCATGCGGTGATACGGTAGCGGCAACACGGTCTTGCCGAAGCGCGTGTTGTAGTCGCCGTCCTTGACCCAGCCGTCCGCCACCCAGACGAAGGTGCGGGCCCAGCCTTCGGGCGGCGGGGGCGGGGCGGCGAAGTGCAGCACGATCTCGTCGCCCGCGTTCATGATGACGTAGCGGTCATCCCCTTGAGGGCCATCCCCCTTCTCCAGCAGCTCGCGCACGTCGCCGTGGCGAGTGTGGAAGCCGATCAGGTCGCGCCAGTATTGCCCTCTCGAAACGAGCCGATCGTAGTGCGGCAGTTCGGGCGAGCTGGGATTGGCCTGCGTCATCTGCACGAGGCCTCGGAAGCGCAGGTCGGCCTTCGTCGGGCGCAGGGCCTGGACCTTGCAGCGGCCCTCGTCCAGCCCCTCGGCGTAGGCCAGGGCGTCCCAGAATATCTCCATGTTGGTGCGCAGGCGGAAGCGCCGCGCATTGCCGGGCCAGGCAATGCCGTCGAGCCGGATCACGACGGTCTTGTTCTTGCCGGCCGGGAAGCCGAGCTTGTCCAGCGCCACCGTCCAGCCGCCCTTGCCGTCGGGGACCTCCAGCACCAGGCCGCGCGGCCCCTGGTGCTTGCCCTGCTCGATGGCGACGTTGATCGAGCTGTCGGTCGGGTGCGTCCAGCCGCTCGCCAGAAGATAGAGCGGGCCCGTCCGGGGGGCGGCTTCGCCCAGGTCGATCTCCACCCAATGATCGTTGGTCACGCCCTGAAAGGTGCCGCGACCGGCGCGGTCGAGGTAGTTGCCGTCGATGGCGCGCACGATCTCCGTCACGTCGGCCCCCTTGTGGTCCCACGCCCGCGCCACCGGCCGGGGCTTCGTCGTCAGGTACAGCCTCGGGGGCGTCGGCGTCAGAAACAGGCGCTCATCGACGAACGCCTCGGTGCCGGGCGGGTGATCGACCACCCTGAGTTCGAGGTGATCGACGTAGTGCGTCTCCCACAGGTTGGCGTTGACGCGCACGTCGTAGAAGCCATCGCGCGGCCGGAGCTGGTCGCCGCGTATCCGCACCCAGTCGGTCGTCTGGTCGAACCCGGTGGGCGCCTGGGCGTTGATATACGTGCCCAGCGGCGTGCTCCAGAGGAAGTCGGTGACGAAGACCATCTTCTCGCCGTCCCAGGTAAACAGGAACGGACACGAGCCCTTGAGGCGCTGGAGAGGGAACACGAGCGCATCGATGGCCAGGGCGAACTCGACCTGAACCGTACCGTTGGGCCAGACGATCCGCGCGATGTTGGCCCGCGTCCGTTCGCCGAGGCCGACGTGGACCATGGGCGAGGCGATCGGCTGCTTGACGACGAGCGTGCCGGTGCGCACCTCGATCTCCCCGCCGATGCCGAACGAGTTGATCCGATTGTCGCCGTTGGGTGCGGCAATCTCCGAGGGGTGAGCGCGCGGGCGGAGGGCCTGCCAGTGGTAGTTCTTCTTCCCCTCGTTGATGCGGCGCACCGCCTTTTTCGCGCCGTCCACCGCCAGCAAGTCGATCCGGCCGTCGCCGTTGAGGTCGAGGAGCGCCGTCGCACCTCCCTCCTGAGCGGGGAGGGGCTCGAACGCGCCTTGCTCGTTGGCCAGCCAGATCATCGTCCCGGCGGGATCGCTGGCGACGACGTCGAGGGCTCCGTTGTTGTCGAGGTCGCCGACGAGCAGGCGCGCCTCGCCGAGGCGCTGCGCCCCGGGCCAGTTGCCCAGCTCGGCCACGTCCCAGCCCTGGCGCTTGTCCTTGTCGGAGATGCGCAGCAGGGCCCCGTCGGAGCGCAGGGCGAGCAGGTCGAAGACCCCGTCGTCGTTGACGTCGGCGACGGCGAGGGCCCGGAAAGTCCCCGGAACGGCGGTTGGCCATTTGCGAAACTCTCCCATGCGCTCGTTGGCGAAGACGTGCAGCCGGCCCTCGGCGTCGAGCAGGGCGGCGTCGGGGGCGCCGTCGTTGTCGAGGTCGGCCCACGCGAAAGCCCGGGCGCCTTCGACCCCGGGGAAGATCGGCAGTGCCTTGAAGGTGCCGTTTCGGTTGTTGCGGAGCAGGATGGGCGGGCCTGTGCGCGGCGCCAGCACGACGTCGAGGTCGCCGTCCATCTCGACGTCGGCGGCCCAGGCGCCGTAATAGTCGAGTTTCAGGAGGTCTTTTGGCAGGGATGGGTGCGGCTCGATCTCGATGGCCTTCGTGGCGTCCTTGAAGGAGCCGTCGGCGGCTTGCCGGTAGAAGCGCAGCCCGCCGGCGCCGGCGAAGACGAGGTCGGTGCGGAAGTCGTTGTCCCAGTCGAGGGCCAGCACGCCCGCGGGGGTGGGGGGCGTTGCCTTCGGGCCGCTGGGGAAGGGCAGGGCGGGGCCGTTGCCGGCCTGGCGCACCTCCTTGCCGCCGCCGACGAACACGACGGGCGCGCCCTCGCCGTTGAGCCAGACCGGCACGGCGACGCTGACCTTGCCACCGGCCCCCGGGACCGGCTCGCCGCGGAAGGCCAGCTCGCGGTCGGGCGGGGCAGGAGTGGCGCGGGGCGGGCGGAGGCGCAGGAAGGTCTGGAAGGCGGGCCCAACCTGGCGCCCAGGCGGGTCGAGGGCGAGCTTTGCGCGGATGTAGCCGCGCTCGACGAGGACCAGGTTCCCGAGCCCGCGGAGGGTGGCGAAGGTGGCTGCGCCGGGCGGGCTCGCGACGGCGAGGGCGACTTTGGGCAACATCTCGCGGGCCTGTTTTGCCCCGGGACCGCTCCAGGCGGGGGCCAGCTTGTTGAGCGTCGCCATCGTCTGGCGGATGGCCGTGCGGTCGCGCCGGCGCACGGCCACGTTGAGTCGTTCGAGCAAGACGAACAGGTTCTCGGGCTCGGCGACGAGGATCTCTTCGAGCAGTTTCTGCTGGGCCTCGTCGCCCTCGTCCCCGCCTTGCTTTTCGACGAGTTGGGAGAGCCGGTAGCGCGCCGGCTGGTTGCCGGGGTCGCGCTCCAGGGCGAAGCGGAGGTGCGTCTCGGCCTGGTCGAGCTTGCCTTGCTGTTCGGCCAGCAGGCCGCGCATCATGGCCACGTGGCCGTTGTCGGGGGCGAGCTTGCCGGCGCGTTCGAGGTCGCGCGCCGCCTCGTTGAGGCGATTGCCGCGCAGGTGCCAGAGCCCGCGGTTGGCCCAGCCGGCGGGCTCCTGCGGGACGAGGCGCACCGCCTCGTTGAGCTTCTCCTCGGCGATCGTGTCCACGCCGGCGTCGAGCGCGGCCGTCCCGGTCTGGAAGGCCTCGACGTACTGCTCGTAGCGAGGGCTGCCCGGCTCGGGGAGGCGGGTGGAGCGCCACCAGAAGTAACCGCCCACCGCACCGGCCACCGCCAGCACGAAGACGGATGCGACGACGCGCGGGCGCAGCAACGAGGAAAGACGCATCGATCACCCCCAGAGAGGGCCCAGGGCGAGAAAGTTCACCGCGCGAAAGATTGACGGCTGGCGCAGGCATCGGGCCCCGGCTGGAACAGCCGCGGAGGACCGGCGTCGTTGCTGTCGGGTGCCTGTCCTCGGCACGGCCGAATTGGCTGCGGCACGAACACGGGCCATCGTTTCAACGAGCGGCAGGGCGCGGGGGACGATCGGGGGGGAACGAGCGCAGGATGGGGTGGGCCGGGGCTTGTTCGGAGCGGCGCGGCGCGGGGGACGGCGGGGCGATCTCCGCGAGGGCGACGAGGGCGCCCCAGAGGTCGATGCCGGCAACACTCGGGGCCGGTGGGACCAAAGGCAGCGGCGTCGGCGCGCGGGAGCAGTGAGGGCAGGGGGCCGGCAAGGGAGCGGGCGCGAAGACGCCTTCCGGCTCGTCCGCGAGGGTGACGTGGTCGCCGCACGCGGCATCTGCGCGGCCGGGGCAGGGCCAAATGAGGGCAACCACGACGAGGGCCGGGAGCGCCCGGCGGAGATAGCGGGCCCAGAAGGTGGTTGTCGTTTCGTTCACGAATGAAACCAGCCGGAACGCGGAAAGCAAAAGCTAACCTTCACCAGTAGCCCACGGAGACGCGAAAAGCAAGCAAAGAATGTGACGGCACGCCCGACGGGTGGGGCAACGATTCCGGGATCGCCCCGCCAAGCCGCAAGCGGCGGGCCCTCGAAGTGCGCCGCTTGCGGCTTGGCGATCCGCGCCCCAGGATCTTTGGCCACACCCTGCGGTCATAGTCCGCCTGATTGCGCTTGCCCCGGAGGTGTTTGAGGCCCTGGCCGGCAGCAACGACGTCGGGATCGCCTGCATTGCTCGAGCGCAACCATGCAAATGCGTGAGCACGTTCCCCGCGTGGCACCGCAAACCCCAGGTCGTCGAGCAGTCCGAGCGCAACGTGAAAGGCAGCGTCGTAAGCCCGACTGGCGGCTGTCCGCCATTCCGCCTCCGTCGCGTTCGCAGCCAGGGTGACTGCCAGGGGAAGAAACGCGCGGAAGTTCATCAACCACCTTGGTGCAAGTTGAGGCAGAACACACAGCAGCGGGCCAGGGCAGAAACTGCGAACGCCCGCGTTCCATTGGCGGTAGGCCTCGCGCCCTTCCGAAGCCGACAATGGCTCGAACACGTCCACCGTGATGTGCCGCTCGTTCGCGAGCTCTGGGTCGAGCTCCACGCGGAGAGAGATTTCCCGAGCGCCGGCGAAGAGGCGCTGTGCCAGCTCCTGCACGGAAGGGAGGATGACAGCGACGCCTTGCTCTTCGGCAAAGGCCTGGGCCTCGGAGGGGGCCGCGGGCAGTGTGCTCTGGATGGTGCGCGAACCTCCGCAGCGGGCAAAGAGGACTGCTGGAAGTGGACCAAAGGGGGCCGGGGAAGGCGAGATGAAGGCGAAGGATGCAGCGAAACCGAAAGGCCGGCGCCGGGCGCTCGCGGCGTCGTATTGTCCGCAAACGACCGGCCCCCGCCGAAAACCGTCGCCTCGCACTCTCGAGGCACGCGACGGTGCGCATAGAGGGGGCCCCCTTCTCGGTGTTGTG
>JBBSEZ010000318.1:0-11730 GCA_038239195.1 Gemmatales bacterium
CTTGGCGTTCTCGACCGCCAAGCCGCAAGCGGCAACACGGTCTGTCTTTGCCAAGCACGAAGGACTACGGATTAAGGACCACTTTACTCCTTTTTCTTGCGGGGCTTACCATCCTCGTAGGCCCGCAGGATTAGCTGGACTAACGGGTTGCGCACAATGTCGTTCTCGTCGAGGTAGACGAGTGCGATCGGCTCGATGCCGGACAGCCTCTGGATCGCGTCGATGAGGCCGCTCCGGGTCTGCCGGGGCAAATCGACCTGAGTCACGTCGCCGGTGACGATGATCTTCGAGCCGTTGCCCATGCGAGTCAGGAACATCTTCATCTGCGGGACCGTGGTGTTCTGGCCCTCGTCGAGGATGATGCACGCGTTGTTCAGGGTTCGGCCGCGCATGTAGGCCAGCGGAACGATCTCGATGATGTCGTTCTCGACGTAGCGCTTCACCTGCTCGGGCTCCATCATGTCGTTGAGCGCGTCGAACAGAGGCCGCAGGTACGGATTGACCTTGGCCGCGATGTCGCCCGGCAGATAGCCCAGGCGCTCCCCCGCTTCGACGGCGGGCCGCACCAGCACGATCTTCTTGACCACGTTCTGGCGCAGCCAGGAGACCGCCATGCCGACCGCCAGCCAGGTCTTGCCGGTGCCGGCCGGGCCGACGCAGATCGTCAGGTCGTGGTCGCGCAGGGCGCGGACGTAGCGCGACTGGCCATCAGTCCGCGGGCGCACGTAGCGGCTGCCCGCCTCGGCCGGCTTGTCGGCCGCCGGGCCGATGCGCTCGCCTCCCTGGGTAATCACCTCCAGGATCGTCTTGACGTCCTCGCCGGTCAGGTTCCCCTGCTGGCGGAGCAGCGACCGCAACTGCACGAACACGCGGTCGGCGAGGGCGAGTTGCTCGTCGGTGCCCTTGAGCAGCACCTGATCGCCTCGCCCGACGAGCTGCTGCATGCCCAGCGCCGTGCGCACCTCGCGCAAGTTGTGGTCGCGACTGCCAAAGAGCAGGATCGCTTCGTCGCGGCTATCGAGGGTAATCGTCGCTTCGCTCATCGGGGCCCCCCTGGGGAGACAGTGGTTGCGGGCATATCCCATCGACACGAAAAGTGCAAGTCATGTTCAGTGCTTAGTTCTTAGTTCTTCGTGCTTAGCAAAGACAGACGACAGCGCGGGCCCTCTTTGCTAAGCACTACGGACTAAGCACTAAGCACTAACCAGAAATACGCCACCGGCGCCGCGAACAGGATTGAATCGACCACGTCGAGCACCCCCCCAAACCCCGGCACCACCTTCGACGCGTCCTTTTTGCCGCAGTCTCGCTTGATCATCGATTCTGCCAGGTCGCCCAGCACGCCTGCAAGCCCCACCGTCAGCCCAAAGCACGCCGCTTCCACGTCGCAGGCTAGCAGCGCCGGAGAAAGCGTGCGATTCAGCACCACCGCGACCAGCGCCGAGGTGGTCAGTCCCCCGGCAAGGCCTTCCCAGGTCTTTTTCGGGCTCAGCACGGGCGTCATCTTGTGCCGGCCCAGCGCCCGCCCCGTGAAGTAAGCGCCTATGTCGCACGCCTTGGGAACGAAGATCGTCAGCACCAGGGCCGCCACGCCAGCCCCCGCGCGATCCGGCGGCCACCAGCGCAGCTGCGCCAGGAAGCTCGGCAGCAGCCCCAAGTAGGCGACCATGAACGCCAGCAGCGCCATGCGCATCACCGAGCCACCTGGCGCGCGAAACGTGGCCATCTCCACCAGGAACGCCAGCAGCACCAGCGCGGCGAACGCCCCGGCCACGTCGCGCCAGGCGTCGGCGCCTGGCCGGAGGCCGACGTGGGCCGGCCAGTTGGCGAGCAGCACGGCGGCGACGCCAAGGAGACACAGCCAGAGAGGCGGGCGAGGATCGGGGGCGAGCAACTGATGAAACTCGAACGTGGCCGTCAGCCCCAGCACCAGCACCAGCACCAGCAGAAAGGGGCACCACGGTTCGAGATAGCCGTCGAGCAGGAGCACGCCCGCGGTCAGGACGGCGAGGACGGTCCCCATCCACAGACGAGCGGTCAGCTCCGAGGGAGGGCGTTTGACGGGAACAGCGTCGGGCATGGGTGGTGCGATCGGGCCTCCCTCATTTGAGCCCGCCGAAGCGGCGGTCGCGGGCGGCGTAGTCGCGCAGGGCCTGATGGAGCGTCGGCACGTCGAAGTCCGGCCAGCAGCGCTCGGTCACCCAAAGCTCGGCATACGAGATCTGCCAGAGGAGGAAATTGCTCACGCGCATCTCGCCCGCCGTGCGGATCAGCAGGTCCGGGTCGGGCATCCCCGCCGTGTAGAGCGCCTCGCTGACGGTCGATTCGTCGATCTCCTCGGGGGCCAGCGCGCCCTCGCGGGCCCGCGACGCCAGCGCCCGCACCGCCTCGACCAGTTCGAGCCGCCCGCCGTAGTTGATGGCCAGGCACAGCACCATCCCGGTGTTGTCCTGGCTCAGGCGGACGTTCTCGTCGATCTCGTGCAACACGTTGGCGGGCAGGTCGGAGCGCCGACCGATGGTGCGAAAGCGGATGTTCTGATCGAGGACCTCGCGGCGCTCCTCGATCAGGTACTGCTCCAGCAGCGCCATCAAGAAGTCGAGCTCGGCCTGGGGCCGCTTCCAGTTCTCGCTCGACAGGCAGTAAAGCGTGAGTTGGCCGACGCCCAGCCGGCAACACTCCTCGACGGCGGCACGGACGCTGTGGGCCCCGCGGGCGTGGCCCTCGATGCGCGGCAGGCCGCGCTGCTGGGCCCAGCGGCCGTTGCCGTCCATGATGACGGCGACGTGCGCCGGCAACCTCTCCGGGACCAGCCCCGCCTCCTCCAGCCGTTCGAGTGTCTCGGGCGTGAACGTCATCGAGATCGTCCTTCCAGGCCACTCCCCCCTCACTGGGCGAAGATCGTCTGCGCCCGATCCGGGCCCACCGACAGCACCGTGATCGGCAGCCCCAGCAACTCGCTCAGCCGGTCCACGTAGTGCCGCGCCGCCGCCGGCAGGTCGGCCAGCCGGCGCACGCCCGAGACGTTTTGCCGCCAGCCCGGCAGCGCCTCGTAGACGGGCTTGCAGCGCGCCAGTTGGTAGGCGTCGCTGGGGAACCGTTCGATCCGCTGGCCGTCCAACTCGTAGGCGACCGCGATGCGCAAGTCGTCCACCTCGCCGAGCACGTCGAGCAGCATGAGCGCCAGCTCGTCGGCGCTGTTGAGCGCGGCGGAGTACCGGACGGCGACCGCGTCGAACCAACCGCATCGCCTCGGGCGGCCGGTGACGGTACCGTACTCGCGCCCGGTGCGGCGGATGCGCTCGCCGATGCCCTCGGGGCCGTCGGTCAACTCGGTGGGGAAGGGCCCGCCGCCGACTCGCGTCGAGTAGGCCTTGATGACGCCGACGACGCGCTTGAGGTGGCGGGCCGAGACGCCGCTCCCGCTCCACGTGCCCGCCGCCGAACTGTTGGAGCTGGTGACGTAGGGATAGGTGCCGTGATCGACGTCGAGCAGGCTGCCCTGGGCCGCCTCGAACAACACGCGGCGGCCCTGGCGCACCGCGTCCTGGAGCAGACGCGAGGTGTCGGCGACGTGGGGGCGGAGCCGCTCCCCGTAGGCCCGGTACTGGTTCCAGAGCTCCTCGGCATCGAACGAACGCGCCTCGGGCGAGAGGCCCTTCAGGAGCCGGTTCTTGTAGGGGACGATCGCCTGAAGCCGGGCTCGCAGGTGATCGGGCTCGAGCAGTTCGCCGATGCGCACGGCGAAGGAGCGAGCGACCTTGTCCTGGTAGCAGGGCCCGATGCCGCGGCCAGTGGTGCCGATGGCGTTGGGCGTGGCGCCTTCCGCGAGGCGCTCTTCTTCCACGTGATAGGGGAAGATGACGTGGGCATGGTCGCTGACGAGGAGGTTGTCGCCGACGGCGATACCGGCCTTGGCCAGCGCTTCGACCTCTTCCTGAAAGCGCGGCGGGTAGAAGACAACGCCGTTGGCGATGACGGAGCGGACGTGCGGGCGAAGGACGCCGGTGGGCAGCAGCGACAGCTTGTAGGTCTGAGCGCCCGCGACGACGGTGTGCCCGGCGTTGGCCCCGCCGTTGTAGCGGACCACGAAGTCGTGTTCGTCGGTCAAGAGATCGACGATCTTGCCCTTCGCCTCGTCGCCCCACTGCAAACCGACGACACAGGTGCAGGCCATGATGGACCACCCAGGCGCCACAGACGCACCGAAAAAAAGCCTGGGGCCCCGAAAGGACCACAGGCTACCCATCTTGCCACGAGCCCGTCAGCCTTTCTTTTCTAACGCGAGCGCGAGGGGGCGTCAAGGGCCCTGTCCCGCCCGCAGCAACGAAGAGTACGCGCTGGGGAGGTAGTTTCGGCAGGCCGGAGGCGCGAGGCGCCGTCCGGGCAGGCCATGCGGCGGCGTTCCCGGAGCAACGCCCCCGGTCGAGCCGACCCAAACTCGCCTCTCCGCCGACGCTACGTCCCGTGCCCCCACCCGCCTTCACCAGTTGGATCATCAGGGGCCCCTTGCCCTCCCGCCCCGCGGCGATACCATCCACCCCATCCCCCCGCGCCCTCTGGAGCTACCCCATGCCTCCGCGCCTCCTCCTCCCCTGGGCCGCCCTCCTGCTCCTCACCCTCCCCCTGCCCGGCGCCGCCCCACCGGCCCTCGCACCGCCCTCCCCCACCGCCCACGGCGACCGCATCCGCGACGCCTACTTCCGCAGCCAGGCGAAACGCCTGGGCGACAAAGCCCTCGCCGACGTCGAGACGCGCGCCGACTGGGAGAAGCAGCGGCCCGAGCTGCGCCGCCAGTTCCTCGACATGCTCGGCCTCTGGCCGCTGCCGCCGCGCACCGACCTCAAAGCGACCATCACCGGCACCATCGACGCCCCCCATTTCCGCGTCGAAAAGCTCCACTTCCAGTCGCTGCCCAACCTTTACGTCACCGCCAACCTCTACCTGCCCAGGAAGGCGAAGCTCCCCGCCCCGGCCATCCTCTACGTCTGCGGACACGGCGCCAGCATCCAGGACGCTGTCTCCTACGGCAACAAGGTCACGTACCAACATCACGCCGCCTGGTATGCCGAGAACGGCTACGTCTGCCTCGTCGTCGATACCCTCCAGCTCGGCGAGGTGCAGGGGCTCCACCACGGCACGGCGCGCCTCGGAATGTGGTGGTGGCAGGCGCTCGGCTACACGCCCGCCGGCATCGAGTGCTGGAACGGCATGAGAGCCATCGACTACCTGCTCACTCGCAAGGAAGTGGACGGCAAGCGCCTGGGGATCTCGGGCCGGTCAGGTGGCGGGGCAACGTCGTGGTGGGTGGCCGCAGCCGACGAGCGCGTCCAGTGCATCGTCCCGGTCGCGGGCATCGCCGACCTGCAAGCGCATGTCAGCGAGGGCTACCCGGGCCGCTTCCGCGATGGCGTCATCGCCGGACACTGCGACTGCATGTACTTCGCGAACACCTACCGCTGGGACTTCGCCCAGGTGATGGCCCTGTGTGCCCCGCGCCCGGTTTTACTGGGCAACAGCGACCGCGACGACATCTTCCCCGTGCCGGGCTACCGCCGCCTCGCCGAGAAGGTGCGTCGCATCTACGCCCTCTACGGTGCCGAGGACCGCTTCGCGCTGCTCGAGACGAAGGGCCCGCACAAGGACACGTTAGAACTGCGCCTCGGCGAGTACCGTTGGATGAACCGCTGGCTCAAGGGCGAGAAGGGCGAGGTCAGCGAACCGGAACGACCGCGTTTGACGCCGAAGCAACTCAAGGTGTTCGCCCGGGCCCCCGAGGGCGCCGTCAACGACATGATCCACGAGACGTTCCGCCGCCCCGCCCGGCTGGAACTGCCCGAGGCCCCGGCGGTGGCCCGCGAGTGGTGGAAGGGCAAAGCGCCGCAGCTGCGCAAGGCCCTCGCCGAGCACGTCTTCCGCGGCTGGTCCCAGGCCCCGCCCCCGCTGAACGTCCGCCCCGCCGAGGACGTGAAGCACGACGGGCTGCGGCTGCGGGCCTTCGACTTCCTCAGCGAGGAGGAGGTGCCGCTGCGGCTGTGGGTGCTCACGCACGAGAAGACCGAGAAGCCGAGCACGGTCATCCTGAGTGCCGTCGATGAGGCCGGCTGGCAAGAATGGGTGAGCGACCTTGGCCCGGCCTTCAAGCGAGCGCTGTACAACCGCGGCAACCCGGCCCCCGCCCCCTACCCGGCTCGCAACCACGCGCAGTTTGCCCAGCATCGGCGGGCCCTGGAACATTACCGCTGGGCCTTCGCCGTCGTGGCGCCGCGCGGCGTCGGGCCGACGCGCTGGTCGGAGGTCGATGCAGCGGGACGGCCGAGCGGGCACCAGATACGCCGGCGCTTCGCCCTGCTCGGGCAGACGCTCGACGGCCAGCGCGTCTGGGACGTGCGGCGGGCGGTGGCGTGCGTACGCACGGTGGCCGACCTGAAAGGAGCGCCGCTGACGCTCCAGGGCAAGGGAGAGATGGCGGGAATCGTCCTCTACGCAGCCCTCTTCGAGCCGAACGTGGCGCGGCTGGACCTGTGGCGCCCGCCGGCGTCGCATCGCCAGGGGCCGACGTTCTTGAACGTCCTGACGGTCCTCGACATGCCGCAGGCGGTGGCGCTGGCATTCCCGGCGAAGGTGCGGCTCCACGTCAAGGAGGGTGAGGCGAAGCGCTGGGAATGGCCGCTGCGGCTTCAAAAGGAGCTTGGGGTGGAGGGCCTGCAAGTGCGCCAGGTCGGAGAGTAAAGGAGAAAGCGGGCGGCTCGCTTTCCGGGGGCCCTGAACGCCAAGCCGCAAGCGGCAAACTTCGCAGGCCCGCCGCTTGCGGCTTGGCGGGGCCCTCCCGTGCAAGCTCCCTACGACCGCTGCAAGCTCGCCGGCACCTCCAGCCCGTGCCGCTCCATCAGCGCCTCGTCCGCCAGCACGGTGCGCGCCGGCCCGTCGGCCATCACCCGCCCGGCGTCCATCACCACCGCGCGCCCACACGTTCGCAGCACCAGTTCCAGATCGTGCGAGGCGATCGCCTTCGTCCCTCCCAGGGAGCTCAGCAGCGCGATCAGCTCGCGCCGGCCGCGCGGGTCGAGGTACATCGACGGCTCGTCGAGCAGGAGCACCGCCGGGCGCATCGCCAGTACGCCCGCCAGGGCCACCCGGCGTTTCTCCCCCCCCGAAAGGTGAAACGGCGCTCGCTGCTCGTGGCCGGTCATCCCCACCCGCCCCAGGGCCTCGGCGACGCGCTGGCGCACCTCGTCGCCCGAAAGCCCCATGTTGAGCGGGCCGAAGGCGACGTCGTCGAACACGGTGGCGTTGAAGAGTTGATCGTCGGGGTTTTGAAACACGATCCCGACCTGCCCCGGCAGCCGGGCGCGTTGGCCCCGGTCGCGCACGTCCAGCCCGCCGACGCGCAGGGCGCCGGACCGCGGCGTCAGCACGCCCGCCAGGCAAAGGAACAGGCTCGTCTTGCCCGCTCCGTTCGGCCCCACCAGCCCCACGCTCTCCCCGGCCGCCACCTCCAGCGCCACGCCTTGCAGCGCCACCGGCCCTGCCGGATAGACGTAGGTCAAATCGCTCACGACAATGGCGGGGCCTTCGGACACGACTCCCCCTCACCAGGATACCAGGCCGTCCAGCCAGCACGTTCCCGCGATGGCCAGCACGATCGTCCCGAACGCCAGTACGTCGGCCCAGCGCGTGCGAAACGCCGTCAGCGAGCGGAACTGTCCGTCGAAGCCCCGGCAGCGCATCGCCTGCCCAACCCGCTCGCCGCGCTCGTAGCCGCGCACCAGCAATGTCCCGGCGACGTGGCCGATCGTGCGGTAACTGTGCCAGTTGGCCCGGTTGCGATAGCCTCGCACGCGCAGGGCGATCCGCAGGCGCAACAGCTCGTCGGCCAGCACGAACAGGTAGCGGTAACTGAGCATCGCGAGCTGCACCAGGAGCCCGGGGACGCGGAGGGCGTGGGCCGCCTTGAGCGTCGCGTCGAGGGGCGCCGTAGCCAGCAAGACCAGGACCAGCACGCCCACGGTCAGCGCCTTGAGGGCCACAAGCAGCCCGAGCCGGGCCCCCTCGAGCGAGAACTGCACCGGGCCCCAGGCCCAGGCAGGGTCGCCGCGCACCAGCAGGGGGAGGGGGAGAGCGAACAGCACCAGCGCCCCCGCCAGCGCACCGAGGCGCGCCAGGAGCCAGCGGCGCGAAACGCGCCCCAACCAGGCCAGCAACAGGGCGCTGGCCAGGGCTACTGCCGCCGCGGGAAGAGTGCGGAGGAGGGCGGCGACCAGGGCGGCCAGCGCCAGGGCGGCCAGCTTCCAGCGCGGGTCGAAGCGCCGCAGCGGGGAGTCGGCGACGGGGGGAGGGGCCAGGCGCAGGGTCATGGGTAGCAACGAAAAGCCCCCGCCGAACGCGACGGGGGCCAACACGGAGGTCCGATGCGGAGAACGCTCAGCGCCGGGTCGGCGTCGAGCTGCCGGAAGATTTCGACATCTCGGACTTCACCTCGGCCTCGGCCTCAAGCCAGTCTTGCATGTCGCAGCCGTGCCCGCAACCGCGCTTCAGCCACTTCTCGTAAGCCCGCTTGGCGACCTTGTCGCCGGGGACGTGGCCCATCGAGCTGCTGGGGCTGGTCGTCGAACTCATCGGTTGGGCCTGGGGGGGGGTCGTGACGCGAGACATGGTGTCCCTCCTTGAAAAGAACGTTCTGGCCGGGAACATCCCCCGGTCTGTTGTGAGATTCCATCAGATCGGGCGCTTCTTCGCAAGTCTTTTCGCGTTCTCCTTCCTGTTTTCCTCTCCCCACCTCACAGGGCGCTTGCATCGCCCCCGCCGTCGCGTAGAATCGGCCCATCCGCCCCGCGGAGGACGGCGCCTCTCCCAACGAAGGGCTCTCTCATGCCTTGGGCCACCTACCAGCAACAACTCGACCCCCTCGCCGGCCAGATCTTCGCCTCCCGCGTCTGGTCCACCGCGTTCGCGGCCCTGCCCATCCTCGTCCTCTTCTACCTCCTCGTCCCGCGTCGCTGGCACGCCCCCCGAGCCGGGGCCGCCGCCGCTCTGTGTGCGCTCGTCGTCGCCGTCCTCGTCTACGGCATGGCCCCCCTCCCTGCCGTCATGGCCTTCGCCCACGGGGCCGGGTTCGGCCTGCTCCCCGTCGGCTGGACCATCTTCAACGCCATGCTGCTCTACAACGTTACCGTGCAGATGGGAAAGTTCGACGTTGTGCGCCGCTCCGTCGCCGGCCTGTCCGGCGACGCCCGCATCCAGGCCATCCTCATCGCCTTCTCCTTCGGGGCCTTCCTCGAAGGGGCCGCCGGCGGGGGCACTCCCGTCGCCATCTGCGGCGCCATCCTCGTCGGGCTCGGCTGCAAGCCGTTTCAGGCAGCCGTCCTCTGTCTCATCGCCAACACCTCGCCCGTGGCCTACGGCGGGCTGGGCACCCCGCTCATCACCCTGGCCGGCGTCACCACCAATCTCCCTCCCGAGACGCTCTCCGTCATGGCGGGGCACCAGCTCCCGCTCCTGTCGCTGCTGGTCCCTCTCTACATGGTCAAGTGCATGTGCTCGTGGAAGGAGACGTTCGAGGTCTGGCCCGCCCTCCTCGTCGCCGGGGGGTCGTTCGCCGGCTTCCAGTACTTCTTCGCCACCAGCCACCTCTGGGTGGGCGGGCTCGTCCTCTACCCGATGACCGACGTCGGCGGCGGCATCTTCTCGCTCGTCGTCACCGCCGTCTTCCTCCGCTTCTGGCAGCCGAAACACGAACGGCCCTACGCCCCACCCGAAGCGCCCACCGCCCCACCGCCTGCTCCCGCCCACCCCGCCCCCCATTCGCCCACATGCAGCGCGAGGCGCTGCGACCTTGAGGCGGAGGCCTTGCTCGGGGGCCAGCCCCCACCCCCGGCACAAGAGGAGCCTCTGACGGCCCGCAACGTCGCCATCGCCTGGATGCCGTTTGCATTGATGTCGGTCTTCCTCATGCTGACCGGGCTGGTGCGTCAGATGGAGGGCGACAAGGACAGGTGGCCGATCGTGGTCGGCCCCGTGCAGACGAACTACCACGTCCGCGTGCCAGGCCTCCACGAGGAGGTCGAGCGGGACCCGAAGTTCCAAACGCCCGGCAAGCCGGCCGAAAAAGAGAAGGCCCTCTTCAACTTCGCCTGGCTAACCGCCCCCGGCACGGCCGTGCTGTTCGCCGCCCTCCTCTCGATGGCGCTGCTGCGCATGAACCGTCAGCAGATCGGCGCCGTCGTCAAGCGAACCTTCGTGCAGATGAAGGTGCCGATCCCCACCATCGCCTTCATGCTCGGCCTGAGCTACGTGACGCGCTACGCCGGCATGGACGCCACGCTCGGCGTCGCCTTCGCCGCCACGGGGCTGCTCTACCCGTTCTTCGCGCCCCTGCTCGGCTGGCTCGGCGTCTTCCTCACGGGCACCGACGCCGGCAGCAACGCCCTGTTCGGCAGCCTCCAGCAGATCACCGCCACGGAGATCCACAACGCCGGCCACCTCACCCACCTCGAGCTCGGGCAGGCGCAGGTGCTGATCTGCACGGCCAACAGCACGGGCGGGGTGATGGGCAAGATGATCGACGCTCAGAGCATCGTCGTGGCGACCGCGGCGACGCACCAGATTGGCCGCGAGGCCGACATCTTCAAGGCCGTCGTCTGGCACAGCATCTTCCTCGCCTGCCTGGTCGGCCTCATCACGCTCCTCCAGGCGTACGTGCCGCCGTTCACGCTGATGGTGCCGCGACCTTGAGGGTGACCGGGTGACAAGGTGAGGGGGTGACAGAGCAAGGCCGCGATCATCCCGGCTCTCACCCTGTCACCGTGTCACCCCCTCACCTTGTCACCTTCTCACCTGACGGGAGGCCGATTCCTCTTGGCGCCGGCCCCCCGGTTCGCTATCTCCCTGTCCCACGGTGCCGGGCGTTCGTCCCGGTGCCCTGGTCTGGCACTTTCGCCGGCGCGGAGGAGATCGAGCGATGGCCTGTAGTTCTCGAGAGGGCTGCGGCAAGTGGGGCAAGGCGTGGCGGGTCGTGCTGTTGGTGGGCCCGGTGCTGCTGGCCCCCGCGGGCGTTGCCCGGGCCGCCGACATCGAGACCCGCGACTTCACCGTCAAGGTGGGTGGCAAGCGCTCCGGCGACGCCCACATGACCATCCACCGGCACGACAACGGCACGATCCAGATGCGCTGCGACACCGACATCAAGGTCAGCGCGTTCCTCATCACCCACAAGTATTCGTACCGTGGGGAAGAGACGTGGAAGGATGGCCGGCTCGTCGGCTTCCACAGCAACACCGACGACAACGGCACCCGCTACGTCGTCTCGGCCGCCGCCGAGGCCGGCGGAGTGCGCGTGAAGGTCAATAACGTCGAGCGCATGGTCAAGCCCGAAGTCTGGCTGAGCAGTTACTGGGCCCTGCCCGACGCCCGCATCCGCAACCAGCTCCTTCCCATCGTCGATGCCGACAGCGGCAAGGACCTCAGCGGCAGGCTCCAGTTCATCGCCGTCGAGCAGCGCGGCATCGCCGGACAGGTCGTCAACGTCAACCACTACCGCCTCACCGGCAAGGCCACGGTCGATCTGTGGTACGACGGCAGCGATCGCCTCGTCCGCCAGGAGTGGATGGAACAGGGTCAGCGCGTAATCCTCGAACTGAACCGTTTGCGGAAGTGAGTTGACAAGGCCGCCGTAGGGTGGGCCGAGTCTTCGAGGCCCACGCGGGAGACGTCCGCGTGGGCCTCGAAGAC
>JBBSEZ010000319.1:0-11723 GCA_038239195.1 Gemmatales bacterium
AGCCCACGAAGTAGATCTGGTCGTTGGCCCGCACGGGGACCTGGTATTCGAGGCTGTTGAGCACCATGAAGTCGCCGCCGACCTTGAACCCGTTGACGTCGGGGCCGACCCCGCGGAACGCGAAGCCGCGGATCGATCGGAACCCGCCCGCGAAGTAGCGCTCGAAGACCGGCGTGTTGCTGCCCGCCCAGGACACCTGACTGTGAATGGCCAGCACGTGCTTGCCGCTGCCGTCGGCCCGCTGGAACGTCGTGAAGAACTTGCTCCCGTCGATGGTGGCCAGCGGGAAGGTGCGGTCGCCGGTGATCTCCTCGAAGGAAAACTCGAGCTGGCTGCCCGACGTCGCCCGCATGTACGAATCGCGCGTATCGCGCACCACCCGGCCGCTGAGGCCCACCTGGAAGTTGTCGCCGAGCACGCTCGTGTAGTCCACCGGCGCCCCAAAACCCACGCCGCTGACGTTCACGTTCTCGATCCGCGCTCCGACGCTGGCGCTCCACTTGTCGTTGAGCTTTCGGCCCAGGGTGACGCGCCCGCCGTAGCGCTCCTCGGCGTACTCGTTGAAGAGGCGCTCGTTGTAGTAGGCGCTCACCGTGAGGCTGAAGGGGCTGTCGAACAAAAATGGCTCGCGCAAGCTCACCGTGTAGCGCTGGAACTGGATGCCCGGCACGGCCTCGGCCCGGAACTCCTGCCCGGCCCCGCGGAAGGCGGTGCCGTTGATGAAGTCCTCCACGCTGGTCGGCGGGCGGAACAGGTCGAAGTTGCGCTCGTTCAGCACGATGCTGCCGTTCAGGCCGCTGTCGCTGTTGACGCCGATGCCGAACAGCAGGCTCCCCGTGTTGGCCTCCTGCACCGTCACCAGGATGTCCTTGACCGGGCTGTTCGGGTAGATGGCGCTGTCGATCGCCGTCACGGTTGGCTTGACCGCCCCGTCCGGGCTGCTGTCGAAGATGCCGAGCCGGGCCAGGTTGAGCTCGGCCTGGCGGAGGTCCGGGTAGGTCAGGATCTGTCCGGGGTAGAGCGGAATCTGGCGCAAGATGATGTTGCGCCGGGTTCGGTCGTTGCCGACGATCTTGATCTCGCCGACGCGGGCGGGCGGCGTCTCCTCGATCTGGTAATGAACGGTGACGATGCCCGGCGACTCGCGGGTGTAGACGGGGAAGGCATCGGCCTTGACGTTGCGCCCGGTATTGCCCAGCCAGTGCTTGATGCGGCCGATGTCGGTGTCGATCTTGCGCTGGTCGAAGTATTCGCCCGGCTCGATCTTGCTGAGCACCTCGAGCTGCTCGTGCGGCATGCACTGGACGCCATGCACCGTGGGCCGGTCCTTGACGCGGTAGCGCACCCCCTCCTGGACGTGGAAGATGAGCGTCACCTCTTTTCCGCCCGGCGCATACTGGAGCTCGCGCGCTACCCGCACGTCGTGGTAGCCGAAGGTCCGGTAGTACTTCAGCAGCGCGTCGGTGTCGGCCTCCACCATCGCCTGATTGTAGGTCCCACCGAGGAGGCCGAGGAACGCGCGCGAGCTGTTGATGTGAGTCCGGAGGACGGCGCCGCTGACGAAGGCCTGCCCCGTGAAGGAGATGTCGCGGACCTTGACCTTGGGGCCCTCGGTGATGTTGAAGATCACCTCCGTGTCGCCCGCCTCGCCGCCCTTGAGCAGCGTGCAGTTGGCGAAGGGCCGCCCCTCCTCGTTGAGCTTGTGGACGATCGCCTGGCAGGCCGACTTGTTGGCGATCGGGTTGAGCGGCACGCCCGCCCGGATGCCGGTGAGCGTGTCGAGGTCGTCCTTGCGCAAGTGCCCGCCGCCCCGGTACTCCACCTTCTCCACCTTGCTGGGATACTCGCGAATGAAGAAGTAGACCTTGAACCCACCCTGGCCATCCTCCTGCCGGTCGGAGTAGACGTTGGCGAACTGATGCGTGCCGTAGAGGGTGCGCACGTCCTCCTGGACGAGTTGCGGGTCGTAGGGCCGGCCGGCGCGCGTCTTGAGCATGTTCTTGACTTGTTCGGCCTGCACTTGCCGGGTGCCGGTGATGATGACGTCGCTGACGAGGGCACGCGCGCTCGTGCCTGCGGCGGGCGGTTGAGGTTGGGCAAAGCAAACCACCCCGCTCAGCAGGAGGCCCAGCAGCACGCCGGCGCAGCAAACCGTCGGCGAGGAGAAGCGATCCATCGCGTGCATGGGTTGGTCCCTGTGGACGGGGAACACGTACTCGTTCCGGGAGGGCGAGGAAATAGTCTTCCCCACATTTTCTGTCAAGTCCGGATTGTCGGGGGCCGACGGGGGGCTTGGCGCCGCACCCGAAAACGTGAGCTATGGTTGCCGCAGGGGACGGCTGGGCCCGCTCGTCAGGCAAGGGACAAGCCCCACAGGGCGAGGCTGGCGCCCCGGAAGGAGAGGCAACGGTGGGAACACTGCGATTGCTCGAGGCGCCGGAGCCGGCCGAAAGGCACGACGGAGAGGTTTTCGCGTGCGCCTACGTGCCCGACGGCGCCTACGTGCTGTCGGGAGGGTGGGACGGCCACCTGCGCCTGTGGGAGGCCGCGACCGGCGCTCAGGTCACGTCCCTGATGGCCAGCCCCAAACCGCTCTCGTGCTGTGCGGTCACTCCCGACGGGAAGCAATGGCTCGCGGGCAACATGGAGGGGCTGCTCAGTTTCTGGGAAGGCGTCTCGCATCAGTCGCTGCTCAACTTCGTCGCCCACACGCGACCTATCTCCGCGATCACTTACTCGCCCGACGGACAGTGGCTGGCCACGGCCTCGTGGGACCGGCACGTCCTGCTGCGCAAGGTCGGCAAGGAGGGCGAGGGCGGACGAGCCCTGGCGGGGCACGGGGACATCGTGGCCGGCTGTCGCTTTTCGCCCAACGGCAAACAACTCCTCTCCTGGTCGCACGACATGACGGTGCGCTTGTGGGAAGTGGAGGGAGGCCGCGAGATGTGCGTCTTCCGCGGGCACAAGGATCGCGTGACGGCGGCCTCGTTCTCGCCGGACGGCCGGCTGGCGGCGTCGGTGGGCCGCGACGGCGTGGTGCGCCTCTGGGACCTCGCGCAGCAGACCGAGGCCGGCTCGGCCGACATCGGCCGCGAGGGCCGCGCTTGCTTCTTCCTGCTCGACGGCGAATCGCTCCTCACCGCCGACGCGCTGGGGCGCGTGCTGCTGCTGTCGCTGCCCAGCTTCGACGTGCAGGCGCAGCTCGACGTCCCGTTCAAGATCATGTGTGGCGACCTCTCCCCGTCGGGAGAGCAGTTCGCGATGGGTTGCGAGGACGGGCACGTCTGCCTGGCCGCCGTGGAGGGCTTCGAGGGGTCGTCGATCGTGGTGACGGCCACGCAGACCTACAAGCCGACCTCGACGCTCTTCGGCCGGCTCCTGGGCAAGACCAAGTTGACGCGCACCTACCAGTATCGCTGTCCGATTTGTCGCGAATCGATGGAATCGACGATCCTGCCCAACGAGGTGTCGTGCTCGAAGTGTCGCCGGCGGCTGCGCGTCCAGGGGCGCGAGGCGCTGCTGGTGTGAGCCGTCGCGCTTCTCACTCCTCGAACAGCGCCAGGCTCGCCGTGAAGCCGTGGATGAAGTTCTGCCCCCCCACGGGCCCGAGCTCTCCCTGCGCGAAGAAGCCCGCCAGGGGGATCGGGCCGGCCTCGCCGCGCACCGCCCCCGCGTCGTGGTTGGCGTCGGGGAAAAGACGCGTGCCCCGCCCATTGCAACTGAAGAGCAGCGCCCCTGCCGGGCGGCGCTCGTGGGCGCTCAGGTCGAGTTGGAGCAGCGCGTGCAGGTCCTCGTCGGCCGTCTCCGCATCGCGCACCTGAAACTGGACCGTCTGGCCAACGCGCACCCGCTCGTCGATGATGAGGGCCCCCGAGTCGCGCTCCAGGCCGCGCACGTTGCGGACCAGGAAGTCCCCGCGCTGAAACTCGCTCTGGTATTCGTTCAGCACCCGGCCGATGTGCAGTCCTTTCTCGAACAGGCGCTGCTCGCTGGTCGGCAGCGTCGGCCAGAGCTCCTGGAGGAGCGCCAGCGGCGTCTGCCCCCCCAGCTCGTAGATGACGTTGTCCTCGGCCCTGGTGATGACCATGTGCCGGCCGATCGGCCGGCAGCCCTGCGACACGATCGACCGGAGCCCGAGCTCGCCTTGCAATAGCACGCCCACGGCGCCCTGGCGCTGGACGGCACCGTCCAGGATCAGCCGGCACTCGCCGGGGCCGCGGATGCCGCTCGCCATCCCACCCAGCACCGGAACGCCGCGCGCGTCCTCGTTCATGCGCCGCAAGAAGCGATCGACGGGAAAGGTAAAGGGGTCGCCGAGCAGCAGCGCCGCGGCGCGCGGCCGAGGTGGAAATTCCGCCTCCGAAGCGCCCGCCAGGTCGGCGGTCCCCAGCGCCAGCTCGTCGGGCCAGCCGAACAGGCTGGGGCCGTCGGCGGTGCGCTCCAGCACCAGGTGAAACGGGCTGAGCGCGATGGGCGTCGCCCAGCGCGCCAGCCAGAGCGACAGGGCGGGACCGCTCTCCACTTCGCGCTCGTTGCCGATGACGGCCTCGGCCACGCAGCCCAGCAGGCAGCGCGGCGCGATCTCGCGGCGGACGCCGCGCAGCACCTCGTCGGCCGCGCCGGCGTGGTGCCCGGAGAAGAACGCGAAGGCCAGGTCCGGCTCGCCCTGCAACTGCTGCCGGGCAAGCGCGCACACCTCCGCGACGGCTTGCAACGCCTGCGGCGCGGTGGACAGAGCGGCGGCGAACGGCATGAGGCACCTCACATCAATCCTTAGTGCTTAGTGCTTCGTTCTTCGTTCTTAGCAAAGAGGGCCCACGCCGCGTTCTGTCTTTGCTAAGCACTAAGAACTAAAGACTAAGAACTAAAGACTACAATGCTCGCTCGAAGATCGGGAAACTGCCCTGGCGCCGGAAGTGCTGCTTGTAGAAGCGCAGCAGGTGCGGCGCGTCCGACGGCACCTGGGCGCCGAGGGCCTCGACGTCCGTCTCGTCCAGGCGCATCACCGTGTGGCCCATGAGGTCGAGGGCGAACGGGGCGACGTCGCGGTTGTCGGCGGCCAGGAAGCTGAACAGGCCGTTGATGCGCTTGGTGTTCATCCCCTCGGTCCCGAAGGCGCCCAGGCGAAAGCAGGGCATCGACGCATCGACCGCCTTGGGGTTGGCGTAGGTTGCGTTGGCGACCAGCGCCCCCACCGCCACCGACGTGCCGTTGCCGCGGGCCCGCAAGGCGAAGAGAGAGCCCGGCCCGAAGTAGGGGTTGCGGAACAGATGGGCCTCCAGCTCCGCCGCGGTGCGGCAGCGCAGCACGCCCGTGCCGAGCGCCAGCACGGCGGGGACGTCCTCCGGCGTCAGCGGGGTGATGCCGCTGGCCGGCCGGGCCGCCGGCGTCGGCATGTCCGCCAGGTCGAGCACGAAGTTGACCATCTCGCGCACGGCGGCGAAGCCGTGCCGCGCGAAGAGCTCCTTGACCGCTGGCCAATCGTCCCGGTAGGCGGCAAAGGCGCTGGGCAGCCCGCGTGCCTTCATCTCCTTCAGGACGCGAGCGAGGAGGGCGTCGGCGAGGGGCTCGTGGCCCTTGCGACACCAGGGATAGCTGACGCGGCCAGTGGACTGGAAGGTCGCGTAGCCGACCGGGCGGCCCTCGGCCAGGGCGAAGAAGCGCGTGGTGGGGTCGAAGTCGGGGGCGCGGCAGCGCCGGCGAACCTCGTCCAGCGTGGCGGCCTTGAAGCGCGGCAGGTCGGCGGTCGCCTCGTTGTAGATGCTGACCTGCGTCGCCTCGTCTCCCGATTCAAAGGTGCGGATCGTCATGGCGCAGTCTCTGTCCCTGTCGGAGCGCCGGGCAGGCTGGATAAAGTATACCCTACGGCCTGCGCTCCTTCTTCGCAAGGCAACGGAAGAATCGCGGGCGGGCCGAACGGCCTGCGCCTTCTCGCGCGAGGAGGTGTCATCGGAGGGGCACGCTCTGCTACAATGAGGGGGAGGTCGTCCCGTCCTCGCGTCACGGAGGGTTGCCGAATCATGCTTCGCTCGAATCGGGCACTGCCGCCTCTAGTCGTTGGCGCGGTTTTGCTTTGTCTCGTGGCGCCGGTGTCGATGCCGGGGGCCGCCCCGGGGAACGTCGAGACCGCAGCCGAACGAGGCAAGAAGTTGCTGCTGGGGCGCATCTACAACCCGCCGACGATGCCCCCGCAAGCGTACGCCAACGCCTGGAAGCACTGGGGCCTTGCACGCAAGCCCGCCCCGGCCGACTACTCGCGCCTCTTCCTGGAGCGCTACGGGCTGCACGCGGCGCCCTACCCCAACGGCGGGCTGCCGATGGGCATGCGCGCCGGCGAGGTGAACCTCGGCCTGACGAAGCGCAAGGGCCTGACCGTCGATTGCCTGGTCTGCCACGGCGGGTCGATCGCCGGCCAGTCCTACGTCGGGCTCGGCAACGCTTCCCTCGATTACCAGGCCTTCTACGAAGAGCTGGCCGGGCCCGAAGGCCGCCGCGTGCGCCCGCCCTTCCGCTTCAGCAACATGCGCGGCACCAGCGAGGCGGGGGGCATGGCCGTCTTCCTGCTCGGCTACCGCGAGCCCAACCTGCAACTGCGCCTGCGCCGGATCGACCTCGAATTGCAGGACGACCTCTGCGAGGACGTGCCCGCGTGGTGGCTGTTGAAGAAGAAGAAGACCATGTATCACACCGGCGGCGCCGACCAGCGCTCGGTGCGCTCGCTGATGCAATTCATGATGGGCCCGCTCAACTTCCCCTCCGACTTCCACAAGGCCGAGGGCGACTTCAAGAACATCCGAGCCTTCCTGCTCTCGCTGGAGCCGCCCAGGTATCCTCTGCCGATCGACCGGCCCCTGGCGGCCCGGGGCGAGAAGTTGTTCCTCGACAACTGCGCGCGCTGCCACGGCACCTACGGCGAGAAGTGGACGTACCCCAACAAGATCGTGCCGATCGAGCAGATCGGCACCGACCGGCGCCGCTACGACGGCATCGGCAAGAAGTTTGGCGAGTACTACAACAAGAGTTGGTTCGCGGGCGATTACAAGACTATCGAGACGGCCGGCTACCAGGCCCCGCCGCTCGATGGCATCTGGGCCACCGCCCCCTACTTCCACAACGGCTCGGTGCCCACGGTCTACCACGTGCTCAACTCGAAGGCGCGGCCCAAACTCTTCACGCGCTCCTACAAGACCGACCTGGAGGCCTACGACGCCCAGAAGCTCGGCTGGAAGGTGAAGGTGCTCGACAAGGCGCCCGACGCGAAGACGACCTCGCCGATCGACCGGCGCAAGGTCTACGACACCTCGGTGCCCGGCCGCGGCAACGGCGGACACACCTTCGGCGACAAGCTGACCGAGGAACAGCGCCGGGCGGTGATCGAGTATCTGAAAACGCTGTGAGGTTAGCGACGCTTCGCAGAAGCGCCTTCGGCCCAACGCTTCTTCGAAAGCGTCGCTAACCTTTCCCCTCACGGCTTGCTCATCCCCACAAAGCTCCCCTCGTGTTCGCGCGCCAGCGCCCACAGGAACGACCCGAGGTCCGGGCTCTCGTAGAAGAACCCGATCGCGTTGATCCGCACCTTCGGCCTGTCCCGCATCGAGCGGTTCCAGTCCATCCGCAACTTGTCGCGCACGTGCCGGCCCAGCAGCTGGCCGCGGCGCTCTTCCGACAGGCTGTCGCTGTTTTTCGGCAGGCCCGGGCCCTGGTTCGGCAGGCCGTCCGACAGCAGATACACCGTGTCCACCGCCTCGGCGAGTTTGCGGTACTCGAACGCCTTCTCCAGCGCCACGTACATGTTCGTCCCGCCCTTGGGCTTGATCGCCTTGAGCGCCTTCAGGGCGTTGCCCGCGGCGTTCGGCCCCGCGTCGATCCAACGGCCCTCGTTGCCCAGCGGGTAGGCCGTCGTGCTCGCGAACGCGATGATCTGGAACTTCTCCAGGTTCGGCAGGCTGCGAATCAACTGCGCCACCGAGTTGCAGACCTCCAGCCACTTGTTCGGCGCCGTCGTGTTCTCGTCCAGCAACTCCATGCTGCCCGACGTATCGACCAGAAAGATCACGTGCTTCCCCGTCAGGGCGATGCCAGCGAACTTGCTCTCGTTGGCCGTCCGCACCCGCACGACCTCGCTCTGAAGCGCCTTTTTCTCGCCCTGCAACGTCACGATGGAGCGCGAGACCACGCCGAGCGCCGCGTCGCGCTCCAGCAGTCGCTTATCGAGCGCCAGCGCCCGGGCGTCGGCCAGTTCCCACTTCTCGCGGTAGGCCCGAGCGGCCGCCAACTCCTTTTCCCGGGCGGCGAGCGTCAGCCGCACCGTGCGGCTCACCGAGCGCAGCTCTTCCAGGTTGCGCGTCAGCCCCTCCAGTTCCTTGGTCCGCCGCGCCAGGTCCTGCTGCAACTCGCGGACGCGCGCCTGTTCGGCCGATTGCGCCTTGCGCGCCCCCTCCAGCTCGCGGCCGCGCTCGCGCACCTCGGCCTCGCGCTGGGCCAGCCGCTTGCTCAGCGAGTCGGAGCGCTCCTTTTCGCTGGCATACTTCGTCTTCTCGCCGGCCAGCTTCGCCTCGCCGGAGCGCACGTCCGACTCCAGAGCCAGCACGCGCGCGGCCGTCGTCTTCAGGTTCTTCGAGAGGCTCGCCACCTGTCCCTTCCGCTTCGCCACGTCCGCCAGCAGCGTGGTGCGCTCCCCCTCCAGGTTGCGGATGCGGGCGTCGAGGGCAGCGAGCTGGGCGTAGGCGCTCTCGCGGTCGGCACGGACTGCCGACAGGTGGGTGCTGGTGAGGTCGTGCTCCGAGCGCAGGGCGGCCAGCTTGCCGTCTCTCTCCTCGCGGTCGGTGCGGGCCTTCTCTTGCAGGACGGCGGCCTCGCGGTCGCGTTCCTCGACGTCGTCCTCGTGCTGCTTGGCGTTAAGCAGCCAGAGCAGGATGACGCAACCCAGGGCGCAGCAGAGCACGTCCACCATGGACAGGCTGAAGATCGACGGGGTGCGGTGGCGGACGCGCATGGGGGCCTCCTTGTCGCGGCGAGGGCGCCCGCCGTGCTTGCACGGCGGCGAAATGGGGATCAGCGCGGCCCGCTGGACCGCGTGGCGTTCTGTCCCAGAAAGCGCAGCACCGGCCCCGCTGGCCCCAGGCGAATCCAGTCGCCGGAGTGCAGGGCGACCTTCTGGCGCACCACCCGGTCGTTCAGGAGCGTTCCGTGCCGGCTGCGGTCGCACAGGGTGTACGCGCGGCGGTCGAACTGGATCTCGCAGTGCCGGGCCGACACCGTCGGATACAGTTCGCCCTCGAAGACCAGGTCGCACACCGGGTCGCGGCCCAGCACGAAGCTCGGGCCCGCCAGCAGATGATCGCGCCCGCGGAAGTTGAGCCGCGGCGGGCCTGCGTCGAGCTGGCGCGGCTCGGCCGGCTGAACGGTCGGCAACAGCACTGCCTCGTGGTGGCCCGCCGGCAGCTCGCCGCGGTGGATGCGCACCGCCAGGCTGTGCGCCGACCGCGCCAGCGCATCCGGCGACAGCACGCGCAGCGAGATCGCGCCGTCCTGCGGCGCCAAGAGCTCCTCACCGAAGTCGTCGAGGCTCAGGCAGCTCGCCTCGTCGTCTTCCGCCCGGCCGACGACCACCGATTGCAGGTGCGACTCCAGGGCGGGCACCAGCCCCGGCAAGCGGGCGGCGGCCGGGGTCAGCAGCACCGCCGACACCTCGCCGCAACTGGCCGTCGCCGCGCGGAACGCCTGTAGCTCGAGGATGGCCTGGCGCACCAGCGGCAGCCCGAACGCCGTCAGCTCGTCGGGGGGGAACATCAGGTGCTGATACCACGTTCCCGCCTGAAGGCTTAGTTCCAGCAGCGGGCGCTCGGCCCCCAACTCGAGGTAGCGCGCGAGCTGATCGTGGAGCGATTGCTCGGCCTCGGCCGACTCGCGGGGGTCGCGCCGGCTCAGGCGAACGCAGCGGTGGGCCACGCCGTCGAGCAAGCGCAGCAGCCAGGCGTTGCGGCCCAGGTGAGGCGACGGTTGCACGTAGAGGAGCCGGGCCTGACCCTCGGCCACCTCGACCATCGACCACGTGAGGGCATGCCCGTCCACGTCGGCGACGAGGGCGATGCCGGAAAAGGTCGTTCCGCTCTCCGGAATGGCGAAGATCGACAGGGCCGCCGCCAGGGGGGACGGCACGGTGCCGAACAGGTGCCAGTGGGCCTGCTCGGCGAGCCGGCCCACGAGGGCCACCTGGGAGGCGTCGAGGTAGGGCGGCAGCGACAGGGCGACGCCGCTGGCCATCCCGCTCGTGCCGCCGCCGCGCGCTCGTAGAGGCGCGTTGAGGGCATGGAAGACGAGGCCGAGGGCGGCGCTGGCATCGAGGCGATGTCTCCCGGCGGCCCAGGCGCGGGCGGCGCCGAGGAAGGGCAAGAAGTCGAGGCAGGCCAGGTGGGGCAAGCGACGGCACAGGGAAGCGCCCGCTCGGCCGACGGCGGGTTGTCGGCCTTCGAGGCTGACGGCCAGCGGCAGGTCGAGGCTGTCGTCTTCCAGGGGGATCGTGGTGGCGCTGCGCGGTCGAGGCCCGGACACCGCCCGAGCTCGGGTGGCGTTCAGGTCGATGCCGATCAGGCTCATGAAACCAACCTCCTCGTCGAGGGGGACATCTCTGGGAGGGGAACGGAGGTCGCCCCGCCACCGCCCGGAACGGCGTCGGGCGCGGCGTCGTAGAGTCGGCCAATCAGGTGCTCCATCGCGAACTGCTGGCTGTCGAGCACCAGGGCCTCTTCCTCGCGCTGTTGCAGGTGGAGGAAGAACATCACGATCAAGCTCAGGGCGAGCGAGACGAGCGTGCAGTCGAAGGCGACGTTGAGGTGGCCGGTGGCCTCCTTGATGAAGTCGGCGACGGCCCGCTTGGTTTCCCCGCCGAGCGTGAGGCTGCCGGCCAGGCCGCGGACGGTGCCGAGAAAGCCGATGGCGGGGATCGCCCAGGCGAGGTAGTGGACCATCGCCATGGACGAGACGAGCCGGCTCATGTCGAGGTCGGCCTGAGAGCGCACGGTCTCGCCGACCTCGCGGCTGGAGCGGCTCACGGCGTACTTGCCGAGGGCCAGCTTGAGCAGGTTGGCGAGCACGTACGGCCCGCGCCTGCCGACCTGCTGGTCGATGCGGCGCTGGAGCAGGCGGGCGTCCTCGGGGAGGATGCAGGCGTCGGGGGGCAGCAGTTCGAGCGCAAAGGCCCGGCGTTGGCGGCGCGTTTCGAGGTGGCGGGTGAGCAAGATCAAGCCGGCCCACAAGCTGGCGCAGTAGCAGGCAATCTGTTCGGGGCCCAGGAGCAAGCGGGCCACCCGGTCGGGCGTCCACTTGATGAGGCTGGCCTCGTTGCCGGTGCCAGCGACCCACCACTGGTAGAGGGGGACGCAGACGGCGCCGACCAGGGCGATGGCGAGGACCAGCAGGGGCCATTCGCGCGTCGGCTTCTGCGAGGGGGTGAAAGCCATTCGACCGTCCTGGTGGGCGAAGTCGTTCAAGGAGCATTGCAACCAAGAGGCCCGAAGCCCCGTCAAGTGTGGACAAGATTCCGACGCCTGTCAAGTCGGACTGCGCGAAGTGGGCAGGCCGGCAGGCCGCGTGGATTGCCGGGGGTGGCGCCCACGGCGCCGCCGAAACCGAGGTAGGGTGGGCCGTTCCGTGGGGGGCCACGCGGTGGGGGGGCCGCGTGGGCCGCGCGGTGGATCGGGCCACCCGAAGTGGGACTCGGG